>JALGWI010000008.1 GCA_025774245.1 bacterium
ACGACGGAGGTCGTGTCCTCGCCGCTGTGGAAGAAGAAGCCGCGATGCGGTTCCCCCACGCTGCCGCCGCAGTCGATCACCGTGCTGTCCCGGCCGGTGGAGGAGAGAACGGCGAGGTTCTTCCCGGCGAAGTCGAGGTCGCGGTTCCCGTCGCCCGAGTAGACACCCGGCGCGACGAGGAGCGTGTCACCGACGCTCGCTGCGTCGATGCCCTCCTGGAGCGTGAGGTAGTCCCCGTCTCCCGCATGATCGACGGTCACGGTCGCTGCCGAGCCGGCACCGGCCGTGATCGCCAGAGCACATGAGACAACGAGGGCGACTATCCCGTGCGTGGGATCCTTCAACTTCTCTCCTCCACGAGCACGACGGAGCTGCACCCCCTCATAGATTATCTATTATAGCAAGTTTCTTGATGATCGTCAAGGATGGCGCAGGGCGCAGAGCAGGGGGTGCTGCCGAACAGCCCGGGAGACGGGCCTCTGCCTGCCTGGCCTACTGCTGGCTGTCGCTCCCGGGCCGTCCACCGTAGAGCGCCTTGATCCCGCCCCAGCTGGACTCGATCTGGCCGCCCCCGTCGGCGACGCCGGTCGACGGCGGGCAGCCCACGCCCCACTCGCCGACGGTTCCGCAAAGCGGGTTGTTGTCGGCGGCGCAGGGGGAGTCGGCGTGGAGGGTGTAGGGGAACTCCGGGCTGTGCTCCTCGCAGAAGAGCGGGTCCTGCGAGATGTTCCCGTTCGAGCCGAGCTGGTCGGTGATCGGGTAGATCCAGTCGCCGCCCTCGTTCCCGTAGACGTCGGAGCAGAGGAACCAGGCGAACCCGTCGACCGCGGGGCCGATCTCGGAGAACGCGATGATCGAGTTCTCGAGCACGGCCGCGGCGCTCTGGACGGAGCACCACATCGCACCGCCGTTCACGCCCGCGTTTCCCACGAGGGTGCACCGGAGGATCATCGGCGTCGACCAGTGGCAGAAGATCGCCCCGGCGGATTGGGCGGTGTTCCCATCGAGCGTGCATCGCTGGATCGACGGCGAGGACCACTCGAGGTGAAGCGCGCCCCCTCCGGCGTAGGCCTCGTTGCCGGTGAACCGCGAGCCCGAGATCATCGGGTAGGAGGACTCGCAGTAGAGCGCGCCGCCGTTGCCCGCCGTGTTTCCGTCGAAGGTACAGCCGGAGATCGATCCGTCCGAGGAGACGAGACAGGCCGCACCGCCCTCGCCGACGGCGAAGTTGTCGAAGAAGAGACAATCTGAGATTGTTGGGTAGGAACTGCTCACGTAGACGGCGCCGCCCCTGTAGGCGTTGCACTGCTCGAAGTGGCAGTCGTCGATCGTGGGCGAGGCTCCCTCGCAGTAGATCGCCCCGCCCGCATCGACCGCGTAGCCTCGTTCGATGGTGAAGCCCCTCACCAGAGCCGCGGCCGTCTCCCCGTTCTGGAACAGGAACGCCCGGTCGGAATCGGCGCAGTCGATCGACGTGAGGACCGAGCCGGCCATTGAGACGAGCGCGATGTCCCGTCCTTCGAAGTCGATGCCACTGTTGTCGGGTCCGGCATAGCCGCCCGGTGCCACGAGGACCGTGTCGCCGGCGCTCGCGGCGTCCATGCCCTCCTGGATCGTCTGGTAGTCGCCGGCTCCGGACCAGTCGACGATGATTGTGGTGGCCGGAGCGGCCGGGGTCATCAGGATAAGGGCCGCAACGGCCAGAAGCGCGATCGCTGTGCTCGCTCGCATCTTCTGCACCTCCAGCACCTGCGCGGGGCTTCCGTTCGCGGAGCTTCCGTAGGATACCCCATGATACCACGCCGGAGGCAGAACGCGGAGGGGGATCCGGTCCGCCGAGCGCGCCGTGGGCGCACGGCTGGCCCCCCGGCCCCTTTCGATTTGGCCGGGCACTGCCCGTGATGTATACTCGCCCAAACAGAGATCCGGCTGACCGCTCAGTCGGCGCCGCCCGCCGGGCGGCCCCGTCGCGGCTCCGCCCGGCTCTTGCGTAGGCTCGGGTCGGGACGCCGGCAGCGACTAGTCCGGCCCGCCGGCAGCAACCCTCGGGGGGCGCGACGGATGAAGCTCAGAGGCGGCCACAACATACGCCTGGCCGGCAGGCCCTCGTCCGAGATCAGGGACCTGCCCGCCCCCTCTCGGCTGCTCATTCCCCTTCGGAGCCGTCGATTCCACATGACAGAGATTCGCGTCGACGACGGCCGGAAGGTCGCGGCCGGCGACGTCCTCGCCAGCGACCCGGAGAACTTCCGCATTCCCCTGCTCGCCCCGCGCGCGGGGACCGTCAGGCTCGAGGCCCTCGAGGGGCACGTGGTCATCGAGAGGCTCGAGCCCTTCGACGTCGAGCACTTCGATGGCTCTCCGGCTGGCGGGATGCCCTCTCACGTGGAGGCCGCCCGCAGCGATCCGACCGCGAAGCGCCGCGCCCTTGTCGAGCTCGGCGCGTGGCAGTTCTTCTCAGACGCGCACTCCGGCGCGGTTCTCGATCCGTCCTCGGTCCCGAGCGGCGTCATCGTCTCCACGATCCACCTTGAGCCCTTCGTCGCCCGCGGGGACGTCCAGCTTCACGGCAGGCTCGACGAGTTCGCCCGCGGGCTCGAGCATCTCCAGAACTTCCTTGAGTACCAGCCGATCCGCCTCGTGGTGCCGGACCTCGCGACGCCGTTCGCGAAGGAGATTCGCGAGGCGGTCGCGGGGTACGCGTTCGTGCAGCTCGTGGCGGTCCCCCTGAGATACCCGTTCGACCACGCCTCGGTCCTGGCACGTCACCTCGGTCTGCCGCACGACCTCGAGCACCCCGTGTGGGCGATCCCGACCGCGGGGATCTTCGCGGTCGACCGCGCGCTGACGTTCGGCAGGCCCGTCACCGAGCGTGTCGTCTCGCTGGGCGGACCGGCGGTCGACGAGCCCGTGCACGTCAGGATCCCCGTGGGCTACCCGATCGACGACGTGCTCGCGAATCACGTCTGCAGGGAGCCCGCCAGGGTCGTGTCGGGCGGGGTCTTTTCGGGCGACGCCATGGGCGAGGACCGGAAGGGTCTCGACACGGAGACCGCCGGGCTCACCGTCCTCGCGGAGAACAGGAGTCGGCACCTCTTCGGGTTCGCGCGTCCCGGGTGGTCGCGGCGCTCGTACGGGAGGACCTTCCTCTCCGGGATCCGCCCGACGTTCGCCGAGAGCATGAACACGGCGCTTCAGGGTGAGCTCCGCCCGTGCATAGCCTGCGGGCAGTGCGTCGACGTCTGTCCCGCCGGGATCATGCCGAACGTGATCCACAAGTACCTCTACGCGGACGAGATCGAGAACACCATCGACGCCCGCGTGGATCTCTGCTTCGAGTGCGGGCTCTGCTCGTACGTCTGCCCGTCGAAGATCGACCTCCGCCAGCAGTTCATCGACGCGAAGAGGGCGATCCAGGAAGAGCTCGAGGCCATCGCGGAAGCCGAGGCCGCGCTGGAGGTGGAAGCTTGAGGCTCGTCGCGAACATGCTCGATCGTGCGCGTCCCCTCTTCGAAGAGGGGGGCAGGTTCAATCTCCTCAAGCCCGTCTTCGACGCCGGAGACGCGCTCTTTCTCTCGCCGCTCGCGCGCACGTCGGTAGCACCCCACGTCCGCGATCCGCTCGACGTCAAGCGCGTGATGACGACGGTGATCATCGCGGTCATCCCGTGCATCCTGGCTTCGGTCTACTTCTTCGGCCTGCGGATGCTCGCGATGTTCGTCGTCTCGTACGCGGTCGGGCTCTCCATTGAGGTCCTCTCCGCGATCGTCCGCAAGGAGGAGATCAACGAGGGCTTCTTCGTCACCGGCGCGCTCTTCCCGCTCATCCTGCCGCCGGCGCTCCCGCTCTGGATGGTCGGGGTGGGCGTCGCCTTCGGGGTCATCGTCGGGAAGGAGATCTTCGGCGGGACCGGACGCAACGTCTTCAACCCGGCGCTCGTTGGGCGTGTGTTCCTCGCGCTCGCGTATCCGCGGGCGATGTCCGGAGCGTTCGTCGAGCCGGGAAGCGGACCGCTCGGACGCGTGACGCAGTACGCCGTCGATGCCGTCGCGACGGCCACGCCTCTCGCGGCCGCGAAGGGCGGCGACTTCGCCCCGATCCCGAACCTCCTCATCGGGAACGTGACGGGAAGCGCGGGGGAGGTCTCGAGCATCGCGATCCTCCTGGGCGGCATCTTCCTCGTCGCCGTCGGGATAGCGAGCTGGCGCACGGTGTTCTCGATGCTCGGGTCGTTCGCGATCCTCTCCGCCGTCATGCACGGCGGGAGCCTCGAGATCGTCGGGTGGCACATGCTCGCCGGCGGGCTCCTCTTCGGCGCCTTCTTCATGGCGACCGATCCCGTGACGAGCCCGATGACGAACGCCGGGAAGTGGGCCTACGGGATCATCATCGGCGTGTCGGCCGCCCTCATCCGGAATCTCACCGGCTACGTCGAGGGCGTGATGTTCTCCATCCTTCTGGGGAACATCTTCGCGCCGGTCCTGGACGAGGCGTTCATCGCGGCGAGCCTGAGGAGGCTGCGTGAACAAAAAGCATAGCGGATACGCGATCCTCTACGCGGCCGTCCTCGGTCTCGTCTGCGCGCTGGCTCTGACGGGCGTCGACCGCTTCACGGCGGAGAGGAAGGCGGCGAACGCGCAGGCGGAGGAGGTCCGGAACGTCCTCGGCGTTCTCGGCGTTCCGTTCGCCGCGGGCGCGAGCGCGGCAGAGCTCCTCGAGGTCTACGAGTCGAACGTCCGGGACGAGGAGCGGAACGGCCGTGAGTTCTTCGTGTTCGATCATCCGTCTGCGGGCGAGCTCCTCGCGACGCGCTTCGAGGGGCCGGGTCTCTGGGGACCGGTCGAGGGGTTCCTCTGCCTCCGCGGAGATCGCGAGACGATCTACGCGGTCTCGTTCTACCGGCAGGAGGAGACGCCCGGGCTCGGCGGGGAGATCTCGTCCGACGCGTTCCAGGACCAGTTCCGCGGCAAGAAGATAGCGACGGCGGCGGGCGCGGGCATCCGCGTGGTCGCCGACGGGGCGGACGCGCCGAACGAGGTCGACGCCATCGCCGGCGCGACGATGACGAGCGACAAGGTGCAGGCGATGCTCAACGAGACGATCGAGGAGATCGTCGGCGCGAACGGCCGCCCGGCGAGGAGAGGTTCCCATGGCGGATAAGAGCCCGGTCGCGTGCGTCACCTGCGTCTCCCGCGGCGGCGTCTGCGACGGGAAGGGCATCCAGACGCTCAAGGACGGCGTCTGGGCCTCGAACCCGATCTCGATCCAGATCCTCGGGATCTGCTCCGCGCTTGCGGTCACGAACAGGCTCGAGAACTCGCTCGTGATGGGCGTGGCCCTCATCTTCGTCTGCGTCGGCTCGAACCTCTTCGTCTCGCTCCTCCGAAACGTCACGCCCCGGCGGATCCGCATGATCGCCGAGGTCGCGATCATCGCCACGTTCGTGATCGTCTTCGATCAGATCCTGAAGGCGTACTACTGGGAGATGTCGAAGCAGCTCGGCCCGTACGTCGGCCTCATCATCACGAACTGCATCGTCATGGGGCGAGCCGAGGCCTTCGCGCTCCAGAACCGTCCGGTCGTCTCCATGGTCGACGGCCTGGCGAACGGAATCGGCTACGCCGTCGTCCTCGCGATCATCGGGTTCTTCCGCGAGCTCGCGGGGACAGGCGGGGTCGCAGGATTCCAGATCCTCTCGCTCGACTGGTACGTGCCCAATCAGCTGGCGGTCCTGGCGCCCGGCGCCTTCGTGGCGCTCGGTTTCCTGATCGCGCTCTTCAACTGGCTGAGCGGGGCGAACAAGGAGGAGAATGAGGGGAGCACGCCATGACTGAGCTGTCGCCGTTCGTCATCCTGATTGCCGCGATCTTCACGAACAACATCCTGCTCGCGAACTTCCTCGGGATGTGCTCGTTTCTCGCGGTCTCGAAGAAGATCGAGACCGCGGCCGGGCTCGGCGCGGCCGTCATCTTCGTGACGACGGCCACGACGGCCATCAACTACGGCATCTACCATCACGTGCTCACGCCCCTCGGTCTCACGTATCTCACGTTCATCGTCTTCATCGCGGTCATCGCCGCGTTCGTGCAGTTCGTGGAGATGTTCGTCGAGCGGTTCAGCCTCGGGCTCTACCACGCGCTCGGCATCTTCCTTCCGCTCATCACGGTCAACTGCGCCATCCTCGGCGCCTCGCTCTTCATGATCATCAGGAACTACACGTTCTGGCAGTCGGTCGCCTTCGGGTTCGGGGGCGGTGTCGGCTGGACGCTCGCGATCGTGCTCATCGCGGGCCTCCGGCAGAGGATGCGCTACTCCGACGTGCCGGTGCCCTTCCGCGGCGTCGCGATCGCGATGGTGATCACCGGCGTCATGGCGATGGCGTTCATGGGGTTCGCGGGAATGGTGAGGATCCAGTAGATGGCTCTGCTCCTGCCGATACTCGTCTTCGGAGGTCTCCTCGTCGGGCTCACGATCGCCCTGTCGCTGGCGGAGCGCGTCCTCATCAACTACGGTGTCTGCAAGCTCGACGTCAACAACGGCGATCGCGAGTTCGAGGTCGACGGGGGGCAGACTCTCCTCTCGGCGCTGAACGAGTCGAAGGTCTTCATCCCCTCGGCGTGCGGCGGCCGCGGGTCGTGCGGACACTGCACCGTCACTGTCCTCTCGGGCGGCGGGCCGGTGCTCCCGACCGAGACGCCGTTCCTGACGAGGGTGGAGGTCAGGCAGGGCGTGCGCCTCGCCTGTCAGGTGAAGATCCGCGAGGACATCCGAATCAAGGTCCCGGAGGAGATCCTCAACGTCAAGATGTTCGCCGCGACCGTTTCGGCCAACCACCGGCTGACGCACGACCTCGTCGAGACCCACATGAGGCTCGACGAGCCGACCGAGATAGAGGCGAGGCCCGGGCAGTACGTGCAGCTGCAGGCTCCGGCGCCCGAGGGACCGGTCTACCGCGCGTACTCGATCAGCTCTCCCGCGTCCGTGAAGGACGAGGTCGAGCTCGTTGTGCGACTCGTTCCCGGCGGCATCGCGTCGACCTACATCCACGGCCTCGAGGAAGGCGACCAGGTCATCTTCACAGGACCGTACGGCGACTTCCGGATGAACGAGGAACCGGACGTCGACATCGTCTGCATCGGCGGCGGATCGGGCATGGCGCCCTTGAAGAACCTCGTGCACACCGTGACCGCGCGCTGGCCGGAACGGAAGTGCTGGCTCTTCTTCGGCTGCCGCACGACGCAGGACATCTTCTACCTGGACGAGTTCCGGGAGCTCGAGAAGAAGAACCCGAACTTCCACGTCGTCTACGCGCTCTCCGATCCCCTCGAGGGCGAGGAGAAGTGGGAAGGGGAGACCGGGTTTATCCACCTGTCGGTCGACAAGCACCTCGACGTCAGCGACAGGAAGCGACAGGCGTTTCTGTGCGGCCCGCCGCCGATGGTCGAGGCCGTGATGAAGGTCCTCGAGGGCAAAGGGTTCAAGCCCGAGGACATCTACTACGACGAGTTCTAGGGAGGTCGTCTCATGGCCGTCACGACCGTTGCCTGCGTGCTGAGACGTGCCGCCGACTTCGAGTGCATCCTGATGGACTACTACCTCGGCCTCGCGGAGCAGACGACGCGGGAGGGGGTCAGGCTCCTCACCGACTACATGGCGCGGCACCGCCGCCGGCTCACCGAGGCGCTCGAGAGGTTCCCGGCCGGCGAGTACAAGAGGATCTCCGTCCTTCCGATCCGCTACGAGCCGGTCGCTGCGGAGTGCGACCACTTCTCGAGCAGGCCGCTGCCGCGGGACGCGACCGCGGCCGAGGTGCTCGATATCGCCATCGAACTGGACGAGTGCCTGATATCGCTCTACCGTCAGGTGATCGAGCAGGACGTCGACCCCGAGGTGAAGGATCTCTTCGAGAGCCTCGTTCACCGTGAGGAGCGCGACGAGATTCAGCTCAAGAAGATCAAGGCGATGAACTACTTCTGAGTCGTCAGGGAACGCACACATGCAGCTTGCTGACATATACAGACCCGTCCGGGACGATCTCGACGCCGTCGAGGGTGTGCTTCGCAAGAGCCTGACGGGCACGGGCGATGGATCGATGGCGGAGGTCGGTCGGTACGTCCTCGAGGCGGGAGGCAAGCGTATGCGACCTGCGCTCGTGCTCCTCTCGGCCGGGGCGTCCGGCGGCGACGCTGCATCGGGTGCCAGGCAGCATCTCGTAGGCCTGGCCGCCGCCGCGGAGCTCATCCACATGGCGTCGCTCCTTCACGACGACGTCGTAGACGATGCGCGCCTGCGGCACCACAACCCCACGATCAACACGAGGTGGGGCGACGACGTCTCGATCGCGCTCGGCGACTACCTCTACTCAATCGCGTTCCACCTCATCTCCATGAGCGACGATCCCGGCATCGTCCAGGTCATGAGTTCCGCCACCGTCGCCATGTGCGAGGGTCAGCTCCTCCAGATCTGCGAGCGGACGAACCTGAACCTCTCCAGGGAGCGCTACGTCGAGATCGTCGAGAAAAAGACCGCGGCCCTCTTCGCCGCCTCGGCCGAGGTCGGCGCCTCGCTCTCGAGCCGCAAGGAGTCCCTGAGGCGAGCGCTCCGCGACTACGGATTGAGCCTCGGCATCTCGTTTCAGATCGTCGACGACTACCTCGACCTCATCGGGGACGAGAAGCGGATGGGAAAGGAGCCCGGTCAGGACATCGCGGCCGGCGAGGCGACCCTCCCGATGCTGAACTTGTGGGAGATCCTCTCGGACGAGGAGCGGAAGGCGACGGCCGATCTTCTGTCGTCGCACACCGGCGCCGACGCACTCTCGATCATCAGGGAGAAGCTCGTGAGCACCGGGGCGGCCTCGATGACAGAGAAGGCCGCGATATCCTACGCGAACTCGGCGCGCGAGAGCCTGAGCGTGCTCACCAACTCCACCTACAAGGAGAGCCTCCTCGGGCTCGCGGACTTCGTGCTCGAGCGCGGGTTCGGGAGCGCGGGAAGGGCGTAGCCGCACCGCGGGAGCGGCGGCGCCCAGGCCGCAGCGGGGCCGAGCACGCGGGCACCGAGGGCCCACCAGAGCCGACGCGCAGCCGCCGCAGGCCAACCCACATGAAGCCGAATCCTGCAGTCGATCCCACTTTCCTCAAGCCGACGGCCACCGACGTGATCCTCATCGCGGTGGTCCTCGTTCTTGCGACCGCCTCGATCGTCTGGGTGGGCCGCGCCGAGAGCCGGACACCGGCCGGATCAGCCGTGGCGAAGATCTACCACGGCAACGTGCTCATCGAGGAGGTCGCGCTCGATGTCGATCGCGACCTCGAGCTCACCGACGTCGGCATGAGGGTCGAGGTGAGGGAGGGGAGGATCCGGGTCGTCGAGTCGGACTGCCCCCAGCAGGTCTGCGTCCATGCCGGCTGGATCCGGCGGGGCCGACAGGTGATCGCCTGCGTTCCGAACAAGGTCCTCATCACGATCGAGTCGTCGGAGCCGCCGTTCCTCGACGCCATCGTCCACTGACGCGGGCGTCGCCGCCCGCACGGGATGCCTCATGGCAGAGCCGGACACCACCGATCACCACGGCACGCACAGGATGGCCCTCCTGGTGGCGGTCGCGTGCGTGCTCCAGATCGCGGAGTCGCTCCTCCCGCATCCGATTCCGGGGCTGCGCCTGGGGCTCGCCAACACCCTGACCCTGGTCGCACTCGTGATGTTCGGGTTCCGCTCCGCGCTCGAGCTCACCGTGCTCCGAACGATCCTCTCCTCGTTCATCATCGGGACGTTCATGTCGCCGGGCTTCATCCTGAGCTTCTCGGCGGGGATCGTGAGCACGTTCGTCATGGGTCTCGTCTACTGGCTCGCGACGAGGCACCGTCGCCTCGGGCTCAGCATCATCGGGGTGAGCGTCGTCGGCGCGCTCGCGCACAACACGGTGCAGCTCCTTCTCGCCTACGCGCTTCTCGTTCGGCATCCCGGCATCTTCATCTTCTTCCCGTGGCTCATGATCGGGGCCGTCGTCATGGGGTGGGTGACCGGACTCGTTGCGGGCGGAGTCTGCCGGAGGATCGCCGCGCCGCACGAGCACACGGAGCGGCGGATGGCGGTCGGGTCGAAGCCGGCACCGATGGTGCCGCGCGACTACGTGCCCGGCGACTCCCTCGTTCACCGTGTTCCCTCTGTTGTCAAGATCGCGAGCGTCGTCGTCCTGGCAATCGTCATTCTCGTGTTCACCGACCCCTGGCTCTATCTTGCGATCTTCGTTCTCCTTCTCGTCGCGGGCGCGGTCTCGGGCGCCTCGCCGGTCTTCTTCGCGAAACGAGTGGGGAGATACGCCTTCCTCCTCGCGGTCGCATTCCTGTTGCCCGCATTCTTCAACTCGGGTACGCACGTCCTCGCGAGCGCGGGCCCGCTCCGGATCACAACCGAGGGGATCCGCGCCGGATGTTTCTTCGCCGCGCGGATTCTCCTGCTCATGATGGCAAGCTCGCTCTGGGTTCGAACGACGTCGCCGCAGGAGATGACGCGGGGACTCACGAAACTCCTGTCACCCTTGCGCGCATTTGGCATTCCCGTCGAAAGGTCTGCCGCCATCGTCTCCGAGGCGTGGCTCGCGATTCCAGCGTTCTGGGGGACGGTGACGGACACGTTCCATATCGAGAACCTGAAGAAGTTGCGGGGTATCCGCGACTTCGTTCCGCTGCTCACGGAACTCATCGCGGCTCTGTACGTCGAGGCAGAAGATGCGGGAATCGACGGCTCCGCTCAGGGCGGAAGCGAGACTGCGACCGGGAGAAACGGAGACCGGCTTGCGGCCGATGGAGGAGGAGGGACCTCCTGAGGGCCTGAAAGGGCCCGCCCGGCCGCTTCGCCACGACAACGCCCGCTTGGGGATACGCCCATGGAGAGAAGGACCATCGGAGCTGCGCTCGTCTGCGCCGCGCTCGCCGGCGCCGCCGGCGTCGGGCTCCCCTCGTGCTCGTCGGACCGCAGCGGCTCCTCCTCGGATGACGTCTCCGACAAGACGCGTTTCATGATGGGGACGTACGTCACCATCCACGTCCGGGGGCCGGCGGAGAGCGCGATCCCGGCGATCGAAGCGGCTCTCGACCGGATGGAGGAGATCGACAGGAAGTTCAACGTCACGAACCCCGAGAGCCCCCTCCACGCGTTCAATCACGATGGCACTCCGGTCACCGACGAGGAGATCCTGGCGGTCGTCGATGAGGCGATGAAGATGACTGGCCTCACGGACGGAGCGTTCGACGCGACGATCTCTCCTCTGATCGAGCTCTGGGGTTTCTACGATGAGACCCCCGCCCTTCCTGAGCATCAGAAGATCGAGTCGTGCATGGAGAGGATCGGCCACGAGCACGTGGTTCTCCTGGACGGCGTGCTCAGGAAGACGAAGGAGGGCGTTGGGATCGACCTGGGCGGCATAGCCAAGGGTTACGCCGTCGAGGAGGGCGCCGAGGTTCTGCGCGGCCTGGGTCTGACGGAGGCCCTCATCGACGCCGGGGGCGATATCTACGCGCTCGGTTCCCGGGGCGGAGAGCCCTGGAAGGTCGGCGTCAGAAGTCCCCGCGGGGAGGAGCTTCTCGGGTACATCGAGGTCGAGGACATGGCCGTCATGGGCTCGGGCGACTATGAGAGGTTCTTCATCCACGAGGGCAGGCGATACCATCACATCTTCGATCCCAGGACGGGATATCCGGCCGAAGGTCTGTCGGGAATCACCGTCCTATCCTCCGAGCCGATGACGGCGGACGCCTGGGCGACCGCGCTCTTCGTCATGGGGCCTGAGGAAGGTCTCCGGGCGGCCGAGGAGATGCCGGACCTCGAGGTCATCATGGTCACGACATCGGGCGAAGTGCTCCACACGAGCGGGATGGGGAACGAGCTCAGGGCGCCGCCCGAAAACCAGTAGGAGAGAATCGGGAGGAGGGTTTCTTGAAGCTGAGACTGAGTTCCATCGGATTCCTGTCGCTCGCGATACTCATCGCGATCGCCGGGCTCTCGTGGGCCGAAGAGGCCGCGACCGAGAAGACGAAGGGCGAGACGGCCGTCGAGGAGTACTTCGGTGACGGGGCCGAGATCATCCACAAGGCGCTCGAGCTGGTCGATCCGAAGCTCGCCGCCCTGGAGGAGCAGCTCGGGTTCGCGCTCGTCGCTGAGCCCGACGAGGACGAGGAGGTTGAGCGGAAGGCGACCTTCGACTACTACTTCGTGAAGAGCGGGGAGAAGGTCGGCGCGGCAACCGTCGTCTCCGCGAGGGGGAAGTGGGCGCCCGTGACGTATCTCGTGGTGCTCGGCTTCGACGCCGCGGTGACCCGCGTGGAGGTCATCGAGCACAGCGAGAAGCGCGGCAAGGACATCGAGGGCAGGACCTTCCTCGAGCAGTTCGACGGAAAGACGTCCGAAGACGACATCACGCTCACGACGGACATCACCGCGGTGAGCGGCGCGACGGTCTCGTCGCGGAGTGCCACCGAGGCGGTCCGGGCGGCGATCGTCGTCTACGAGGAGTTGATCCTCAAGGGCGGAGCTGAGAAGGACAAGAAGACCGCGGACGAGCACGGTGCGGCCTGCGATCACGGCGCCAAGGACGACCACGACGATCATGGCGCCAGGGACGACCACGACGACCACTCCGAGTCGAAGGACGAGTAGCGATCGTCGGCGCACCGCTTCATGTCAGCGAAACGAGAAGGGCCGCGGCACGATGCCGCGGCCCTTTGACCATCACGCGCCGGTCGCGCCGTTACTCCGGCAGCACGTCAGTCGTCGCTTCGAGCTGGAACAGGTTATCGATCCCCGTATTCCCGAGGCTGAGGAACCGGTGGAGCCCCAGGCCCGCCGTCACCTCCTCGAGGCGCCTGTCGAAGAACGACCGCTTCTCGGTGCAGTAGGCGATGTTCGCCCTCTCCCTCTTCACGCCGATCTTCTCGCACGCGTAGTCGATCGTCGCCGAGAGGCCGCCGGACTCGTCGACGAGTCCGAGCTCGAGTGCCCGGGCACCCACGTAGACCCTGCCCTCCGCGAGCTCGCGCAGCCGGTCGGCGCTCATCCCTCGGCTGTCCGATGCCTTCTCGATGAAGTCGTCGTAGAACCACTCCATGGCCTCCTGCGCCATCTCGAGTTCCTTCTCCGTGAGATGCCGCGTGAGGGACCACTGGTCGGAGTGCTCCCCGCGCTTGATCGTCTCGTGCGTCGCGTCGATCTTGTCGTAGAGCTCGGCCAGGACCGGCTTCATCCCCATGACGCCGATGCTCCCCGTGATCGTGAGCGGCTGAACGAAGATCTTCTCAGCGGCGACTGCGATGTAGTAGCCGCCCGATGCGGCGACGTCGGCCATCGACACGATCAGGGGCTTCTCCTTCGCGAGCTTGACCGTCTCGTTCCAGATGATGTCGGAGGCGAGGCCGCTCCCTCCTCCGCTGTCGACTCGGAGGATCACCGCCTTGACGCGCGAGTCCTTCCGCACCTTCTTGAGCGCCGCCACGAGTGTCTCCGCGCCGATCGAGCGCGCGCCGGAGACGGGGTCGGTGCCGCCCTTGCCTTCGTGGATCGTCCCGTAGGCTCCCACGACCGCGATCGTCGGCCCGTAGGTCCAGTCGTACACCTTGTCCTGCCACTTCCGCACGCTGACGACGCCGATGTTGTCGGGATCGTCCGGTACCTTCTCCCCGGTGAACTCCCTCGCGGCGACCTTCGCTTCCTCGTAGAAGCCGAGGCGATCGACCAGGCCGGCCTCGAGCGCCGCCGGCGGCGTGAAGAGCCGTCCGTTGCAGAGCTCCTCGGCCTTGCTCCGAATGATCCCGCGTCCCTCGACGATCGACTCGACGATGGCCTCGTAGCTGGAGTCGACCAGTTCCTGCACCTCCACGCGCTGCTCGGCGGTCAGGGAATCGGGGCCGAGCGAATGGAAGGTGCTCTTGTACTTCCCGGCCGTCATGTAGTCCCACTCGATGCCGAGCTTCTCGGTGGTGCCCGTGAACCGCATGATCGTCCTGTGGGCCCCGAGGCCGTCGATTCCGCTCGCCGGGTTCATGACGACGAGGTCGGCGGCGGTGGCCAGGTAGTACTCCTGCGAGCTCGCGCCGTGCTCGAGGTACACGACGATCTTCTTCCCCTTGACGTCGCGCGCCCGCACGATCTCGTCGCGGATGTCCTGCGAGAGCGCCGACGGGCCACCGAAGAACCCGCGGCCGAGCCCCTTGATGCGGAACAGGATGCAGTCGATCGAGCTCTGATCCGCCGCTCGCCGGATGTCCCTGACGATCCGCTGCGCGCTCGCCTCGGGCCCGCCGAAGAGGCTCCAGCCCGGCGACGTGTCGGAGAGCGGGCCGGTGATCTTGATTTCGGCCACCTGGTGCGACGGCTTGATGACGCTCCTCATACGCTGTCCCGTGAAGAGCACGTCGTAGGTCATGACGCGATCGATCGACGGCGTGAAGCTCCTGGCCGAGGCGCCGGCCCCGACGTGCGTTCCTCCGAGCCAGAGCCCGAGGCTCGTCTCTTCCTCGCGCGCTCCCTCATACCGGTACGACTTCATCGAGCCCCGGAGGATCAGTCCGTTCATGATCTCGGTCTCGAGCCCGCCGACGTACGACGCCTCGTCCCAGTCCCAGCCCCGCGGAACGCTGGCGTCCGCCATGAGCGTGAGGCGGTTCCCGAACGGACGGACGGCGAGGCCGAACACGTAGGACATGGTCGTCGACTGGCACGAGCAATCGGCGGGCAAGATCGGGTCGCTCAGGTAGGTAGGCTCCGAGAGGTTCCTGAGCGTGGCGCCGAGCGACAGGACGCTCGACGGACGGATCATGAGTCCCACGTCCCACGTGCCCGACTTCTTGCGGGTGCCGAACTGCGGCCTGAACCAGCGGTAGTCGAAGCCGAGACCCCACGAACGCGACTGCCCGAAGGCGAAGCCGAGGGTGTAGGTGTCCATGGCGTTTCCGCCCATGCGGAGCCCGGAGATGTCAGGATCGTCGTACGGTTCCCAGAGGTACTGCCGGTCGTAACCGAACCCGAAGCTGCCGAGCTTGACCGCGGCCGAGCCTCCCGCCGACTTCGAGCCGGCGGTCGAGTACGACACGTAGAGGCTCTGTTCGGGGTAGAGCGCGAGCCCGCCCGGGTTCAGGAAGACCGCCGTCGCGTCGTCGTTGACGGCGACCGAACTCGCTCCCCGCAACCAGGTGTTCGGGAGGATGTCCGCCTGGGCTCCTCCGGCGAAGACCGCCGCCACGATGAGCACTGCTGCAATCGTCCGCATGTGCCTCCTCCTTCTTCCCGCCGCGCTGTGCCGTGATTAGTATCGTCCGCGCACCGATCGTGTTGCCGCCGCGCTGGCAGCTCGCGTGGGTGGGATTGTACCACGATGTCGCGTGATGGTCACGCGACTCCCGGAGGTCGGGAGCCGCGTCGAGGTTGGGGGTCGTGCTGAGGCTGGGAGCCGCGCCAGGGGGCGGGGCTAGTTGACGTAGAGGCGGAAGTCCACCATCAGGTCCCTGTTGTCCTCGAACGCGCGCGCGACGTCGACGCGGAACTCGCCGAGTCCGGGCGCGTCCCAGTGGAACCCGATGCCGAGGTCGTACTTGAGCTCGTCAAACTGGTAGCCCTTGCTCGACCAGGTCTCTCCGACGTCGGCGTAGTAGATCACCTCGAACTCGTGCCAGATCCTGACGCCGTACTCGAGGCGCGTGAAGAAGACGTTCTTGCCGGAGTACTCCTTGCGCTCGTATCCCGCGAGGTTCTCGATGCCGCCGAGGTAGAAGAGCTTGTGCGACGGGAAATCGGTGCCGCTCGCGATTCCCCACTGGGAGATGAGCGTGAGCGTCTGCGTGTCGGTGATGCGCCAGTAAGGCATGACGTCGAGCGTGTACTTCACGAAGTCGTAGTCGCCACCGGTGCTCTTGCCCGAGCGCTCGAAGAACCCGCGGAGGCGCCAACCGCTGTGCGAGATCGCGTCCCTCGAGTCATACGCGAAGTTGAGGTACCAGCTGTTCATCTTCCCTTCGTACCCCCACGCGTTGATCTCGTTTCCGACCATGAGCGCCGGGTTCTCGCGCCACCTCTCGTTGTTTCGGAAGAGGCTCCAGACGCTCTGCGCGGTCGTCAGAGACGTGAGGTCGTCCGTCCGGTACTCGAGGCGGAAGAGGAGCTCGGGATTCACGATGTGCTGGATGAAGAACGTCCCGCCCTCGCGCATGAAGTAGTCCCTGAGGTCGCGCCTCGCGGTGACCGCCCGGAGGTTGTTGTCGAGGTCGCCGATGGCTTCCTCGTCCTGACGGGACATGGCCGTCTTCTTGTAGAAGTCGACGCCGAACGAGAGGCTCTTCTGGCTGAGGAGCGGCTGTTCGAACTCAAGCTGGTAGAAACTGGCGCTCCGGGCCGAGGGCCAGCCCCAGAGCGCGACGACGCGCGGGTGGAGGCGGGTCTCCGAGCGATACCGGAGGCCGAGGTAGAAGTCGATACCGTCCACGCGGTTGTAGTAGATTCTGCCGGCCGGACCGAGGCAGCTCCCTCCGTCGAAACACCAGTTGGTGAAATCCGAGGCGTTCACCTCGAGGAAGGCTTCGGGGAAGTCGTCGGCCACTGCCGTCGTCGTGACGACGGCGATGAGTACGAGAGCGAGAAGCGTGATTCTCCGTGCGGGCATGACGGTCCTCCGCGGACGGTCCGATGCGGCCTGGCCCGACGCACGTGTATACGACATCGTGAGAGGGGGGCAGGTTTCGCCTAGTCGCGATGGACGATCGTATCAGTGTACGTATCGGCCGTGCAACGGCGAAGATAGAGCGATTCGATCTCCGGCAGCGAGCTGAACACGTTCCTCGCCAGCTCCCGCGTCAGGCCCGCGAGAAGTTCGTCCTCGGAGCGCCCGTCCTCGGAGGCGAAAACGTACTCGAGGTAGAGGTTCTGTCCCTCGCCCTTCAGGCCCACGATCCGTCGAGGGCTCAACGCGCGGGCGGCGGGCTCGAGCTCCTGCAGCTTCTTCGTCAGTTCCTCTTCGATGTGGAGATCGACGATGCGGCGTGAGACGTCGGTGTAACAGATCCTGTCGAGGCCGAGCGTCGTGCACAGCGCGGCGGGTCCCTCTTCCCACACGTTCCCGCCGGCCGAATGGTAGAACGCGACGTGGTCCTCGCCGACGCCGAGGAGGTACGCGGGGGAGCTGTCGGAGATGTAGGGCGTCTGCCTCATCTCGCCCTCCCAGTCCGGCGGCATCAGCCAGACCCGGTAGAACGAGTAGTAGTGGAAGCCGTTCGGGTGGAGGAAGCGCGTCTGCGTGTCCTCCACCATGGCGTAGAGCCCGGCCTCGTCGCCCGTCCAGCCGATCGGCACGCTGGCGATCCCCGTCTCGATGACGTGCCAACCCTCGGGGAGCGCAGTCTCGAGCTTCCCGGTCAGAATCTCGAGCTCTGTCTCCGGGGGCACAGGGGGAGGAGGTGGCTGAACTGCACGCGCGCACGCCAAAGGGAGTGATAGAACGAAGGTCGCAACAAATAGGTACTTCACTCTGTTCATGTGTTTCACGTCCAAGCTTGCAGAAGAGCTTCCTCGCGCCGTCGCGCCGCTGCCGATCATCGGGACTGCCCATCGTCCGCGCAGAGCTGCCCGCAACCGGCGGCGATGTCGCTGCCGCGGCTGATCCTTCTGACAACCGTCGGACAACGCGCCCTCAGGAGCGCGAGGAACCGCTCGACTGTCTTGTCCGTGGGGGGTGCGTACGCTGCCTTCTTCGTCTCATTATAACATATGACGTTGATGCTGCAAGGTAGTTTGTCAGCGAGGTCAGCCAGCATGCTGGCCATTTCGGGGGAATCGTTGATGTCCTGGAGCAGGACGTACTCGATCGTGATCCTGCGGCCCCGGCGCTTCGTGTATTTGGCGAGCGCGTCGATGAGTTCGTTCAGCGGGTACTTCCCGGCGATCGGCATGATCTCCGCGCGGAGCCTCTGGACGGGGGCGTTGAGCGAGATCGCGAGGTTGAGCTGGAGATCCTCCTCGGCCAGTCGCAGGATGCCCGGCACGACGCCCGCCGTCGAGATCGTGATCCGCCGGGCCCCGATCTCGAGGCCCCACGGGGCGTTCGCGATGACGATCGCCTTCATCGTGTCGTCGTAGTTGTCGAGAGGCTCGCCCATCCCCATGAAGACGATGTTGCCGAGCCGCTCCGGGGCGATGTTCCGCCTGAGCGCCAGGATCTGTTCGACGATCTCCGCGGCAGTGAGGTTCCTCTTCAAGCCCATCGTTCCGGTGGCGCAGAAGCTGCAGCCCCAGCGGCACCCGACCTGGGTCGAGATGCAGCCGGTCGTCCGGTCGCCGTCGCGAAGGACGACGGCCTCGATCCGCGCCGTGTCGTTGTACTCGAGGAGGAACTTCTCCGTACCGTCGATCGCCGACAGCTCGCGCTCGATCACCTCGGTCCTCGCGATCTTCGCGTCCCGGGCGAGGCGCTCGCGGAGGGCGCGCGGGAGGTCGGTCATCTCCTCGAATCCGCGGACGCCGCGCGTGAAGACCCACGCGGCGATCTGGTCGGCGCGATAGCGCGGCTCGCCGAGCGACGAGACGAACTGCTCGATCTCAGTCAGCGTGAGTCCTCTGAGGTCGATGCGTCCGCGGCGAGGAGGACTGCCACTCTTCCGATCGCGGCGGTCCGCTCCCTTCTTCTCGCTCACGTTTTCCTTCCTCGCCCGAGTCCCGGGGCGCGGTTCACCTCAGCACGACGAGCGGTAATGAACGCGAGGAAGGGAACCGGTCTCATGCGGACCACCTCCGTTCGCAGTAGGAATCGCTCTCGGGTTCTCTAAGGACTCCTCTATTGTAGACCGTTCGGGCGCGTGGCGGAAGGGAACTTCGCAGGCGCCCCACGCCGGCGGGAGGCATCTGCGCTGCCTCCGCCCTTGACGGCCGCCCCCCGCGGTGCTAGCACTGATGGCGAGATGAGCGACTCTTCATCGACACGGACAACCATCATGACGGCACCGCTCGAGGTGTTCCGCGAGCTCGGCGACGCCACGCGGCTTCAGGTGTTCCTCGTCCTCCTTCGTGGTCGGCGGAACGTCTCGCAGATCGTGCTGGAGCTGGGACTCTCGCAGCCGCAGGTCTCGTACCACCTCAAGAAGCTCCGCGAGGCGGGCCTCGCCGTCGAGGAGCGCGACGGCCGCTGGGTCTACTACGAGGCGAACTGGGAGACCGGCGACCCGCACGTCCGTGAGCTTCTCGACCTCACCGCGCGGTGGGCGGAACTCGCCCCACCGTCGGCAGGCCCGTCCGTCCGCCCGCCCGCGCGCACGCCCGTGCGCCCGAGTCGCCCCGCAGAGAAGCCTCCGCCCGCGGGCCCGTCCGGCGAAAATGAAGGACGACCCATCATCGAGCGTCCCAAGAGAGCAGACAACGATCTGGACGACTTTTTGCTCTAAGTAAGCGGAGTCCAGATTGAGCGCGGACCTCCGGGCCGACGCGCCGAACGGGCGCGGTGGCCTCGTGGGGCAGCCCCTGGGGGGAGAGACCGTGGTGGCTGAGAGGATCCGGCGGCTCGCCGATATGACCTGGAACGACGTCGAGGCCTGTCTCGGGGAATCGGACGGGCTCGTCGTCCCGATCGGTACGTGCGAGCAGCACGGACTCCACCTCCCTCTCTCCACCGACACCCTCATCGCCGAAGCCTTCGCGGACAGGATCGCCGGCGCCACCGGCGTCCCGATCGCGCCGACCCTCTCCTACGGCGTGAACCTCCCGTGCGACCGCTACGTGCCGGGAACCGCCGGCCTTTCGTTCGACGGCATGCGCGAGAGCCTGCGCAATCTCATCACGGACTGGACCCGGCAGGGCTTCCGCCGCTTCTTCGTCGTGACGGCCCACGGCTGCGCGACGGACGGCTACGGCTTCGCCCATCACGAGGCGATCAAGCAGGCCGCGCTCCCGCTCCTGACCGAGCGGGTTTGCGATGTCTTTGTCCTGTTCCCATATTGGGAAGAGATAGGCGACCTCCTGACAGACCAGAGCGGCGTCGAGCACGCGGGCGAAGTGGAGACGTCGCTCGCCCTACACCTCTTCCCGGAGATGGTCCGAACCGACCTGATCCGGGACGCCGCGAATGGGGAAGAGGAGGAGCGCTACCGCGCCTTCCCGGAGGGCGTGGCGACCGGCCCGCCGCCGGCCGGATGGAACGGCGCCGAGGGGCACCCCTCGGCTGCGTCGGCGGAGACCGGGGAACGGATCTTCGAACGGTGTCTGACGGCCATGGTTCGGTTCGTCGCAGAGAGGGGAGGAGGCAGGAATTCGTGACTGAAACCCACCCTCTCCGACAGTCTCTCTGGTTGACGGGCCCGGGCAATGGTGGTACAATGACCTTGGAAGACGAGGTCTTCCGACCGGACACCCCCCTTGTTCCAGCGTCACTCGCCGCCGGGCGAGAGTCTTATGACGCGGAATCCCCGGCGGCACATATCATCACGTGGACGACTACCCCACAGAGGGCACGCCACAGGGAGGACAGTTCATGAGAACACGACGGATCCTCGACCTACTTGTGGTCCTCGCGCTGAGCTTTGCCTTGCTCACGGCAACGGCCAGCTCGGCGAGGCAGGCTCACGTCAGCGTCACGGATCAGGGGACGGCTCCCCCGATCGCCCTGAAGGACGACGGCGACGGCGGAGACGATGATCGCTGGGGCGCCTGCGATCCCTACGATCCCGAAGATCCCGACCCCGAAGGAGAGGGTGAGGGCGACGGTGAGGAGCCAGAGGGCGACGGAGAGGTTCAGGGCGGGAACCCGAAGGCGTTCGAGACGATTCGGATGCAGCTCTCGAACATCTTCTGGCGCCTGAGGCTCATGCTCGCAGCACTCTAGCTTCAGCCAACACGGCTCAAGCGTTCGTACCCTGCTGCGCGAGGCCAGGATATGGCTGACCGAAGGCCGGACGATAAGCCCGAACGCGAGATGCTCGAGGCGTTCAAGAAGGCGATGGAGTCGCGGAGTGCGCGCGATGCGGCGCTCACGGCCATCCGCCTCGGAGACGTCTACCTCGAGTCGGACAGCTACACCGACGCGCTCGGCTACTACACCCGCGCCGCGGGAACCGAGCTCGGCTCTGAGCTCGCCGACGGTGAGGTGGCCGGTCTCAATGTTCAGATCGCCAAGTGTCATCTCGGTCTCGGAAACTACGGCAAGGCGCGGGCCTGCTGCGCGAAGCTCGACGATCTCGAGCTCAGCGAGGAAGACAGCGCGGCCTGGGCGGAGGCGAACGTCGTTCTCGCGCGAATCGAGATCGAGAGCGGCCGGTACGACGAAGCCCTTCGCGCGGCGCAGAAGGCGTACGACATACTCAGGGTAAGCCCCGACAGCCCACTCCTCGCCGAGGCCGGCAAGGCGCTCGGCATCGCCAACGCCGAACTCGGCAACACGCAGGCGGCGCGCGACTACTTCACCGACTATCTTGTTTCGCAGAAACGGCTCGGCAACGAGGCCGGGCTCGCCGCGGCGTACAACAACCTCGGCATTCTGGCGAAGCGGACCGGTGACCTGAACGGCGCGCTCGAGTATCTCGACAGCGCGCTCACGATCGATCGGAAGCTCGGTCGGTCGCTCGCGATCGCCGACCGCCTGACCAACACCGGCATCACCCTCTACAGGCTCTCCAGGTGGGCCGAGGCCGAGGAGAAGCTGAACGAGGCGAAGGAGATCTACTCGAGGATCGGCGCGACGAGAGGCATCGCCGCTGCGCAGACCGCGCTCGGCAACGTCTATCGCGTGCGCCGCGAGTGGGGCCCCGCCCAGGATCTCCTCGAGAGCGCGCTCAGGGTGAGCCGCGACCACGGCTACCTCCGGACGGAGGCCCTCGCACTCGAGTTCCTCGGCGACCTCCAGATGGATCAGGGCCTGAAGCAGCAGGCGCGCGGAACGCTCGATCAGGCGCTCGGGTGCGCGTACCGGCTCGCGTCGAACAGCGACGTCGTCGGGGAGGTCCTGAGGCGTCGCGCCGAAGTGCTCTTCGCACTCGGACGGCTCGAGGACGCCGAGCGCGACTGCTCCGACGGCGTGAAGCTCTGCCGCGAGATCGGCGACAGCCTCGAGGAAGGCGCGTTCCTTCGCGTCCTGGCGAGCATCTGCTACGCCAAGGGCGAGCGCACCGCCGCAGAGGTCCTCATCGGCCGCACGGAGGACATCCTCCGGAGGGCGGGGGACTCCTTCGAGCTGGCCAAGACCGCGTTCGCCGACGCCGTCGGCATGCGCGATTCCTCGGCGCCGGGCGAGCTTCCCATCGACCGTATCGAGGCGCGCTTCTCCGCCGCCGAATCGATCTTCACGAGGATCGGCGCCGGCGACTGGGTCGCCCGGTGCGAGCTCGAGAGAGGGAAGGCGCTCCACCGCGCCGGCCAGCCCGACCGCGCGAGGACGTGGCTCGATCGCGCCAGGCTCAAGATGGAAGTGAGCCACGACCGCGAGGGCCTGGCCGAGGTCGACGCCATTCTGAGGGAACTGGACGCGGAGCTCGAAGAGGCCGGCGTCTCCCGTCGGGGGAGGTACTCGACCATTGCGGAAGGCTACCGCTTTCTCGAGACGACCGAGCCCAAGGCGGAGGACCTGCACGAGTTCGCCATAGAGATCGCGAACGCGATCCCCGCGGACCGGCTCGTGCTCTTCTCGGTCACGGAGGAAAACGGCCCGGTCGTCGCGACCTCGGTCGATCACACGGGACGGGGAGTGGCCGAGGTCACCAGGTTCGTCCGGACCACCATCGGGAACCGCGGACACACGAGGCCGCTCATCGTCAGCGACGGGCGCTCGGCCGACGCATACTTCGCGCCGGGCGTGGGCGCCGTGGCGCTCATCCCGGGCGAGGTCGGGAACGATCGCGGGCGGACGTACCTTCTCTACACCGACCGCGCCAAGAGCGACCGGTCGACGCCGTTCACGCAGAGCGACATCGAGTTCATCGCCGCGGCCGCCCGCATGCTCGGGCTGGCGTACACGCGGGCCGGCGAATCGCACGCCTGGGAGGCGGACGGCGAGCTGGCGCAGCAGCTCAGTGAGTCGTCCGACGGGCGCGGGCTGATCACTCGGGATCCCGGCATGCTGCGGCTCCTGGCCAGCGTCGAGCGTCTGAAGGACAGCCACGTCCCGATCGTCATCCGCGGTGAGTCGGGAGTGGGCAAGGAGCTCATCGCTCGGGCGATCCACGAGGGTGGGCGCAGCAAGACGGGCCGTTTCGTCGCCTTGAACGCCGGCGCCATTCCACCCAACCTGCAGGAGAGCGAGCTCTTCGGGCACGTCAAGGGCGCGTTCACCGACGCCGACCGCGACCGCGAGGGACTCGTTCAGGCCGCTGCCGCCGGCACGCTCTTCCTCGACGAGATCGGCGAGATGAGCTCGCAGCTCCAGGTGAAGCTCCTCAGGTTCCTGCAGAACGGGGAGTACCGACGTGTCGGCGAGAGCGTGACGAGGACGAGCGACGCCAGGGTCGTCTCGGCGAGCAACAAGGACCTCGCGGAGGAGGTCAAGGCCGGACGCTTCCGGCGCGACCTCTTCTACAGGCTCTGCGCCGTCGTCATCCTGGTGCCGCCCCTGAGGGACAGGCCCGACGACGTCCCGCTCCTCATGGAGCACTTCCGGGAGTTCTACTCGAAGCGCGAGACCAAGCACATCCCCGGGTTCAGCCGCGAGGTGCGGGAGATCTTCCAGCGGTACGACTGGCGCGGGAATAACGTCCGCGAGCTCGAGAACGAGGTCCGTCGGGGCGTGGCCCTGGCTGCGGACGGGGAGGTGATCGGGATCGACAAGATCAGCCCCGAGCTCCGCAGCCGCTACGAGGTCAGCCTCGGCGACGACGAGCCGCACCGCCGCTCTCTCAAAGACGAGGTTGGGGCGCTCGAGAAGAGCCGGATCCTGGAGGCGCTCTCGAGGACCGGGTGGAACAAGCAGGCGGCGGCCGACGTCCTCGGCCTGTCGCGCACAGGCCTCCACGCGAAGATGAAGAAGTACGGGCTCGGATAGAGGGCCCCGGGCCGGCTCTATCGGCCCCACAGGAGTGTGCTCCACGATCTCCCCCGGGCGCGCCTGCGCCGGGGGTTTCGATTGTCCGGGAGCGGCTTCCTCTGACGGCGGACCCCGCGCCCCACCGCGTGTCCCCATGTGCCCCCCGCGTGTCCCCGCCCCCCCCCGCCGGATCCCTCCCCGCGGTCCACGTTCTCCGCAGCCTCCTCCAGGGAGGATCCGCGGCCGGAAGGCCCGCTTTGTCAGCACTTCCAGCGCGTCGAAACCTCGACGACGCGTCAAAATCTCGACGCTCTCGTAACTTCCCATTCTTCAAGCGGTTAAGGCGATACCCCCCCGAGACACCGTACGGACCGTCGAAAACGTGCCATGAGGCTGAATCATCAACCATTTGAGCTCGGCGAGCGCGGCCGTAAACTACAGATGGGCCACATGTTACATGGAGGCTGTCAGAACATGGCTGAGCGGTCATTCAGCCGTTTCTGGCATGGTCTATGCGGTAGTAGGGTATCGGTTGGATTGAAAATCGAATATGGGAGGAAGAGGCGGCCAGGGTGTTAATAATGCAGGGGGGGCGAGTCCGGTCGCTCTTTGGTTCGCCTCTTTCTTCCTGACTCTCGGCTCCCCGGAAGATTCGGGGGGATGAAAATAGAGGGTTGTTATGCCGAGCACGGTGAGAGTGAGAATGAAGGTAATGGTCGTGATCCTGCTCATCGGTATCGCATCACCTGTGCTCGGCTGAGATTACGACAGCTCGCGAAAGCACCCGCAGCTGTAATCGATATAGACAGAGCGGCAGAGCAACGGTCAGCGTCACAGCAAGGAGCACACACTAACAGCACCACCAGCGCGGTTCTTCTCCGCGGGCTCCGTTCCGAGCAGCAACTCTGGTCAGCATTTTGCTTCTCACCTTTCGAGGACGGAGCTGGCCCACACGGCCGGCAGGAAAGCAGATGACTCTCCCGCAACTGCCCTGCCGGCCGAACCTCGTTCTGGAACAGCATCCCCTTTCATTCGCACCGTCCCGCACACCCGAGTCGCAGCGACAGCGCGTCGCGCAGGCCACGCGCTGAGCTCGATCCCCGTCGTTCGCGCTGCCCCTGAGATCTGTCCCCGAGGTCCATCCCCGAGATCCACCCCCGAGAACCATTGGAGAGCAGACCCGCCGTGACGGACCATCGCGTCGAGCTCAGACGTATCGCCGATGGGTTCGCGGCCGCACTCGCTGACGTGCGCGGGGCGCCGGGAACCGCAGGAAGCGACAGGGGGCTTCGGCCCGACAACCTGTCTCTCATGATGCCGTTCTATCTCATCGAGGCGGAGCCGTTCGACGGAGACGTCGACGCCGCGCGCGTGATGGCGCTCGGCAACGCCTTCGGCGCCACCCACTTCCTTCTCCAGGACAGAGAACTCGACGGCGACGAACGGCCGAGCCCGGGGGGCTGCCACCTGTCGGATCGGTGCCTCGTCCTCTTCGCGCGCCAGTACGGGCGGCTCTTCTCGGGCGGGAGGTTCTGGAGCTTCCTCGATCGCTACCTCGGCGAGTACTTCGCGAGCCTCTCGTGGGAGCGCGAGGTGCTGGGGACCCGCGCGGGGGCGGCGGCCGTTTCCGAGGACGAGTTGCCGTCGACCCTCACCAGACTCGGGCACAAGATCTCTCCTCTGAAGGCGTGTGCGTGCGCGGTGTCGATGCTCGCGGGGCGTGAGGATCGCCTGCCGCTGATGGAACGGGTGATCGAGAGGTTCCACACGGCGTACCAGCTCGCTGACGATCTGGAGGACCTGGCGGACGATCTCGAGGCGAATCGGTGGTCGGTCGTGAGCTGGATCCTGGCGCGCTCGGCCGGGCTCGACGAGCCGCCCGCCGGCCGCGCGGTCGATCGACTCCTCTCCGGCGGGCTCGCTGCCGGGGCGCTGCCCGCGATCATCGATACTATAGACGAGAACTACGCTTCCGCGATCGAGGACGCCGAGAGGCTCGGTGCGCCCTCGCTTCGCTCGCACCTCGAGCGGTGTCGCCGGCGGACGGCGGCCATCCACCACTGGATGTCGCGGCGGCTCTCGATCGTCCTGAGATCGATGGAGGGGGCCGGCGGGACGGAGGGACCGCGCGCGGAGAACACCGGCTCGCTCCGGGCGGACGCGCCCGCCCGTCTCCTCCGCCGGGTGCACGCGTTCGAGGTACGGGGCCAGGCGTACGTTCTCGATATCGACTCGGGCCTCTTCTTCGAGGCGGACCGGCTGGCGTTCGACGTGATCGAATGGCTCAGGCGCGGCGCGGGTCAGGCCGAACTCGACGTGCTGCGGATGAACTCGGGGCAGGAGCCGGTCGGCGAGGCGATCCGCGAGGTCTGGGGCCTGGTCGATCCGGGCGCGCCCACGCTCCCGGCGGGCGACGAATCCGGCGGGCTCCCGCTCTGGGACGACGTGCCCGGCGACGTGCTGCCGCCCGGGATCGCCGCGCTGGCGCTCAACCTCACCGACGGGTGCAACCTCCGGTGCGACTACTGCTATCTCGGCGGGAACGCGGAGGCGAGCCCGCAGGCGACACCGGCCGCGCCCCCGGGCACGGCTCCCGCCGCGAACGGCGGCGTGGCGCCGGTGCTCATGTCCGAGGAGACGGCGCTCCGCGCCGTCGATCTCCTCATCGACGAATCGCTCGGCGAGTCGCGTCTCTCGATCGTCTTCTTCGGCGGCGAGCCGCTTCTGAACCCGTCGCTCATCGAGAGCGTCGTCGGCCACGCCAGGAACCGCGTGCGTGCGGACGGCCGCGCCGTGACCTTCCACATGACCACGAACGGGACGCTCCTGACACCGCGGATGTCGGAACGCCTGCACTCGCTCGGCGTGGGCATCCTCGTGAGCATCGACGGCGCCGCGTGCGACCACGACGCGCACCGCGTCTTCCCCGGCGGCGGAGGTTCGTACTCGACGATCGTCGCGAACCTCCTGGGGCTGCCGGAGGGGATGCGGGTCGGAGCGCGGGCGACCGTCACGGAGGAATCGCGCCCGCTCAGCGTGATCGTGGAGCACCTGAGGGGGCTCGGGTTCTCCGTGGTGCACCTCGCGCCGGTGAGCGGGCCGCCGATGTCGGCTGAGTTCTCCTCGCGACTCTGTGACGAGTTCGAGGAGCTCGCGCGCCGGGAACTCGAGGCGGTGCGCGACGGGCGGCCGCCGTCGGTGGGGAATCTCGTCGAGCCGGTTCTGGCGCTGCGGACCGGTGCGCGGCGGCCCGCCCCGTGCGGCGCCGGAGCGCGCTACGTCGCCGCGGGAGCGGACGGCACACTGTCGTTCTGCCACCGCTTCGCCGGCGACGCGCGGTTCGTCGTGGGCGACGTGGGGGGCGGGCTCGATCGCGACGCGGTGAGGCGCCTCCTCGGGCGGCTCCCCGCCGAGGCGGCCGCGTGTCGCGAGTGCTGGGCGCGCCACCTCTGCGGCGGACCGTGCCTGTACGACCTCACGTACTCTCCCGAGGACACGGTCGGCAACGACGCGCCTCGCTGCCGGCTGAGGCGCAGGATCTTCGAGCTGGCGATGTGGATCTACGCTTCGCTGCCGGGAGATGGGCGCGCGAGGCTGGCGGGCATCGCGAGGAGGGACGTGAGGCCCGAGATCGGAGCCGGGAAGGAGCCAGGGTCGTAACGCCGGGTTGGAGGCGAGTGGGAGTGGGAAGGGAGGTGGTGGGAGTGAGGTACCTGAGGATCGCGAACGGGCCGGGAGTGGCCCGTGCGTGGAGTTCGCGGAGCTCGAAGAAAGACGTCTGTCTGATCGACTACGCGAGCTGCGCGGGATCGGACGTCTGCTGGCTGCTCGACATCGAGAGCGACTGCATGTCGAACGACGGCTGCATCGTCGACACCTAATGAGGCCGCACGATGTGCGGGACGGGAATCCGGGATCGGGGAAGGGGGTGGTGAGGTTGAAGCACCTGAGACTCGCCAACGGCGCAGAGGGCGCGGCCGGGACGGTACGAATGGCGCCCAGTCCGTTCCTCTGCTACATCTTCATCGACTGGGGAGACTGCAACTCGATCGACCAGTGCGGGTTCGACTTCGCGGACTGCGTGAGTGGCGGGGACATCTGTCTCATCGACTACTAGAGCCGGAGGCGGGAGAGGCACCGGGTTCCCGGGGGCCGCGGTCGCCGGGGACCCGTGGGGAGGGAGAGGAGGCGCCGTGAAGCACCTGAGACTCAAGAACGGACCCGTGTCGGGATCTGCCGCAC
This sequence comes from bacterium, assembly GCA_025774245.1. GTDB lineage: Bacteria > Joyebacterota > Joyebacteria > Joyebacterales > Joyebacteraceae > JALGVN01. The sequence continues at coordinate 28,220 of JALGWI010000008.1, forward strand.
ACGCGGCACGGGAGTGCTGCGTCCCGTACATCGATTGGGGCGGATGCAACGCGGTCGACTACTGCGGGCAGGACGTCCTGGACTGCCTGGGGGGTGATCTCTGTGACCTCGACTACTAGATCGGCGCGGTCCGCGGGCGCGGGTGTGGCTCGCGGGGCCGGCGCGCTCGGCCCACCGGTCGTTCTCGCCGTGCTGCTCGGCGCGCCGGTCGGAGCGGCGGGCGGGCTTGCCTTCGAGCAGCTGTGGGAGGTACCGCTGGGGCTTCCGTCCCGGGGTACCTCGGACGTGCGCCTCGTCGACTTCGACGGGGACGGTCGGACGGAGATCCTGATCGCGCGCTGGCGGCGAGGCGAGCCGGGCGACCTCCTGGTCCTCGATGGGGCGACCGGTAGCGAGAGCTGGCGGGTCGGCCTCGAGGAGCGGCCGTACGTCGAGACGTGCGACGTCGGTGGGGACGGCAGGATCGAGGTGCTCGCCGCCGTCGGCAACGGACTTCTCGTGATCGACGGGGCGTCGGGCGAAACGATCACGACCGTGGGGCTTGCGGGCGAAGCCGGCGCGCTCGCGGTCGGGCACCTCGACGGCGACGAGACCGTGGACGTCGTCTACGCGGCCGGTGACGAGCGATGCGACGTGCTCGTCGCGCTCGCCGGAGCGGGGGAGAAGGAACTCTGGCGGCGGGAGGCGGAGCCGGCGGAAGGGCGCTTCGACGAGGGCTTCGGGTTCCTCGTCGCGACCGACGTCGACGGTGACGGTCTGGACGAGGTGCTCGTGACGGAGAACATGAACGTCCTTCTCTGTCTCGCTTCCGGAGGCGACCTCTCCTGGTCGGCGGTCCTCGGCGAGAAGGGGACGCTCGTTCCGGAGGGCGCCGCGAGCTCCGTTCCGGTCGTCGCGGATCTCCTGGGCGACGGCGTCAACGAGATCGCCGTCGGCTGCTACGCGGGAGCGCTCGTCGTTCTCGACGGAGCGACCGGCGAGGCGCTCTCGCGGTCGGCCCCGTTCGGGATCGAATCGCACGCCCGGTACACAAAGAGGGGACGGTTCACTCGTCCCCTCCGCGAGCTCCTGGCGAGGACGGGCGAACCGATCCTCGGGCTCCTGGCGGTCGATCTGGTCGGTGGGCCCGCGCGCGAACTCGCGTTCGGATGCGCCGACGGCATCTTCTACGCCGTCGATCCTCGCACGGGCACGGAACTCTGGCGCTACGAGGAGGGAGGCAAGGTCACCGAGCCTGCCGTCGCGCTCGACGCCACGGGCGACGGCGTCGCCGATCTCCTCGTCCGGGACCAGGGGGGAGCGTTCGTGCTCGACGGGACCGGCGAGGGCGAAGTCGATGTCGGGCCGCTCCCCGACGTGCGCGCCGCCTCGAGCGTCGTCGCGGGCGATGTGAACGCGGACGGCGTTCTCGATCTGGTCGTCGTGAGCGTGAGGGAGAACCGCGTGGCCGCATGGACGACGGGACTCCCGTGTCCGTCGTCGAACGAGAAGTCGCGATGAGCGCCGGGGCGACACCTGCCGCGTCGCTCGTCTCTCTCCTGAACGTCCGGAAGTCCTACGGCAAGCGGGGGCGCTCGGTCGAAGCGCTCGCTCCGCTCACGCTCTCGGTCGGTCGGGGAGAGTCCGTCGCGCTGGTCGGACCGAACGGTGTCGGGAAGACGACGGCGCTCAAGATCGTCGCGACGCTCGTCGAGCCGACGTCCGGCACGGCGATCGTGTGCGGACACGACGTCGTCGGCGATTCCGGACGGGCGCGCCGCGCCGTCGGCGTGTCCCTCGGGTCTCGCCGCTCGTTCTACTGGAGACTGACCACGCGGCACAACCTGTCGTTCTTCGCGAGGCTCAGGGGCGTCCGCGGCGCGAGGATCCCCGCGGAGATCGACCAGGTCGCCCGTGAGATGGGACTCGGTCCGAACCTGGACCTTCCGGTCAGACGCCTCTCGCGGGGAGCGCTCGCGAGGCTCTCCGTCGGGCGGGCGATGCTCGGGGATCCCACCGTGCTCCTTCTCGACGAACCCCTGGCGTCGGTCGATCGCGCCGGGCGAGAGCTCGTCTGGCGCGCGATCGAGAGACGCCTCGCCGCCGGCGCCTGTCTGCTCCTGGCGACCCACGAACCGGAGGTGGCGTCCCGGTGCGGCTCGGCCGTGTCGCTCGCCGGAGCTCCCCGCGTGCCGGGGAGGGCGGCGCGATGAGAGACGACGTTCACTGGCTCCGACGCGCGGTCCGCGCGGCGCGGATCCTGTGCGGCGTGGCGTGGGCGTTCGCGTCGCGGAGCGTCGCCACGTACGCGAGCTACCGGGCCAAGCTCTCGCTCGGGCTGGCGTCGCTCGTCCTGTCGCTCGTGACGTTCTCGTTCGTCGGCCGCGTCGTCTCGAGCGCCGGCTCCGGGTTCGTCGACCGCTACGGGATGAGCTACTCGTCGTTTGTCATCGTCGGCGTGCTCGTCCACGGCGCGGCCTCCGCCGGGCTCTCGTCGTTCCGCTCGTCGGTGCGCCGCGAGCAGCTCCAGGGGACGCTCGAGCTCCTCGCCGTCACGCCGGTTCCCGTGCCGCTCGTCCTGTTCCTCTCCGGGCTCGGCGAGATCGCCATCGCCGCGGCGGGCGGCGCGGCCCTTCTCGCGCTCGCGGCTGTGTTCCTCGGCTTCGAGATCACGCTCTCGCTCCCGCTCGTCGCGGCCGTCGTCCTCTACGGTGTCGCCGCGTGCGGGATCGGTCTCGCCTCCGCGGGGATCATCCTCGTCTCGAAGGAGGGCGAGCCGCTCTCCTGGGGGTTCGGGGCGATCGCCGGGCTCGTGGGCGGCGTCTACTTCCCGGTCGACCTCCTGCCTTCGTGGCTGCGGCGCGTCTCGGTCGCCCTTCCCACCACGCACGCGCTTCGCCTCGCCCGCGCGGGCCTCTCGGGGGCCGGCGCCGACGCGTCGACGTCCTCGTCGCTCGTCCTCCTCGGGGCCACCGCCGGTCTCGCGCTGGTCGCCGGGTTTCTCGTCCTCCACTGGGGATACCGCTCCGCGCGGCGCGCGGGGACGCTCGGGGAGTACTAGACGTCCCGCGATCGCGCCGCCCGGCGCACCCGCCCGCTTTCCGCTTGCTCTCGTCTCACGCCGTAGTGTCTAATGAGAGGATCGCCGCTCGCGCCGGTCGTTCCTCGCGGTGGACGCGTCCCGCGCCGCCGCGATCGCCGCACCCGACTCCGGAGTTCCGCGATGACCTCGAAAAGGCCCAGCTATCTCCCGATCGCGTCGATCGTCGTGGGCATCGTCATTCTCGCGATCGCCGTCGGCGTCGCCTCGTTCCGCGACATCGACCGGGGACGCCAGCAGGTCGCTGACGTGCTCGACCGCCAGGCGAGGTTCGCGATCGGGTCGCTCGGGGCGGCCGTGCGGGCCAGCTTCATGGCGCCGAACTGGGATCGACCGCACCTCGATCTGATCCTGCAGGGCGCGGCGGGCGACGAGGAGATCAGCCACGTGGCGATCCTCGACGCCGACGGGACGATCGTCGCGCACAGCGATCCCGAGCGGGTCGGAACCGTCTGGGAGGGGAGCGGGCTTCTCGAGGCCGTGGCGGACCGGCGGTTCTTCGCAAGTCGCGTCATTCAGACCGACGGCCTGACGGTCCACGAGTACGTGGCGCCGTTCCCTCCGTTCCCGCGCCGTCTCACCGCGGCCATGATCCGGCGGGCGCCGCACAGGATCCTCGAGCTCGAGGCCATGTACGGCCGCATCTCGGTGCTCCTGAACAGGCGGGTCGCACCCGGCGAGAACCTCAATCTCTTCATGGTGATCGGCCTCGACTCGACGCAGCTCGACGCCGGGTTCCTCGCGTCGAGGAACCACACGTTCATGATGTCCGGCATCCTCCTTCTGATCGGCGGCATCGCGATCTACTTCCTCTTCCTGATGGCTCACTACCGGTCGGTCAGGACGGCCCTCGCGAACATGCGTTCGTACACGACCAACGTGATCGAGAGCATGGGGAGCGGACTCGTCTCGTTCGACGCCGACGCGCGTCTCGTCACCGTGAACTCGAGGGCTCGCTCCCTTCTCAGCATTCCCTCGGGCGATGTCGCGGGTACGCCGATCGACGACGTCCTCGCCTTCGAATCGGACGCCGACAGGGCCGGCGTCTACGGCGTCATGAGCGGCGCCGCGGACACGTTCGAGTCCGAGGCCAGGCTCGTCGCGGGGAGCGACACCATCCCGGTGGCCCTCGCCGCCTCGTCGCTCAGGGACGAGGCGGGGGAGCGGTCGGGGTCGGTCGTGCTGCTCCAGGACATGCGCGAGATCGAATCGCTCAAGGAGGAGGTCGCGAGGGAACGCCACCTGGCGTCGCTGGGCAGGCTCGCGGCGGGCGTCGCGCACGAAGTCAGAAACCCCCTGAGCTCGCTCAAGGGTTTCGCCCAGTTCCTCCGGACCAAGTTCACGCCAGGGTCCCGGGAGGAGCGATACGCCGACATCATGATCGAGGAGGTCGAGCGGCTCGACCGCGTCGTTCAGGAACTCCTCGACTTCGCGAAGCCGATCACGCCCGAGAAGAGGGCGGCCGATCTGAACGCGATCGTCGAGGAAGCGCTCTCGCTCGTCGTCGACGACGCCCTCTACAGAGAGGTCGAGATCGCGCGGGAGCTGGGCGACGGTCTCCCGCACGTGTTCGTCGACCCCGGGCAGGTTAAGCAGGCGCTTCTCAACATCCTCCTGAACGGACTCGAGTCGATGGGCGACGACGGCGGGACGCTCACCGTGGCGACGTCGGCCGATGGCGGCTCGGGTGGCAGCGTCGCGATCGCCGTCTCCGACACGGGAGCCGGCATGACGGACGAGGAGATCGCGAAGCTCTACGAGCCGTTCTACACGACGAAGCCGTCGGGCACGGGTCTCGGCCTCACGATCGTGTCGAGGATCATCGAGCAGAACGACGGTCACGTCCGCGTCGCGAGCGCGAAGGGCGAGGGAACGACGTTCACGATCGAGCTGCCGGCGGCGTCGGGACGCGGCGCGCGGCCGGCCGCCTGAGCCGCGAGGGGAATCGGATGGACGCCAGGAGCATGAGGATCCTCGTCGTCGACGACCAGTCGAGTGTGCGGCAGCTTCTCAAGGCCGTGCTCGAGGAGGACGGACACGAGATCGACACGGCGCCCGACGGGGAGAAGGCGCTCGAGGCCGTCGCCGCGGGCTACCACGACCTCGTCGTGATGGACATCCGGATGCCGGGGATCGACGGCGTCGAGGCGCTCGAGCGGATGCGCGCGTCGAGCCCTCAGACGGCCGTCGTCATGATGACCGCGTACGCCTCGGTCGAGACCGCGGTGCGGGCCATGAAGCTCGGCGCCTTCGACTACGTCACGAAGCCGATCGACATCGACGAGGTCCGGGCCGTCGTCGCGCGGTTCATCGAGTCGTCCGGCCCTCCCGACGCCGTCGAGGAGGCGCCGCCCAAGCCGTCGAGGGAGATCATCGGGGCGAGCGAGACGTTCCGGGAGATGCTCTCGGTCGTCCACAGGGTCGCCGAGAGCGACGCGAGCGTTCTCCTTCTCGGCGAGAGCGGGACCGGCAAGGAGGTCATCGCGAAGGAGATCCACCGCGCCGGCCCCCGCGCCCGGAAGCCGTTCGTCGCCATCAACTGCTCTGCGATCCCGGAGGGTCTCCTCGAGAGCGAGCTCTTCGGGCACGAGAAGGGCGCGTTCACCGGTGCGGTCCGTCTGAAGAAGGGACGCTTCGAGCTGGCCAACGGCGGCACGGTTTTCCTCGACGAGATCGGCGACATGTCGCGGGCGCTCCAGGCGAAGCTCCTGAGGTTCCTCCAGGACCACACGCTGTCGAGGGTCGGAGGAGGGCAGGACATCACGGTTGACGTCCGCGTGGTCGCGGCGACGAACCGCGATCTCGAGCGCGCGGTGGCGGACGGCGACTTCCGCCAGGACCTCTACTTCCGGCTGAACGTCGTCACGATCACGATCCCGCCGCTCCGCGATCGCCAGGAAGACGTGCCGCTCCTGGTGGAGCACTTCCTGAAGCTCCACGCGCCGGAACGGGGCAAACCGAAGAAGATGTCGCCGCGCGCGATGCGCATCGCCATGAACTACGACTGGCCCGGGAACGTCCGCGAGCTCGAGAACGCCGTCCAGAGGGCGGTCGTCCTCTCGCGCGGAGAGACGATCTTCCCCGAGCACCTGCCCGCGAAGGTGCAGGCGACGGGCGGCGATCCCGGGGCTGAGACGCTCGAGGTGGGGAAGACCATCCGGGAGGTCGAGCGGGACATCATCGAGAAGACACTCAAGCAGACCGACGGGAACCGCACGAAGGCATCCGAGATCCTCGGCATCTCGCGGCGGACCCTCCAGAACAAGATCAAGGAGTACAAGATCGACCTCTGAGCGGCGGCTCCGGGACCGCGCTCCGCGGCGACGGGGAGCGGCCTTCGGAGGTGCGAAGATTCTGCGCAGTGGGTCCTCCCATCTGGGAAGGACCTGCGCAGCCGGACGCGTCGATCGCTCCCGGAAGCGCGTCGCTCGCGATCCTGCGCGCGCGTAACCCGCTGAATCCTCGGCGGTTGCACGATCATCAGAAAAGGGTGCGGCGGTTGTCCGGAGCTGGCATGCCGGTTGCACAAAACGGGGAGTGTGGGAACGCTCCCGGCGGACCGAAAGAGGACGAACGGAGAAACGGTCACGGGGAGCACAAGACGGGAGAGTCGAAGGAAGGAAAGGGGAGAACCATGAGACGCAGAAAAGCTCTGATCGCGGTCATCATAGCGCTGGCAGTTGCCACCGCGATTGCGGTTCCCGCGGTCGCGCAGAAGCGAGTAGAGGTCAGGCGCATGGAGTGCATGGACGGCCCCGGGATGGGCATGGGGCGCCCCGGCATGGGTAAGGGGCATCCCGGCATGGGCACGGGGCACGGCCCCGCGCTGACCTCCGAGCAGCAGGAGCAGGCCGACGCCATCCGGGAGAAGTACGATGACCAGCGCGTGGAGCTCGTCAACAGGCTGAAGGCGATGGCGATCGAGGCCGACGATGCCTTCGACGGTGACGCGCCGGACTTCGCCGCGCTCGAGAAGCAGATCGACGAGGCGGCAAAGGTCAGAGCCGACATGGCGAAGCTCAAGCTCAGGATGCACAAGGAGATCCGCGGTATTCTCACCGAGGACCAGCGCACCATCTTCGATCACGGCCTGTCCTCGAAGTTTGGCCGCGGTCTCATGATGGGCGGCCAGGGACACGGCGGCATGCGGGGCGACATGGGCCGCGGTTGCCGCGGCATGAGAGGCGGCGGGCGCGCCAGCTGCGGCATGATGGGCGGCATGGGTCCCGGAAGCTGCGGCATGATGGGCGGCTTCGGCATGGGCGGTGAGCCCATGATCTGGGAAGAGAAGACCGAGGACGGTACGCGTATCCGCAAGATGATCTTCATCCCCGAGGGGGCGGAGCTCCCCGAGGGGCACGAGATGCACGAGATGCACGAGATGTACTTCGAGACGGATCACGACGGCGACTCGGAGGGGCACAGCTCCCTCTGATGCGCGCTCCGTGAGGGAGGGGGTCGGGGGATTCCCCGACTCCCTCCACCCCCCAACACACCGCAGGTCAGGATCACGATGCCCCCCCTCGAACGAGCGGGCGGACCCGGCGAAGAGGCCGCCCGCCCGCTTTCCTCTTGTCAGCCCGAGCGAGCCTTCCATATACTGCGCGCTGGGCGCGGCTGACACGCCGACGCCCCGGGTGACTCGCGACAACGGGGGAGGCCATGATCGAACGTCTCTTCAAGCTCAGCGAGAACGGAACGACGGTCCGCACCGAGCTCCTCGCCGGCGCGACGACCTTCATGACGATGGCCTACATCGTCTTCGTGAACCCGAGCATCCTCTCCGCTCCGGGCGGAGCCGCGATGGACTTCAGGGCGGTGATGGCCGCGACGTGCATCGCGTCCGCGCTCGCCACACTCCTCATGGCGTTCCTCGCGAACTACCCGATCGCGCTCGCGCCCGGCATGGGCCTCAACGCTTACTTCAGCTTCACCGTCTGCGGCCAGATGGGCGTCCCGTGGGACGTGGCCCTCGGGATCGTCTTCATCTCGGGCGTCGTCTTCACGATCCTTACGGTCGCGCGCGTGCGCGAGCTCATCGTCACCGCGATCCCCGCGCCACTGAAGTACGCGACCGCCGCCGGCATCGGTCTCTTCATCGCGTTCCTCGGCCTCAAGGACTCCGGGATCATCGCGTCCCATCCAGCCGCGTTCCTCACGCTCGGCACGCTCAAGGAGCCGCCCGTTCTCCTGGCGCTCTTCGGGCTGGCGGTGACCGCGGTCCTCCTGGCGGCGAAGGTCAGGGGCGCGATCTTCTGGGGCATCCTCGCGACGGGGGCCGCGGGCCTCGTGACCGGCATCGTGACGTTCACAGGCGTCTTCGCCCTTCCGACGCTCGGCCCGACCTTCCTCAAGATGAGGCCGGCGGCGGCGCTCAGGCTCGAGTACCTGACGCCGATCTTCGTCCTCCTCTTCTTCGACATGTTCGACACCGTCGGGACGCTCATCGGGGTCGGGGAGCGGGCGGGGTTCATGAAGGACGGCAAGATGCCGCGCGTCAACCAGGCGCTCGTGTCCGACTCGGTCGGCACGATGGTGGGAGCGGCCGTCGGCACGTCGACGACGACGAGCTACGTCGAGAGCGTGGCGGGCGTCTCGGCAGGCGGACGCACGGGCCTCGCGAACCTTGCGACCGCGGCGCTCTTCCTGATGGCGCTCTTCTTCTCGCCGCTGGCGGAGATGTTCGGCGGCGGGCACGAGATCGGCACCGGCGTCATCCTCCATCCCATCACGGCTCCGGCGCTCATCGTCGTCGGCTGCCTCATGATGAAGTGCGTCACGAAGATCGACTGGGACAACTACTCCGACGCGATCCCGGCCTTCCTCACGATGATCGTGATGCCGCTGACCTCGAGCATCGCCCACGGTCTCGCGATCGGGTTCATCAGCTACCCGATCATCAAGGCGCTCTCGGGGAAGGCCCGCGAGGTCCACTGGCTGGTTTATTGCCTTGCCGCTCTGTCCATCCTGAGGTATATACTTCTGTAGTGATGTGACCGGAATCCGGCGCGCCCGTCCAGGCTCGTCAGCCTTCGGATCGAGCGCGTCGTTCCTGCCCTATCGGGTGCCCCCACGTTTGACCGGGAGCCGCCGTCCGTGCCTCGCAGGTTCGTTCAGCTCCAGACGACCATCGACGATCGGGACAGAGCGGAGGAACTGATCCGCGAAGTCGTCGAGAGGCGTCTGGCCGCCTGCGGCCAGATCGTCGGGCCGATCGAGAGCATCTACCGCTGGAAGGGCTCGATCGAGACGGCGACGGAGTGGCTCTGTCTCTTCAAGACGAGGGCGGCGCTCGCGGGAGCGCTCGAGGAGTTCATCCTCGAGTGGCACCCCTACGAGGTTCCCGAGATCGTCGTCCTCGAGACGGTGAGGGTATCGGATGACTACGGGAAGTGGATCAGAAACGAGACGAGCGGCTAGCCGCGCGCTTCCTCGCGCGATGCTCATCGTGCTCGCAGCGGCCGTCGTGCTCGGCTCGGTGTGCCGGGCGGCCGCCGAGGAGGAGAGGAGCGGCGACCGCAGATATCGCTCGAAGTCCTACCGACGTCAGGGCGCCGAGGTCGGCGTGGTCTTCCCACGCTACGTCTTTCCAACGGGAGACGGCTACGCGGACGAATACGAGATCGACGGCGGGATCGGGTTCGGGTTCAGTCTCATGTTCGCGGTCACCGACGTGATCGCTCTCGAGGGAGGGATGCTCCAGACGAACCACAAGACCCCGGACGGCCAGAAGTGGGACATGGACGAGGTCTACATCGGGCTCCGCTACATCATCCTCCACGATGTGGCGTGGCAGCCGTTCGTCGGACTCGGAGGATGCCGGCTGGCGCTCGAGACCGACCAGGAAGCGCTCGCTCCCCTGGAGTTCAGACGGATCAACGGGTTCGGCGGTGTCGTCTACGCGGGCGTCGACTACATCATGTCGAGCCGGTGGACCCTGAACTTCCGGATGGACTACCACCTCCTGAGCTACGCGGACGAGACCATCGGGATCCAGAGCGACAAGCTCGATCCCAAGCTCGACGGCAGCACCCTCGGATTCTCGCTCGGGCTCTCGTACCGGGTACCGATGTTCTAGCCGGCCGCGCGGAAGCGTCCGGCGCGCACTGCGTTCGAAACGGGAGGACACATGCTCGAAGCGAAGGTCCGGTGGGTCGACGGTTTCCGATTCGACGCCACGGACGCGGACGGCCGCGAGCTCGCGCTCGACGCGAGCGTTGCCGGGGGCGGGGAGGGCAAGGGCATGAGCCCCGCGCTCCTTCCGCTCATGGGGCTCGCCGGCTGCACCGGTATTGACACCCTGGAGATCCTCCAGAAGATGCGCGAGCCGGTGGCAGGGCTCGAGGTCAAGGTGTCCTCGAGGAAGAAGGAGGGCATCCCTTCCGGCTACGACGGCATAGAGGTCGAGTACGTCGTCACCGGGAAGGGGATTTCGCGGGAGAAGGTCGAGAAGGCCGTCAGGCTCTCGGAGGAGAAGTACTGCACGGTCTCGCAGGTGCTCGCGAAGGCGTCGAAGATCACGCACACCATCACGATCGTGGAAGAGTAGCGCCCGGAGGGGCGTTCAGGGAGACCGACATGAAGGATCGTCTGGAACAGGTGGTTGCGAAGTTCGCCTCGCAGTGCGACTACCTCGAGGTTCACGCGGAGGAGACCGAGGAGTCACGGGTCACGTTCAGCGGCCCGAGGCTCGAGGACCTCGGGAAGAAGGTGGATTTCGGCGGGAACGTGCGCGCTCTCTACAAGGGGGGCTGGGGGTTCGCGTCGTTCAACTCGGTCGACCGGATCGGCGAGTTCGCGCAGAACGCGATCGATCAGGCGAAGCTCGTCGGAGCGGAGACGAGCGAGTTGGCGAAGACGGATCCGGTGCGCGACGACGTGCTGCTCGATCTCAAGAACGACCCGCGCACGATCTCGCTCGAGAAGAAGGTCGAGATCCTGAAGGCATACAACGAGCAGGCGCTCGGGTATCACGAGCGCATCGTCAGCTCGTCGACGAGGTACTTCGACCGGAACCGGAAGTTCTGGTTCGCCAACAGCGAGGGGAGTCTCGTCTACCAGGAGCGCGTCGACATCGGTGGCATGGTTGCGCCGATCGCGATGAAGGGCGGAGACTCGCAGTACTTCGGGGTGCCGTTCGGGTCGAGCGACGACTTCAACGTCGCGCTCGGGCTAGAGAAGCGGATCGACGAGGTCTGCGAGATCTCGCTCGGCAAGCTCGAGGCTCCGAAGGTCAAGGGCGGCGAGTACACCGTCATCCTCGATCCGCGCCTCGGCGGGACGTTCATCCACGAAGCCTTCGGCCACCTCTCGGAGGCCGACAACGTCTACGAGGACAAGAATCTCCAGAAGGTCATGCAGCTCGGTCGCGAGTTCGGCAGGCCGTTCCTGAACGTCTACGACACGGGACTCGACAAGGGGCACCGCGGCTATCTCGTCTACGACGACGAGGGCGTCCCCACCGAGAAGACCTACCTCCTCCGCGAGGGCAAGCTCGTCGGGAGGCTCCACTCGCGCGAGACCGCGGGGAAGATGGGCGAGCGCCCGACCGGAAACGCGCGCCAGATCGACTACCGCCACGAGCCGGTCTGCCGGATGCGGAACACGTGCATCGAGAACGGTGAAGCGAGCTTCGACGAGATGCTCGCCGGCATCGACCTCGGCGTCTACTGCGTCTCCGCGCAGGGCGGCCAGACGAACGGCGAGATGTTCACGTTCACGGCGGGGAACGCCTACATGATCAGGGACGGCAAGCTCGCAGAGATGGTCCGCGACGTGACCCTGACGGGGAACGTGTTCGTCACGCTCAAGAACATCGACGCGCTCGGGAACGACCAGGCCGCGCACGACGGCCCGGGCGGCTGCGGCAAGGCCGGGCAGTTCCCGCTCCAGACGAGCCACGGGGCGCCGCACGTGCGGATCCGGAACGTCGTGATCGGAGGTGAGTAACGTGAGGGAGATCATCGAAAAGGCGATGGCGAAGGGCGCTTCGAGCTGCGAGGTCTTCTATCTCAACTCCCTCAGGACCTCCGTCGACTTCGAGACCGGGCGCCTGAAGGGCGTCGGGCGCACCGAGGAGAGAGGCGCGACGCTCAGGCTTGTGAAGGACGGGCGGATGGGGCTCGCGACGAGCACGAAGCTGGACGAAGTCGACCGGCTGGTCGACGACGCGCTGGCCACCTCAGCCTTCGGCGGGAAGGCGGAGATCGAATTCGCCGGCGCCGCGACGCTGCCCGGCGTCGAGACGGCACACGACGACGTCGAGAACCTCGACATCGACCGCGTGATCGAGGAGTCGCAGGCGGAGATCGCGAGGATCCTCGACTACGAGGGTGAGATCAACGCCGAGGCGTCGACGCTCCGGGACGTCCAGGAGATCCGCGTGCTCACGTCGGAGGGGTTCGACGGGAGCTTCAAGCGGACGCTCTACCGGCACCACGCCGGCGGGCGGCTCATTGAGGGCGACAACATGCTGGACGCCTACGCCTACTTCGGCGGGACGAACCTCGACGCGCGACGCGACATCATCGCCGAGGTGATCGAGGACTTCGAGAACGGGCGCACGAACGTCGGCGTGTCGACGGGGCCGACGAACGTGCTCTTCACGCCGAGGGCGGTCGCCGACGTCCTCATGACGCTCTATCTCGGCGTCTCCGGCGCGATGGTCGACAGGAAGATCTCGCCCCTGGCGGGGAAGCTCGGCCAGACCGTCTTCGACGAGCGCGTCACGATCTACGACGATGGGCTCGCGAAGGGCGCGTACGAGTCGGCGCCGTTCGATGACGAGGGCGTGCCGATGCAGCGCACACCGGTCTTCGAGTCCGGCGTGCTCAAGAACTTCCTGACGGACCTCCGCACGGCCCGGAAGCTCGACCTGCCCCTGACGGGCAACGCGCTCCGCGCCAAGCGGCTCGTGCTGACGAAGGACCTGGGCAAGGTGCCCTCTCCCGAGGTCACGAACTGGCGGATGGAGGGCGGGACGAAGTCGAGCGACGAGCTCCTGGCGGGCATGAAGGAGGGCGTCATCATCGACTCCATCATGGGCATCCTCATGAGCAATCTCACTGCCGGCGACTTCTCCGGCAACGTCGCGTACGGGCTCAAGGTCGAGAACGGGAAGACCGTCGGCCGCGTGAAGGACACGATGGTCTCGGGGAACGTCTACAAGCTCTTGAGGGACAACCTGCTCGATCTCTCGAGCGACACCAAGCTCACGGGGAGGCTCGGCGTCTTCGGGACGCACCACTTCCCGTATATGCTTCTGAAGGACGTGCCGATCTCGACGAAGGGGTAGGGTCGACGACAGCGCCTTCGACTGCACCCACTCCGGGCCGCGTCCACTGCGACGCGGCCCGGCTCTCTTTGCGCCGCCCGGCGCCCGGATTCCGCACAAGTCGTCCTTGAACTCCACGCGTGGGATGGTAGCGTGGAGTCCGTCGTGCGCGCGGTCTCCGATGGGCCGACCCGCGCGCCGGAACGCTCCGTGGCGCTCAAGCGAATACCCGCTTGCACACCGTGTATATGATGGTAGCTTCGGGTTGCTGGAGCGACTCGGGGTCGTCGGAGGAACCCGGGCGCGCTGCGTCGGGGCTCCGACCCCGATGCACATGTGGCGATCCCCCTGTCGGGGCACACACGGAGGCGAGAATGCGGGTGATACGCGCAACATTCCTCATCATCCTTGCGGCTGTAGTGCTCGTGTGTGGAGCATCGCTCCCCGCGGCCGCCAAGGACTACCGAGTCACGAAGGTCCACATCGACGCCACCGTCCGTCCGGACGGGAGTTTCGCGTTCCTCGAGAAACGGACCTTCAAGTTCGACGACGACTTCACGTTCGCCTTCTACAAGGTCGAGAAGGCGCGCACCGCGGGAGGAGGGCGGGTCGACATCACCGACTTCGTCGTGGGGGAGGCCGGACGGCCGTACAGGCTGGGAACGCAGCGCGAGCTCGACGATCCGAGGACTCCCGATTCGTACTGGGTCTCCTACGACTACGAGGGCGACTCGGTCTACGGGAAGTGGTTCTACCGCGCCGACGACGAGGAACGGACGTTCGACATCTCCTACGTGGTCCACGACGCCGTGACCGTCTTCGACGACTTCGCCATGCTCTACTGGAAGTTCATCGGCGACGACTGGGACAAGGGCGTGAGGGAGGTGACCGGCACGATCCACCTCCCGCCCGGCGCCGACCGCGACCGCGTGCGCGCGTGGCTCCACACGACGCTCACGAGCGAGTACTGGATCCAGGACGAGCGCACCATCGGTTTCCGCGTCGACAACCTGCCGGCGAGGACGTTCGTCGAGATGCGGGTCCTCTTCCCGCCCGAGCTCGTTCCGCAGTCGAGGACACGCGGGTCGGGCGCGATCTGGGACACGGTGTACGCGGAGGAGTCGGAGTGGGTCGAGGACGCCAACCGCCGTCGCGAGCGGGCGCAGGTCGCCGTCGAGAACTGGCGGAAGAGGCGCGAGGCCGCGCGGGTGATCGGTCCCTTGATCGCCGCCATCGTCCTCCTCATCTGGGGGTTCATCTTCTCGCGCTTCGGTCGCGAGCACGATGTCACGTTCGACGGCGACTACTACCGCGAGCTTCCCTCGGAGCGACCGCCGGCCGAGGTCGGGTACATCATGAGCTCGGGCTACGTCGGCTCCGGCGACATGGTGGCCACCATCATGGACCTGGCACGAAGAGGCTACCTCAGGATCGAGGAGATCCACCACGACGACCGCGGGCTCCTCGAGAAGCTCGGCGGCCTGCCGGAGTACGACTACATGCTCGAGTGGTTGAAGAGGGACGTCTCGGAGCTCACCGACTACGAGAGCACCCTGCTCGTTCGCCTCTTCTCGTCCAAGTCGTCGCTCGACGGTCGCCTCTCGCTCCACGAGTTCAAGAAGGAGGCGCAGAAGAACTCGCACGAGTTCCTGAGGTGGTTCCGCACGTGGAAGAAGCGCGTCACGAAGACGGCCGAGCAGGAGGGGATCCTCGAGAAGCAGAGCTCGAAGATGGCGATCATCGCCATCTTCGTCGGGATACTCGGCGCGCTGGGCGGTGGTCTGACGTCCGCGCTGTCGCAGTCTATCTGGGGGATCCCGGCGTTCATCGTCGGCATCCTCGTCGTCATCCTCTCCTCGCTCATCAAGAGGAGGAGCCCGGAGGCGGGCCTCGAGTTCAAGAAGTGGAAGGCGCTCAAGCGTTACCTCCTCCACTTCTCCACGCTCGACGAGGCGCCGACGGCATCGCTCGTGCTCTGGGAGCACTTCCTCGTTTACGCGGTCACGCTCGGCGTCGCGAAGGAGGTCCTGAAGCAGCTCGAGCGCTTCATCCCGCAGCTCGAACAGGCCGCGGGGCGCCCGTTCGCGGCGGGATGGTACGTCGGCTCACAGGCCAGGCTGAGCGAGGGCGTCGGCGGCAGCATCGCTGGACTCTCCGAGGGGCTCACGAGCATGGTGGCCGTCGCAGGTAGCGCCATGAGCACGGCGAGCGGAACCGGAGGCGGCGGCACCGGTGGTGGTGGCGGTGGCGGTGGTGGCGGTGGTGGCGGCGCGGGCTAGCGATGGTGGAGCGCCCCACATACGACGAGATCGAGCACACGGCTGACGTCGGCGTCGCGCTCAGCGCACCCGACCTGCGGTCGGCCTTCGAGCTTGCGGCCGCATCGATGTTCGACCTCATGTTCGATCTCGACAGCATCGGATCGTCGTGGCGGCGCGAGATCAGGGTCGAGGGCCGCGAGGGCGACCTCGAGAACCTCCTGATCCGCTGGCTCGCAGAACTCCTCTTCATCTTCGAGACGGAGCGCGTCCTGCTCTCGACGTTCGCCGTCGCCCGGCTCGAGGACGGGGTCGTCGAGGCCCTCGTGGTCGGCGAGCCGTACGACGCGGCGAGGCACGCCGTGAAGGTCGAGATCAAGGCGGCGACCTACCACGAACTCACGATCGAGGAGACCGACGGCGGCTGGACGGTGCGCGTGATCTTCGACACGTAGGCGGCGGGCACCGACGGCGGGGACGGTCCCGCGACGGTCCCGCGGACGGCCGCACGGACGCCCGCGCGGCGCCGGCACCGGCAACACGAGGGGGTGAACCGGGTGACGCACTACATGCACGGCATGGAGAGACGGAGCGAATGCGTCTGGGAGATCCCGCGGGCGGGCGGCATGCGCGTGCCCGGGAGGATCTACGCGGACGACAAGCTCATGGAGCTCATCCGGAAGGAGAAGGCGGTCGACCAGGTCGCGAACGTCGCGCATCTCAATGGGATCGTCGGCGCCTCGCTCGCGATGCCGGACATCCACTGGGGCTACGGGTTTCCGATCGGCGGCGTCGCGGCGACCGACCCGGCGCAGGGCGGCGTCATCTCACCGGGCGGCGTCGGCTACGACATCAACTGCGGCGTGCGGCTCATCACGACGGCGCTCGAACGGGAGGAGATCGAGGATCGCATCCCGAGGCTCGTGAAGGCGCTCTTCCGGGACGTTCCGTGCGGCCTCGGCTCGCACGGCGCGATCGGGAAGCTCTCGAAGAAGGAGCTCGAAGAGGTCGCGGTCGGTGGATCCGAGTGGGCCGTCCGGAAGGGCTTCGGCACCAAGGCCGACCTCGACCACACGGAGGAGGGCGGCCGCCTCCGGATGGCCGACCCGTCGAAGGTGGGGCCGCGCGCGATCGAGCGCGGGCGCGACCAGGTCGGGACGCTCGGTTCCGGCAACCACTTCATAGAGATCGACGTCGTCGACGAGATCTTCGACGAGGCGACCGCGGCGGCCTTCCGTCTCCGCAAGGGCGGCATCGTCATCCAGATCCACTCGGGGTCGCGCGGGTTCGGATACCAGGTCTGCGACGACTACCTCGAGGTCATGCAGGGCGCCGTGTCCAAGTACGGCATCACGCTCCCGGACCGCCAGCTCGCGTGCGCGCCCGTCGAGACGCCCGAGGGGCAGCGCTACCTCGCGGCGATGGCGTGCGCCGCGAACTACGCGTGGGCGAACCGGCAGGTGATGATGGCGCTCGCGAAACGCTCGTTCGCGAAGACGCTCTGCGCGAGCGAGCAGAAGCTCGGCCTCTCTCTCCTCTACGACGTCTGCCACAACATCGCGAAGCTCGAGACCCACGAGGTCGACGGCCGACCGACCACGCTCTGCGTCCACAGGAAGGGCGCCACGCGCGCGTTTCCCGCGGGACATCCCGACGTCCCCGACAGCTACCGCTCCGTCGGCCAGCCGGTGCTCGTGCCGGGCGACATGGGGACGCACTCGTACGTGTGCGTCGGGACCGACGCCGCCATGCGCGAGACGTTCGGGAGCACGTGCCACGGAGCCGGACGCGTCCTCTCGCGCTCGAAGGCGAAGAAGGCCGCGGCGGGGAGGAACCTCGAGCAGGAGCTCTCGAAGATGGGCGTCTTCGTGATGGCGACCGGCAAGCGGACGCTCGCGGAGGAGATGCCCGACGCCTACAAGAACGTGACCGACGTGGTCGGCGTGATGGAGCGAGCCGGGATAGCCCGCCAGGTTGCCCGCCTGACGCCGCTCGGCGTCATCAAGGGATGAGATGAAGAACCGCGAGATCGCGACGATCTTCGAATCGCTCGCCGACATCCTCGAGATCAAGGGAGAGAACGCGTTCCGCGTGAACGCGTACCACAGGGTGTCGCGCATCATCGGCGACCTTCCGACCGACGTGGCCGACCTCGTCGAGTCCGGCGAGATCACGGAGATCGCAGGTATCGGCGCGGGGACCGCCGGACAGCTCGCCGAGTATCTCGAGACCGGGAGGATCACGAGGTACGAGGAGGCGAAGAAGAGCATCCCGAAGGGACTGATCGAGCTCCTGTCGGTTCCGGGCCTCGGCCCCAAGACGATCGGTCTCGTCTGGAACGATCTGAACGTCAAGTCGCTCGCAGGCCTCAAGAGGGCGCTCCGCGGCGGGAAGATCCTCGACCTCCCCGGCATGGGGAAGAAGAAGGTCGAGAACATCCAGAAGGGGATCAGCGCCTACGAGTCGCGGTCCGGGCGGCTCACGCTCGGCGCGATCCTGCCGACCGCCGAGGAGATCGTCGAGTACCTGAAGGAGACCACCGGCGTCTCCGACGTGAGCCTCGCAGGATCGACGCGCAGGTACCGCGAGACGATCGGCGACATCGACGTGCTCGCGTTCAGCAGAAAGCCCGCGGCCGTCATCGAGGCGTTCACCGGAATGCCCGGCGTCAAAGAGGTCCTCGCTGCCGGAACGACGAAGGCGAGCGTTCGCGTGTCGGGCGCCATGCAGGTCGACCTCAGGGTCGTCCCGCCGGACTCCGCTGGCGCCGCGCTCATGTACTTCACGGGATCGAAGGACCACAACGTCCGCCTCCGCGGGCTCGCCCAGGAGAAGGGCCTGAAGCTGAACGAGTACGGGCTCTTCAAGGGCGACCGGCGCGTCGCCGGGAAGACCGAGGAGGCGGTCTTCCGGAGGCTCGGGCTCCCGTTCATCCCGCCGGAGCTCCGCGAGGACAGGGGAGAGGTCGAGGCGGCGCTCGAGGGCGAGCTCCCGGACCTCGTCGAGAGGGAAGACATCCGCGGCGACCTCCACGTCCACTCGAACTGGAGCGACGGCTACGCGACGATCGAGGAGGTCGCCCGCGCGGCGAAGGCGCAGGGACACCAGTACGTCTCGATCAACGACCACACCCGATCGCTCGGCATCGCGCACGGGCTCTCGATCGAGCGGATCGAGAAGCAGCTCAAGGAGATCGCGAAGGTCAACAAAAAGATCAAGGGGATCACGGTGCTCTCCGGCACCGAGGTAGACATCCTCTCGGACGGGCGGCTCGACTTCCCGGACAAGCTCCTCGCGCGGCTCGACGTCGTGGTCGCGTCGGTCCACAGCGGGTTCGCGCAGTCGAGCGACCGGATCACGGGCAGGATAGTCTCGGCGATGGAGAACCCGCACGTCGACATCATCGGCCACCCGACGGGACGGCTCCTCGGGACGCGGGAGCCGTACGCCGTCGACCTCGAGCGGGTCATGGAGGTCGCGGCGGAGACCGGGACGGCGCTCGAGATCAACGCCTACTACGAGCGTCTCGATCTCAACGGTGTCAACGTGCGGAGGGCGGTCGAGCTCGGCGCCACGATCGCAATCGGCACCGACTCCCACCACATCGACCAGCTCTGGATGATGGACCTCGGCGTGCACACCGCGCGCCGCGGCTGGCTCACGAAGAAGTCCCTCCTGAACACACTCACGAAGAGCGCGCTCCTGAAGAGACTCGGGCGGAAATAGCCGTCAGGCCCGGGGCCCGAACGTCACGCTCAGTGACGCGTCGATGACGGGCTACGTCTATGATGGCCTACATCGCTCTCAGGATCTCGATCCGTTTTTCGACGGCGGGATGGGTGGAGAAGAGGTTGTTCAGGCCGCTCTTGTGTTCCTTGAGCGGGTTCTCGATGTAGAGGTGGGCCGTCGCCTTGTTGGCGACCTCGAGAGGTTCCTTGTCCATCGCGATCTTCTCGAGGGCGCTCGCGAGCCCCTCGGGGTATCGCGTCAGTCGGGCGGCGTTGGCGTCGGCCAGGAACTCGCGCCGGCGCGAGATCGCGAGCTTGATGAGCTGGGCGATGAGCGGGGAGAGGACCGCGAGCGCGACCGCCACGAGCGCGATGATCGCCCCGCCCGAGCCGCCGCTCTTGCGGCTCCTGCTCCTCCCGCCGCCCCAGAAGAAGCTCCGGAGCATCCAGTCGCTCACGAGCGCGACCGTGCCGACGAGCACGACGGTCAGCGTCATGAGCAGCGTATCGTAGTCGGCGATGTGCGACATCTCGTGCGCGATCACGCCCTCGAGCTCGACGCGGTTGAGCTTGCTCATGAGCCCGGTGGTGACGGCGACGGCGGCGTGCTCGGGGTTCCTGCCCGTCGCGAAGGCGTTCGGGGCGCTGTCGTCGATCACGTAGACCTTCGGCTGCGGAATGCCCGCCGCGATCGAGAGTCCCTCTACGATGTTGGTCAGGAGCGGGAACTCGTCGTGGTGTGCCGGGCGCGCGCGGCTGATCGCGAGGACCATCTTGTCGCTGTTGTAGTAGCTGGCGAACCCCGCGATCCCGGCGAAGATCGCCGCGAGGATGGGACCCGCCGGGCCCCACCCGGTCGATCGTCCGAAGATCCAGCCGAGGAAGACCACGAAGAGAAGGAAGAACCCGACGAGGAACGCCGACTTGACTCGGTTGCTGGTGATCTGTTCCCACATCGCTCTCTACTCCGACTCGCCCCGGACGCGAGCGCTCGGGGACGGACGCTCGGACGGGCGGAACCGTGCGCGCGGCCTACAGGAAGGGCGTGGTGATCGCGGCCAGGATCAAGAGACCCGCGGGGATCGCGAGGTTCGGCGGCTTGCCGTCCTCGACCAGCCGCTTCCTGCCCCAGAAGAGTGCCAGCCCGGCGAAGAGGTAGAGGAGCGAAAGGACGATCTTGATGACTACTCTGCTTGCATCCATCTCAGCTTCTCCCGGATAACGGCGCGCGCTGCTCCCGCATCCGCGGTCGCGACGCGGCACGCCGGCGAAGGGGCCGGCGCGCGGACGACGTTCCTAGAACTCCACCTTGACCGGCTCGCGGTCGGTCTCCGGAACCTCGAAGTACTCGCGCTCCTTGAAGTTGAACATGTTGGCAACGACGTTCGACGGGAAGCGCTCGCGCTTGTTGTCGTACTTCAGCACCGTGTCGTTGTAGAACTGCCTGGCGTACGCGATCTTGCTCTCCGTGCCCGACAGCTCCTCCTGGAGCATCATGAAGTTCTCGTTCGCCTTGAGCTCCGGGTAGTTCTCGGCGACGGCGAAGAGCGTCTTCAAGGCCCCGGTCAGCATGTTGTTCGCCGCGGCCTGGTCCTTGACTCCCTCCGCCTTCATGAGGGCGCTCCGGGCCTCGGTGACCTTCAGGAACACCTCCTTCTCGTGTTCCATGTACCCCTTGACGGTCTCGACGAGGTTCGGGATGAGGTCGGTCCGCCTCTTCAGCTGGACGTCGATCTGCGACCAGGCGTTCTCGATCCGGTTCCTCAGAACCACGAGGCCGTTGTACGTCGAGATCAGCCAGGCGACGATCACTGCCAGGATGACGAGAATGACAATCATCGCGCTGCTCCCCGGTTTCGGTTGGACTGCTTCGTGCCCCTCGTTAACCAGTACGTCCCGGGGCGCGGCGTATTCGTCGCTGCGCAACCCGACGTATCGTTTATAGGGGGTGTTCCGGGCGTGAGTCAACGGGATTCAGCGGGGGAGGCGTGGGCGCGGGAGGCGTCCGCCGTTTCCGGAGCCGGATCTCGCTAGAGCCGGGCGCGCCGGAGCCTGAGCGAGTTCGTGACGACCGAGACCGACGAGAACGCCATCGCGGCGGCGGCGAAGACCGGCTTGAGGAGGATCCCGAACGCGGGATAGAGCACGCCCGCGGCGATCGGGATGCCGATCGAGTTGTAGAAGAAGGCCCAGAAGAGGTTCTGCCGGATCGTCGCGATCGTGCGACGCGAGAGCCGGATCGCCTTCACGACCCCGGTGAGGTCGGGCCGCATGAGCGTGATGTCGGACGCCTCGATGGCGACGTCGGTCCCCGTTCCGATCGCGATGCCGACGTCCGCCTGGGCCAGCGCCGGCGCGTCGTTGATACCGTCCCCGACCATGCCGACGAGCCCGCCCTCTTCCTGGAGCCGCACGATCTCGAGGGCCTTGCCCTCGGGCAGGACCTCGGCGATCACGCGGTCGACGCCGACCTCGTCGCCGATCGCCCGCGCGATCCGCTCGCGGTCGCCCGTCATCATCACGACCGTGATCCCCATTTCGCGAAGCTCGCGGACGGCCTGCCGCGCCTCGTCCCGGAGCGTGTCGGCGACCCCGACGATGCCGAGGAGGCGTCCGTTCCGGGCGACGAGAAGCGGTGTCCTCCCGCGCGCGGCGATCGACTCCGCCGTCTCGGTGAGGGAACCGCCCGCGCCCGTCCCGCCTGCCGCCAACGCGCCCCGCTCGCGCAGGAACTCCTCGGTTCCGACCAGGACCGTCGCTTCGCCGAGCTTCGCCGCGACGCCCTTGCCGGCCGTCGCCTCGAAGTCCGTCGCGCCGGGGATCTCGATCCCGCGCCGCGCGGCGTCCGCGACGACCGCCTGGCCGAGCGGGTGTTCCGAGCCCCTCTCGACAGCGGCGGCGGCCCTGAGAACATCATCCTCCGTCGCGCCCTCGACGGGAACGACGTCGGTCACCGACATCTCGCCGCGCGTGAGCGTCCCCGTCTTGTCGAGGACGATCGTGGTGAGCTTGTGCGCGGTCTCGAGCGTCTCGCCGCCCTTGATGAGTATGCCCATCTCGGCCCCGCGTCCGGTTCCCACCATGATCGCCGTCGGCGTGGCGAGCCCCATGGCGCACGGGCACGCGATGATGAGGACCGCGACGAAGCTCAGGAGCGCCGTCACCGCCGCCGGCTCCGGTCCGAAGAAGAGCCAGACGAGGAAGGTGACGACGGCGATCCCGATCACCGTCGGGACGAAGATCCCCGCGACCCTGTCGGCGAGGCGCTGGATCGGGGCCTTCGAGCCCTGCGCGTCCTCGACCATCTTGATGATGTGCGCGAGGACGGTCTCCTTGCCGGTGCGCGTCGCGCGGAACTCGAAGCTGCCGGTCGCGTTGAGGGTGGCGCCGATGACCTCGTCGCCGACGTCCTTGTCGACCGGGATGCTCTCGCCGGTCAGCATCGACTCGTCGACGGCCGAGGCGCCGCGTGTGACGACGCCGTCGACCGGGATCTTCTCGCCGGGGCGGACGAGGACGACGTCGCCCGGCGCGACCTCTTCCACCGGGATCTCGACCTCGCCGCCGTCTCGAAGGACCGTCGCGGTCTTGGGAGCGAGGTCGGCCAGACGCCGGATGGCCTGCGACGCCCTTCCTCTCGCGCGCCTCTCGAGATAGCGCCCGAGGAGGATGAGCGTGATGATCATCGTGCTCGTGTCGAAGTAGACGTGGACACCGCCCCCGGTCCCCGCGAAGAGCCGGGGCGCGAACGTGGCGACGACGCTGTACGCGTACGCGGCCGACGTTCCCACCGCGACGAGTGTGTTCATGTCGGCGGTCCCGTGCTTCGTCGCCGCCCAGAATCCCTTGAAGAACGGGAGGCCCGCCCAGAACATGACGGGCGTCGCGAGGAGGAAGAGGATGGTGTGTCGGATCTGAACCGGGATCCCCGTGACGAACGGGAAGAGCATCGGCATGCTGCCGATGAAGACCAGCACGGAGAGAACGGCCGCGCCGATGAGGCGCGTCCGAAGGTCGGACAGCTCCCGGGCCTCGCGCTTCTCGCGCGTCGTGGCCCAGTCGGCGTCTGTCGCCCCCGTCTCCTTCTCGATGATCCTGTAGTCGCCCGCCGCGACCGCGGCCTCGCGCACGTCGTCCATCGTGATGGTGCCCGGGACGATCTCGGTGGTGATGCCGCCCGTCGCGAGGTTGACACTTGCGGAGACGACGCCCGGGACGAGGAGCAGCTTGTCCTCGATCTTCTTCACGCACGAGGCGCAGGAGATGCCTTCGACCTCGGCCTCGATACGGTCGAGACCGACGCCGTATCCCGCGTCGCGGACGGCGGCCGCGATGTCGCCGGCCTTCGTCTCGGAGGGATCGAAGGCGATCCGCGCGCTGTTCGTCGCGAGGTTGACGGTGGCCTCGGCGACGCCCGGCACGCCGGCGATCGCCCGTTCGACGCGGCGCACGCAGGCCGCACACGTCATGCCGGTGACCGGCAGGGTGATCTCGACCTTCTCCTTCATGCCGCCACCTCCCGGGGTCTTCATCGTCGCCGCGGCCGGTCCGCCAGGCTCCGCCGTGGGCGTTCTTGACACCGCCCGGCTCCCGCGGTTATCATCCTCATACTACCGCTCGCCGCGAACCCGACAAAGGACATCGCCGTGCTGAAGTCGTTCTCCGTCAGGACGAGGTCGAGGACGCAGTTCGTCAACATCACACCCGAGGTCGAAGAGGCCGTCGCCGAGTTCGGCCTCACCGACGGCGCCGTCCTCGTCTACGTCCCGCACACCACCGCCGCCGTCACGATCAACGAGAGCGCGGACCCGGACGTGGTTCGCGACCTGAACGGCAAGCTCTCCGAGCTCGTTCCCTCGTCGCCGAACTACTTCCACGCCGAGGGAAACTCCGACGCGCACATCAAGTCGACGCTCGTCGGGTGTTCGGAGACGATCCTCGTCAGGGACGGAGCCCTGGTGTTCGGGACCTGGCAGGGGATCTTCTTCTGCGAGTTCGACGGCCCGAGGACGCGGCGGGTCGTCGTCGGGACGCTCTGAGTCGGCGTCAGGACTCTTACGACCGATAGTAACCACGGTGGACGCGAGGTCAAGCGTCCGCTGACGACGTGCGAAGGGAGAGGAGGTCGGTATCATGAGAACCACGGCATGCGCGATCCTGGCGGTGTCGGTGCTCCTCCTGGCGGCCGGATTCGCCGGCGCCGACGAGGTGACCGACGCGATCGGTCAGGCGTCCGCCGCGTACTCGGGCGGCGACTACAAGGAAGCGAGCACGCAGCTCCAGACGGCGCTCATCGGGGTGAACCAGCAGCTGATCGATCTTCTGCTGGAGCAGTTCCCCGATCCGCCTTCCGGATGGACGGCCGACGAGCCCGAGAGCATGGACGCGTCGATGATCGGAGCGTCGTTCTTCGCAGGTCTCGTCGTATCGCGCGACTACCACCCGCCGTCCGGGTCGACGGTCGAGCTCACCGTCGCCGCGAACTCCCCGATGCTCGCGATGCTCCGGAGCTTCATCGGGAACCCGATGCTCGCGGCGATGACCGGGCAGTCCGGCATGAAGAAGATCTCGGCCTGCGGCTTCGACGCGATCGAGCAGGCGGACGAGGAGAGCGGGTCTTTCGACCTGCACGTGCTCGCAGGGAACGCGACCCTGGTGAGTTACTCGGGTCAGACCGCCGACGACATGCCGCACATCCACACGCTGGTCGGCGGCACGGACTGCCAGGGGTTCGTCGACGTCGTGGAGTAGAGGTCGACCGGGCGGCGCCGAGCGCCAACCGATCACCGTTGGACAACACCAGATAACACCGGGCGGCCCCACCGAAAGGCGGGGCCGCCCGATTCTCTTGTCTTGTCGCCGGCCGCGGCCGTCGGGCGCGGTCAGGTTCCTTCCTCTTCCTTCCGCCTGCCGGTCCTCTTCCAGATGAGCCACCCGCCCCAGATCGCGAGGGCGACCGTGCAGGCGAGCCCCGCCTCGGGCCCGTAGCTTCCCCCCGTCAGCCGTGAGTCCGGGTCGACCTCGACCACGTTCAGCACACCGTAGATGGGAAGCCCGCTCACGGGGAGCGAGTAGAGATAGCCGAGCGAGAAGTTCCACGCGAAGTGGAAGCCGACGGGCATCCAGAGCGACTGCGTGCGGAAGTAGAGGACGCAGAGGATGACGCCGATGATCGTCGTGTTGAAGATCCCGAACGCGTCGGCGCCTGGGTTCGCGCCGTGCAGAACCGCGAAGACGATCGACGAGATGATCGTCGCGACGACCTTGCTCGCGCGCTCGCTCAGCCGCTGAAGGATGTAGCCCCGGAACATCACCTCCTCGTAGAGCCCCACCACGAAGAAGGCGACGATCGCTCCGAGAAGGTACAGGGCGATCGGCGTTCCCTCCGGCGCCGGGCGCGCGAATCCCTCCACCCGGACCTGATCGATCGCGATCGAGAACGTGAAGATGACCCCGAGGATGAGGAGCGCGAGCGCGGCGCCCTTCGCGAAGTCTGAAGCCCAGCCCCGCTTGAAGTAGAGCCCGAGGCTCACGAGCGGCTTCCTGTCCACGATCCACATGAAGGCCCACGTGTAGAGGATCGTGTAGAGCCCCGTGATGATGGCGAGAGGGAAGAGGTACGGAGAGATGTACTCGAGGATCTCCTCGATGTTCATCGTCGGCGTGATGGAATCGAGCGGCGTCGAGTCGATGACGCCGAAGCCTATCAGGATCCCGGCGATCATCGCGAAGAAGATCGAGACGACGATGCCGACGACGAAGTAGCCGACGAGGTAGAGGATGACCTTCCCGTAGGGACCTGGACCGCGTCGCACCGGGGGCGGCATGGGCGTCGCTTCGGGCGGGGCCTCGAGGGTCGCTTCGTGCTCCTCGGGACCTCCGGTCTCGCGGTAGGTCGGTTCCTCGTCGTGCTCGGGGGAGTTCATGGATGCCTCCGCTCAGGGCCGCGTGGGGGACGCGCTCACCGTCGACGCAGTGACGGAGAGGCGGCGTCCCGGACGCTCAGATGATAGCCGCGCGGAGGCGATGGCTGCAAGTTCGTTCGGTGAAGTTGGGGACGGTGCGGTGCGGGCCTGGCAGGCGTCAGGTCGCTGGAGTATCGACCGTGTGGCGGGGTGTCATCGCTGCGAACTCTTGAGCTCGCTGAGGCTCGACGCTCCGTCCGGGAGCGCCGGAGGAGGCCCGGTGTCGTACCACCTGGTGACGTCCCACAGTAGTTCGCCGCTCGAGCTGACGGTGTCCGGGTCGGCCCGGAACCGAAACTCGCTGTCGCCGACGACGTACCACGCCGGATGGTCGGGATCCTCGAAGACGATCTCGAGATCGACGTCGACGACATAGTGCCACGCGTCATCGGTCGGATCGTAGGGATCGGGGCCCTCCTGGAACTGGACAGACACCGCCTCAATGTCGAGAGAGATCTCGGCGATGCCACCGTCGGGACCGAACATGTCCTCGTGGATCTCGCGCTCGGTCTCTCTGTCCCAGCAGGGAGGGAGCGGGTTGTTCGGGTCGTTCTGATCGTAGGAGGGACAGAACAGGAAGTCCTCCGCGAGGCAGTCCATGTAGGCGTCGCAGTCCATGTTCCTGAAAGCCCGCTCGATCTTGGTGAGGACGTTGTCCGGGGTCGTGCGCTCGGGGTATCCGGTGTCCTCGGTGTCCCCGGGCCCGCTCGTCGAGCCGCAGCCTGCGACGAGCGTCGCGACGATCGCGATCAGGATCCAGACGGAAACGCGTGTCGTCACGTGTTGTCCTCCCGGTGGACGGCCGTCACCGGAATGCGGCCTTGAGTTTTCCCCAACTCCACGACTCTACTCTCTCGCCAGCCCAGTAGTCGAGCTCCCTCCACTCTACGATCTCCCAGAGGTTCTCTCCGCCTGGTCCGACTTGGCTCTCGTCGACCTGGAGCAGGAATCGCTGGTCCCCGTATCCGAGGTAGACGAGGGGGTCATCGGGGATCGCGACGAAGGCCCGGATGTCTGCCTCCGCGACGTACACCCACCGGCCGTCATTGCTCTCGGGATCGGAACCGGGATCAAACTCGGCAGTCTGCGTCGCCAGGTAGATCACGATCCGATTGATCTCCGGCCCTGGCCCAAACATGTTCTCGTGGATCCTGCGCTCGGCTTCCCGATCCCATGACGGAGGAAGAGGATCGACCCAGCCGAACTGATCTTCCAGAGACGGGATGAAGACGAAGTCCTCGGCGAGGCAGTCCATGTACGCCTCGCAGTCCATGTCCTCGTAGGCCTGCTTGAGCTTGGCGAGGACGTTGTCCGGGGTCGTGCGCTCGGGGTATCCGGTGTCCTCGGTGTCGCCGGGTCCGCTCGTCGAGCTGCAGCCGGCGACGAGCGTCGCGGCGATCGCGATCAGTATCCAGACGGGAACGCGTGTCGTCACGGGTCGTCCTCCTGGTGGAACAGCGTCACCGGTACATGGCCTTGATGCTGCCCCAGGTCGAGTCCTCTACTCTCTCGCCGGCGCGCTCCTCGACGTCCCACCACTCGACGATCTCCCAGAGGTCCTCGCCGCCCTGTCCGACCTGATCGGGATCGACCTGGAGCAGGAACCGCTGGTCCGCGGTCGCGAGGTAGATGAGATAATCGTCGGGGAGCGGGATGAGGAGCCTGAGATCGATCGCCTCGACGTAGTCCCACGTGTCGTCGGCCGTGCTCCCTGGGTCCGCTCCTGGGTCGAACTCGGAGGTCTGCGTCGACAGATCGAGCGTGATGCGAGCGACATCGCTGTCGGGCCCGAACATGTTCTCGTGGATCGTCCGCTCCTCCTCCTTGTCCCAATCGGGCGGCAGAGGGCTGTTCGGGTCGTTCTGATCGGCCTCAGCTGTGTGGAACACGAAGTCCTCGGCGAGGCAATCGAGGTACGCGTAGAGGTTCATGTTCTCGTAGGCGGCCGCGAGCCGGGCCAGACAGTTCTCCGGCGTCGTGCGCTCGGGGTACTCGGGCTCCTCGACACCGATGCGGTGGAACGAGTGCTTGAGTCGTCCCCAGGTGGTCTCCGCCCGTCCGGCGCCGGTGAACGACGGGACGTCGTCCCACTCGGCGATCTCCCACAGCGTCTCACCCTCGGGGCCTGTGTCGATCGGGTCCTGTTCGATCAGGAGAACGGCGCCGCCCGCGACGGTGTAGGTCAACCCGTCGTCGATCCGAACGCTGAGGTCCACGTCCTCGCTGTACTCCCAGGCGACCGTGTCTCCGGGCACTGCCCCAGTGTCAGGACGATGCTCCTCGCGGCCTCGTCACTCACGAACAGGTTCCAGTGGATCGTCTCCTCGACGGCCGCGTTCCAGAAGAGCGGTATGTTCGGATCGCCGGTGCAGTCGTCCTCGTTCGGGAAGAAGAGGAAGTCGTCCGACAGGCAGTCGAGGTACGCGCCCTGGTCTCTGTTCCCGTATGCGGCGACGAGCTTCTCGATGACGCCCGCTGGGGTGGTCCTCAGGGCGTACTCGACGTCACCGTCACAGCCGCACGGTGCAGTCGTCGACGTGCAGGAGCCGAGCAGGAAGACGAGAGGGACGAGCATCGCAAGTGCTGAGCAGGTTCTTCGCATGGCGGTCTCCGTCGGCTGGGTGCGATCTCGGGGGTGGGGTCGGTGAGCACGACACATTATCTCACACCTCGGGGCGTTGGTCAAACCGCGGGGCAGGCTCCCCAGCGTTCACACCACCCCCGCCACAACGGCCCGGGACCGCCTGGAGAGACCCCGCCGCGGCCCCGGGTGTCGACCGGGTTGACACCCGATCGGCCGCTCCGTCGCGTTTCGCGAGGGGCCCCGCGACCGCGCGTTCCTAACCCCGTGCCGCGCCACAGGTTCCGCCGTTCGTCACGAACGGAGCGGCTCGGGAACCCACCTGGCACGCCCCTTGTTATTACAGGGGGGTGAGCGCTTGCGTTCCGCGCGGAACGGGGGAGGAGCTGGGCGGGGCTGGCCCGAAAAGGGGCGGGGCAGTTCCTGCCCGGCACCTGCCGAAGACCGCGCGGCACGGGGCGTCACGGCACGCCCGGGCGCCGCCCGCACCTCTGCCGTCCCCGCACGCCGCCCTCGAAGTGCCGCCCGCCGTCGTCCTTCCCGAGAATCGCCTTGCGGACCCATTCCGTGTTGAGTAAACTCTCGCGAGCGACGTCTTTATCTAGCGGACGCCGCTTGCGAACGCACGGGGCGGCCGGGCTCTGTCCGGCCGGCCTGCACATCTCCGCACTGCTACCCGGGCACCAAGGCTCCGAGAGGCGCCGAGACCGGCCTCTCTCGAGGAGGACCCGATGAAGCGTACGATCATCATTCTCGCGGGTATCGCCCTCATGCTTCTTTCCTCCGCGGCCGCTGCCGAGGACGGCACGTCCGGGGCCGCCTATCTGAAGCTCGGGGCCGGCGCCCGCGCGATCGGGCTGGGGGACGCCTACGTCGCCGTCAGCGGCGACGCCTCATGCGTGTACTGGAATCCGGCGGGGTTGGCGGGGGTCGAGCACATCGACGTCGAGCTCATGCACAGCGAGTGGTTCCAGGGGATCCGCTACGAGTTCCTCGGCGGGGCGAAGCGGTACGATCACCAGGCGTTCGGCGGCGCGATCACGGGTCTCTACATGGACGACCTCGAGCGGCGCGAGGGCGCGAGCGCGGAGCCGGACGGTCACTTCGGCGTCTTCGACTTCTCGCTCACGGGAAGCTACGCGCGCCGGCTCACCGAGCACTTCGACGTCGGCGGTTCGCTCAAGTACCTGCACGAGAAGATCGATCACGAGACCGCGTCGGGCTTCGCCGTCGACCTCGGCACGATCTACCGCATCCCCGGCGTCGAGGGGCTTGCGGCCGGCATCGTCGTACAGAACCTCGGTCCCCAGATGAGCTTCATCAAGGAGAAGTTCAATCTGCCCTTCGCGGTCCGCGCGGGCGTGGCGTTCGCGTTCCCGGCGGAGCCGCTCCACGGCGACTTCCTCCTCACGGGCGACGCCGTCGTTCCGAACGACGGCGACACGAAGGTGCACTTCGGGATCGAGTACGAATACGCCAAGATCCTCGCGCTGCGATTCGGGTACCGGACGGGGTGGGACAATCAGAACGTCTCGCTCGGTCTCGGCGCGAAGGTGAACAGGTTCCGTCTCGACTACGCCTACACGCCGTTCTACTCCGACCTGGGCGACACCCACAGGATCTCGCTGGGCTTCACCCTCTAGCGCGCGAGCGCACGCGGGCGACGCGGGCGCAGGCGAGCACGCGGGGCGTTCGTCCGACTTCGCTCTCTCACAGGAATGGAAGAGGCGGGGTGGTCAGATCCCTCTGGCCGCGCCCCCGCCGTGGCGGCAGGGAGACGCCGTCACAGCACGGCCGCGCTTCGCTCCGCGTCCGACTCGACGAGCGAGCCATCCGACCAGCGCAGCATCCGGAAACCGTCGGGCGTGAGTTCCACGACGGAGCGGTTCACCATCCAGTCGCCGACGATCACCGCGGTCCCGCGCTCGGTCCGCCAGATGAACGGTCGGTGGACGTGGCCGACGATTACGGCGTCGTACCCGTCGGCGAGCTTCCGCTCGAGGAAGTCCCTCATCGGCGGGACGGCGTTCTGGATCCTCTCCTCGGTGATCTCGCTCAGCCCCGACGCCCAGCGGGCGAGCGCCGCGCCGATCGTCGGGTGGAGCAGGCGGAACGCGGCGATCGCGGGGCGGCTCCTGATCACGGCCTTGAGCATCCGGTAGCCCCAGTCGCCGGCGGGAAGCCCGTCGCCGTGTGCGACGAAGAGCTTCTTCCCGAAGTGCGTCGGGTGGGCGGTGTTCCGGACGACGATGGCTCCGGCCATCGCCTCGAGCTTCTCGCCGGCCCAGTAGTCGTGGTTGCCGCCGAGGAACCGGATCTCGGTCCCCGCGCGCGAGAGTTCCGAGAGCGCCTTCAGCACCTCGAAGTGCTCGGTCGGTGTGACGGTGGGATACTCGAACCAGAAGTCGAACAGGTCGCCGACGAGGTAGAGAGACGAGGCGCGACCCCGGAGGTGGGAGAGGAGCGCGAGGAGGTCGCGGAGCTTCTCCGACTCGAGTGACGGAGGCTCACCGCCGAGATGGGCGTCGGCTATGAAATAGACGATCCCGCCGGCGGATCCATCGGCCGGGGGACCCGCGCCGGGGACGGCGTCGGTGGCTCGGGGTTTCAGCTCGGTTGCCATCGCGGCCACGCTCTCGAATCACGGGAAACATGGGCTTTTCGGCGTTTCGGGCGGTCTGGGCGATCCGGCCGGGACCGGATTCCGCCGATTCGGCCAAGGCGGGCGAAATACGCTTGACCCTCTGAATCTACGCTCATATAGTAGCATCTCATTGATTGGGTTCGATGAGGGGTATGGGGGAGACGCAGCTCCCCGCCCGGCACGCTGCCAAGCGGCCCGAAGCGTGAGTATAGGCCGAGAGGGCCCCTGCGGCAAGCGAAACCCCGGCGGTACAGGAGGGCGAAGCGATGTCGAGCCTCTGGGAAGATGTCAAGAACGCGATCGTCGACGGGTACGTCCACGCCGCCGACAAGGCCGAGGAACTCACGCAGATCGGCAAGGCGAAGGTCGAGATCCTCCGCCTGAACCGCCAGATCGCCAACACGATGAGCGAGGTCGGCGGTATGGTCTTCGATCTCTTCGACAAGGGCGAGCAGAGCAAGATCGCCAAGGACGAGGACGTTCGCGTCGCCGTCGAGAAGATCCAGGCCCACCGGGCCGAAATCGAGAAGTGGCAGGTCGAGGTCGAGCAGGCCAAGGCCGAGCGCGAGGCGAGGGCCTCGGTCGAGACCGAGGCTCCCGAAGAGGAGCAGGGGACTCCGTCGAAATAAGATTGAACGCGAGCCCCTTAATGACCGTCTAATCAATAAAGGCCGAAGCGAGCCCGTTTTCGGGCGCGATCGAGATCCGGGAAGGGAGCAGTCAGCCCATGAGAAGCTCGGCAGGTTGGATCGGTGGAGGCGTTGTTCTCCTTCTTGCCGGACTGGTCCTCGGTGTTCTGATCACCGTGAACTACGATCTGCAGCCGCCCTCGTCGGCGCGGGAGGTCCGCGAAGTCGACACACGGATCCCGCCGGCCGCCGCCGCGTTCGGAGGCAGAAGTCCGTTCGTCGCGGTGGCGGAGGAGGTCCTTCCCGCGGTCGTGAGCGTCGACACGAAGCAGAAGGTGAGCCGGGGCTCCGGCGATCCGTTCGCGGAGATGTTCAGGGACTTCTTCGGCGAGAGATGGTACCGCGAGCGCTACGGCGATCAGGACTCGGAGCGGGAGTTCGAGATCCCGAGTTCGGCGTCGGGGTTCATCTTCGACGATCGCGGGTACGTGATGACGAACAACCACGTGGTGCAGCACGCGGACGAGATCGAGATCACGCTCGACGACGGTCGTTCGTTTCCGGCCGAGGTCATCGGTCGGGATCCGTCGACCGACATCGCGGTGGTGAAGATCGACGGAACTGATCTTCCGACGGTGCGGCTCGGAGATTCCGACGAGATCCGCGTCGGGGACTGGGCGATCGCCATCGGCAATCCGCTCGAGCTCAAGGGAACCGTGACGGTCGGCGTCGTCAGCGCGCTCGGTCGCGCGGACCTGCGCATAAGAGGAGGGGCGCCGATCTACCAGGACTTCATCCAGACGGACGCTTCGATCAACTTCGGGAACAGCGGCGGACCCCTCGTCAGCATCGAGGGTGAGGTCATCGGCATCAACAGCGCCATCAATCCGGGAGCCGACGGCATCGGGTTCGCCATTCCCATCAACCTCGCGCGTCACGTGGCAGAGGCGCTGATCAGCGAGGGGAAGGTCGTGCGGGGTTACCTCGGCGTCGTGCCGCAGGAGATCACCCGCGACCTGGCCGAGGCGAGAGACCTCGACGTGGACGACGGCATCCTCATCGCGAGCGTCGAGGCAGGGACGCCGGCCGACGACGCGGGCCTCGAGCCCGGCGACGTCCTGGTCGAGTTCGGAGGCGTCAAGATCGCCAACGTCTCGCAGTTCCGGATGGCAGTCGCCGCCGTGGCGCCGGAGGAGCAGGTCGACATGAAGATCCTCCGCGACGGCCGCACGCGGGACCTGACGGCGACGCTTCGGGAGCGGCCCGACTCGTTCGCCGCGGCCGAGGAGCCGGTGGAGGAGCGGGAGGAGATCGAGCCGACGTGGCTCGGGATCGACGTCGTGGCCCTGGACGATGCCATGGCCGACGACTTCGACATCGAGGCGGAGCACGGCGTGCTCGTTGTGAACGTAGAGGGTGGAAGCCCTGCAGCCGACGGCGGTTTGCTCGTCGGTGACATAATAGTGAGTATCGGCGACCGGGAAGTGACAGGCCTCCGAGACTACAGGCGGATCGTCAGTGACCTCGAGGGAAGCACGCGTGCCGTGGCCTTCATGGTTCAGCGTGGCGCCTATACGTATTTCGTGGCGATCCGACCGGAGAAGTAAGGGGAACGCGCCTGCGCCCGGGTAGACGGAGACGAACCGGCAGGGAAGGACCGTCGACTCGGCGACCGGAACAGGCGGAACCCCAGGGGGGAAGTGAGTAACATGTCGTACTACGGAAGTGGAGCTGAGGAAGACAAGAGCCTGGACCTCTATCTGAGGGAGATCGCCAGGACCCCGCTGCTGACCAGAGAACAGGAGCAGGAGCTGGGCAGGCGGATCCTTCGCGGAGACCAGTGCGCTCGAGACGAGCTGATTCAGGCGAACCTTCGGTTTGTGGTCAGCGTCGCGAAGGGGTACGCCCGGAAGACGGGCGCCCCGATCATGGACATCATCAATCAGGGGAACGTCGGTCTCATCGAGGCGGCCAAACGCTTCGACTCCGAGCGCGGACGGAAGTTCATCACGTACGCCGTCTGGTGGATCCGGCACGCCATCCTCAAGGGCATGGCGGAGCAGTCAGGAGCCATGCGGCTCCCGCTCAACAAGGCGGGCGCGGTCCGGAGGATGTGGCGGACGAATGAGCGGATCCGGCAGAAGACCGGGTGCGAGCCGACCGACACTGAGCTCGCGGAGGTCATGAAGCTCAGGGTGAAGGACATCGCGGAGCTCCGGAAGCTCTCGGTGGGAAGCCTCTCGCTCGACGCTCCCGTCGCGTCCGACCAGGACATCGCACTCGGTGACATGGTTCCCGACACGGCCGAGGATCCGGCCCTCGCGGGCCTCCACTACGAGTCGCTCGGGCAGGAGGTCGATTTCGCGCTTGCGGCCCTCACGCCGAGGGAGAGCAGGATCATCAGGCACTACTTCGGCCTGGGCGGCAAGAAGAAGCGGACGCTCGAGCAGATCGGCCAGATGATGGGCCTGACTCGCGAGCGGATTCGCCAGATCAAGGAAGAGGCCCTCGGGAAGCTCAGGGGCGGAGCGGGGCTCGACGAGCTCAGGACGTACCTGAACTAGAGACGGTCGGGCGCCGGCACGCAGCCGGCGCGGCGTCCAGCACCGAAGGGACCTTTCGAGCACTAAAGCTGAAGGAACGAGCGCCCACCGATCCGCTCCCGAACGGTGGGCGCTTCCGTAGGCGCCCCGGGTCGGGAGGGCGAGCCGTTCGCGGCCGAGACGCGGGCATGTTGGAACGAAACGCCTTGACGAGGGATTTGACCTTTCCTTAGTATCTCTTGTCTAAGGGTTTTGGAGCCCTGAATTCGTGCGCACTCCGTGCGCGGTGGAGTGAACCGGACGGATGATAAGAACCCCCTTGAAGTCAATCCTCCTCGTCGTCATCGCGACGGCGACCCTCCTCGGCGGATGCGCCACGGAGGACCAGCGGACGACCACCTCGGTCACGCGCATACTCGACAACGGGCTCATCATCATCACCAAAGAGAACCGCGGCGGCGACGTCGTCTCCGCCCAGGCCTGGGTGGCCGATGGCGCCGTCCACGAGACTGCCGAGGAGGCGGGGATCGCCTCCTTCGTTGCGCGGATGATGTTCGACCAGACTGAGTCCCGCGGTCCGGGCGAGATGACCAACCTCGTCGAGAACGTGGGCGGGGTCATCAAGATCGAGCCATCCCACGACTACGGCCAGTTCGCGATCACCGTCTCGGCGGAGCACGGCGACCTCGCGCTCAAGCTCCTCGCCGACGGGCTTCGGAACGCCACGTTTGCCCCCGAACGGGTCGAGAGGATCCGGAGGACGATCCTCTCCGAGATCACGTCGATAGCAGAGCGGCCGATCGACCAGGTGAACCTGCGATTCCTCAAGGAGATGCTGGGCGACCATCCCTACGCTAGGCCCGCGCAGGGGACGGCCGCGACCGTCTCGCGGTTCACGCCGGCCGATCTCGAGAAGAGGCACGCCGAGCGTTACGTCGGCAACAACATCGTCATCGTCGTCGCCGGCGCCATCGACGCCGTGGCCGTCGCCGATCGAGTGGAGTCGCTCTTCGGCGACCTCGACGCCGGCGTTCCCGCAGAGCTGGCCTCGCCGAGCGGCGGGTGGCCGACGAGCCCGGTCCGCGTCGTGGAGCACGGCGACGTTCACAGGGCCTACCAGATCGTTGGTTTTCCCGCGCCGGCGGTCGGCGACGAGGGCGACGTCGCGATGGACGTCCTCCTGTCGGTTCTCGGGCTCGGACGGAGCTCGCGCCTGCGACAGGCACTCACCGAGAAACGAGGACTCGTGAGCGGTGTGTCGGCCGGCTGGTACACGCGGCGACAGCGCAGCCCGATTTTCGTCTGGATGGAACTCTCACCGGAGAACACGACCGACGCCGAGCTGGCGACGGTCGCTCTCTTCCGCGACCTCGCGGAGTCGCCGGTCGACGATGAAGAGATCACGAAGGCGAAGGCGTTCTACGAGTCGTCGCTCCTCTTCATGCAGGAGACCGCGGAGGGGCAGGCCGGCTTCTACGGATACTGGACATCGGTCGGCGGGCCCGATTTCACCGACGAGTACGTCGAGCGGCTTGCCGCTGTCACGGCGGAGGACATCCAGGAACTCGCGGCCGCGCACTTCGCGTCGTCGTCGCACGCAGCAGTGGCGGTCGTGCCGAAGTGGGCGAAGTGATTTCGAGGCCTTTCGGGAGAGAGGGCCTCGTTCTGAGGAGAGCAGCAATGGAGAGGACGCGTCGCCACCGGGTTGCCATCGCCATCGGGATCATGATTCTCGTGGGCGCGTCCCTGTCCGTGGCGACGGTCAGGAGGCACGAGCTTCCGAACGGTCTCACGGTCATCACGGCTCCGCACGAGTGGAACCGCATCGTCTCGGTCTCGTTCGTGGTCGGCGCCGGCTCGAAGTACGACCCGCCGGGCCGCCGCGGACTCGCGCACGTGACGAACGAGCTTCTGGCCCGCGGGACGGAGACGATGTCGGCGCTCGAGCTGGCGGAGCTCCTCGACGGCTCCGGCATCCACCTCGAGACCTACACGACCGAAGACTACGCGATGGTGAGCCTGGCCTCGAGCGACACGCAGTTCGATCAGATCATCGACATCCTGGGCGAGATCGTGGCGAGTCCCGCGCTCGAGGGTCACCAGCTCATCGACGTACAGAAGAAGACGCGCGACGCCCTGGAGGGAGAGCAGGACGACACGTTCGCGAGGAGCTACCTGAAGCTCAACCGTCTTCTCTTCGGCGAGCACCCGTACGCGTATCCGACCGCCGGCTCGCCCGAAGGGGTCGACGCGATCACGCCCTCCGATGTCGAGTCGTTTTACGGAGAGCGGTATCGCGGCGGCAACTCCGTCATCGCGATCGTCGGGAGCTTCGATCCGGCGGTGGCGGTGAGCGCACTCGGCGCCAGGCTCCAGGACTACCCGCGTGGGACCGCCGAGCGGGTCGTCTTCCCCGAGGTGGAGGCTCACGAGGCGACCGAGATCGAGATCTATCGCGCCGCCTCTCGGGGGTACGTCCAGATCGGCTTCCTCGCGCCGTCGATCGGCGCGAAGGACCACGCGGCCGTGTCGGTCCTGACCTCCGTCCTGGGCGACGGGACCGCCTCCAGGCTCTACCAGGCGCTCGGGCCGGACGGCGCAGGGCTTGCGGACGTCGCCGGCGCGTTCTACCCCGGGCGGTTCGAGGCCGGGCAGATCGTGATCTACACCGAGTCGGCCGACGTCGACCAGACGATCGACATCGTCGGCGAGGTCGTGCAGGGCGTCTGGGACGGACCCATCACGGACGAGGAGCTGGTGCGGGCGAAGAACCGCGTCAAGGGTCGGTGGCTTCTGAAGGGCCAGACGAACCTCGAACAGGCCCGACGCCTCGCCGTCGGCGAGCTCTCGGGCCTCGGATACGGTTTCTACGGCGATACGTACGTGAAGCAGATCGAGCGAGTCGACAGTGAGGACGTGCTGGCCGCTGCGCGGGAGTATCTCGAGAACCCCGCGAAGGTGATCCAGCGGCCCGCGGAACCACCCAGAAAGAGGAAGGCGGGCATCTGACCCGCCCGGACGCCCGTCGCGGGCTGGCGTGACGCGGCGACCGACATCCTGATTCGTCCCCGGCAGCGGCGGGGGGTGTTCGGCCCCGGAACGCTCACCGCAGGGGAACCGCCGTCGGAGGAATCCCTTTGGACAGGCCTCGTTGCTCCATGAGGCTCGCGCAGCTCGCGGCCGTTGCCGCGATCGTCCTGTTGGCGCAGGGCGTTTCCGCCGAGCCGACCATTACGTCCGTCCGCCACTGGACCGCGCCCGACGCGACGCGGATCGTCGTCGACCTGAGCGAGAACGCCGCGTACTCGACGCGCGTCCTGACGGGCCCGGACCGCGTCGTCGTGCTCGTCGTCGACGGGAGCATCGGCGGCATGGCGCGGAGGACCGAGGTCATGGACGGGCTCGTCGATCGGGTCCGCCTGAACCAGCTCAAGAGCGGGGCGCAGGTCGTGATCGACCTCGCGTCGTCATCGCCGCACAACGTCTTCCACCTGAGGCCCTACCTCGACAAGCCGCATCGTGTGGTCATCGACGTCTTCCACGACGGGCCGCCCGAGGCGCCCACGCCGCCGCCCGGTGTCGACACACGGGAGGCGATCGGTCCCAGGGTCATCATCCTCGATCCCGGCCACGGGGGAGAGGATCCGGGGACGCTCGGGAACGGGAAGCTCAGGGAGAAGGACGTCGTCCTCGACATCGCGAAGAGGGTCAAGCGCGAGCTCGACTCCCGGGGCGGGTACGAGGTGCACCTGACTCGGTCCGGCGACTACTTCGTGAGGCTTGCGAAGCGGAAGCGGATAGCGCATGATCGCGGTGGCGACATCTTCGTCAGCATCCACGCGAACAGCGCTCCGAACCGGAAGGCGACCGGCTCTGAGATCTTCTACGTGAGCCCGAGGGGCGCGAGCGATCAGGCGGCGCGGGAGCTGGCCGACCGCGAGAACGCCGCGGACCTCGTGGGCGGCGTCTCGCCGGACGCCGACGAGGACGTGCTGTCGATCCTCGTCGACCTCAAGATGAGCGACAGCGTGCACAAGAGCAGCGATCTCGCTTCGCTCATAACGGTGGAGCTCAAGAGGGACAGGAAGGAGGCCTGCGTGGTGAAGCAGGCCGGGTTCCTCGTCCTCAAGAACCTCGAGATGCCGTCGGTCCTCGTCGAGGTCGGCTTCCTCTCGAACTCGTCGGACGTGAAGAAGCTCAGGCGCGACGACTACCGCCAGGCGTACGCGCTCCGCCTCGCGGGCGCGATCGACGCCTACTTCGTGCGCTATGCGCCCGTCGTGGCTTCGAGCGACGGCACGCACACGGTCGAGCCGGGCGAGACGCTCTGGAGCATCGCGCGCCGCTACGACCTGACCGTCGACGAGCTCCGCCGGTACAACGGCCTCGGCAAGGAGGCAACGATCCGCGTCGACCAGATCCTCACCGTGAGACGTTCGTGACGAACGACAGAGACCGCCCCGGGGCGGCAGGAGGGTTTCGGACGTGACCCTGAGGAACGTCCTCACCAGCAACCTGAACATCAAGATCGCGGCGGTGATCATCGCCGTCGTCCTCTACGCTTTCGCGAAGGGCGAGCAGACCGCCGACCGACACTTCTCGATCCCGCTCGTGCTCCGGAACATCCCCGAGGGACTGACGCCGGTGGAGCAGGTGCCCAAGGCGATCGACGTCGTGTTGACGGGCGCCAACAAGGACCTGGTCAAGCTCGGCCTGCTCGACCAACCGTACGCGATCGTCGACATGTCGGAGGCGGCGGCCGATCGCGTCCTGCGCGTGGGCCTCTCCGCCGCGAACGTGATCCTGCCGCACGACGCCGGCGTGCTCGTGGCCGAGGTCTACGACCCGAAGAGCCTCGACATCGAGATCGACCGGCTCTACCAGCGCAAACTGCCGGTCGAGCCGACGGTCGAGGGGGCGCTCTCGGACGGCTTCTACCCGTTCGGTGACATGAAGGTGACGCCGGACTCCGTGACGGTCTACGGGCCGGCGCGCGTCGTGAGGGGCATGCGGTCGGTGAAGACGCTGCCGCTCTCGATCGAGGAGCGCAGGAGCCGGATCGAGGCCGCCCGCAAGGTCAACTTCGAAGGTCCCTGGAACCTGCACTCGGTCCCGCGAGAGGTCCGCGTGACCGTGGACGTCGAGGGAACCGAGATCGTCACCATCGACGACGTGCCGCTCTCACTCTTGCGGGAACCCGGGATCGAGATGGCGACGATGGTCCCGACGACGATCGACGTGCAGCTGGCCGGCGCGGCGACCCGGGCGAAGGCGCTCACCGCGGACGACATCCGGGTGACGGTCAACGCGCTGGGGCTTCCGAGCGGGGACCACGGTGTCGTGCCGGATGTCGAGGCGCCCGAGGGAATCGAGGTCCTGGGAACGGCCCCGATCAGCGTCAGCGTGCACCTGAAGTAGGGCGCTGCCGGAGGCAGCGGCCCCCACCAGCCACCCGCGCGACTCTGGATCGACATCATGATTGTCCTTGGCCTCGACACATCGTGTGACGAGACGGCTGCGGCGGTCCTCAAGGACGGCCGCACGATTCTCTCGAACGTCGTCGCGTCGCAGCTCGAGCACGCCGCGTACGGAGGCGTCGTGCCGGAGTTCGCCTCGCGGGCGCACATGCGGACGGTCGTCCCGGTCGTCCGCGCGGCGCTCGCCCAGTCCGCGACGAGGTACGAGGATCTCGACGCGATCGCGGTGACGAACCGGCCCGGACTCGTCGGCTGCCTCCTCGTCGGGGTCTCCTTCTCGAAGGCGCTCGCGTACTCGCTCGACATCCCCGTGGTCGGCGTCGACCACATCGAGGGCCACATCTTCGCGGCGAGGCTTGCTGCCGCCGTCCCGTCTTCGGCCGGCGATGGCGCTTCGGCCGGCGATCCCGATCCCCCCGAGATGCCCCTTCCCGCGGTCGTCCTGGTCGTCTCCGGCGGACACACGGAACTCATCCTGGTCGAGGAGTGGGGGCGCTACCGGACGCTCGGCCGCACCCGGGACGACGCGGCCGGCGAGGCCTTCGACAAGGTGGGGAAGCTCCTGGGCCTCTCGTATCCGGCCGGGCCCACGATCGAGCGGCTCGCCAGCGGAGGGAACCCGACCGCGTACGACTTCCCTCGTGCTATGATGGGGACGGGGAACATCGACTTCAGCTTCTCGGGCCTCAAGACCGCGGTCCGCTACACGATCGACGACCTCGGGCGGACTCCCGAGGGAGACGACCTCTCGGACTTCCTCGCGAGCTTCCAGATCGCGATCGTCGACGTCCTCGTCGAGAAGACCATGCGGGCGGCGGAGGCGCACTATGTGCCGACGGTCGCCCTGGGCGGCGGCGTGGCGGCGAACGGGCCGCTGAGGACACGCTTCGAAGAAGATGCGGCGAGGCTCGGGCTGACCACGATCGTTCCCACGAAGAACCTCTGCACCGACAACGGCGCGGTGATCGCCGCGGTCGGCGACTTCCTCCTCTCGAAGGGGGTCAGGGACGGCCTCGACCTCTCGGTGAGCGCCTCGAGGGACGACGCGCGGGCGCTGCGGTCGTAGGCGCCCCGACGCGCTCCTGAACGCACGCCGAGTAAGGGCCACGACGCAGCTAGACTGAGACACCAACGAGGGGACACCCTCCGAGCCCGGAAGAACATGGAGACATCGACGCAGGAATCCACCGCGACCCACCTCAAGGTGGCGATCCCGCTTCCCGTCACCGGCACCTTCACCTACTCGGTTCCTGATGACCTCAAGGAGCGCGCGGTCGTCGGGACGCGCGTGCTCGTTCCGTTCGGCCGGCGCAAGCTCACGGGGTTCGTCGTCGGCCACGAGGACGCGCCGGCGGACGAGGCCCCGGGCGGGCGGAGCATCTCGGTCAAGGACATCATCGAGGTTCTCGACGTCGACCCGGTCCTCTCTCCGACGATGATCGATCTCACCCGCTGGATCGCCGACTACTACCTGGCACCTTGGGGCGAGGTCCTTCGCTCGGCGCTTCCTCCCGGCATCAACATGGAATCGCGTCGGTTCGTCCGCCTGACCGACGACGGGAGGGACAGGCTCGCCGCCGGCGCGTCGGACATCACCGAGCGGCGGCGGAAGATGCTCGAGGTCGCCTCCGGGCGCGACAAGGTGAGCGTGGCGCTCGTCACCCGCGAGGCCGGAGTCCCCCGCGGGCACCACACCGACGTCGACGCGCTCGTCCGCGCCGGACTGCTCGAGCTCTTCGAGGAGATCAGACCGCCCCGCGCCGAAGGCGGCCGCGAGTCGGTCGTGAAGCTCCTGTGCTCGCGTCCCGAGGCGCGCGCGCACGCGGAGGCCATCGCGAAGAAGGCCCCGAAGCAGGCCGACGCCCTCACGATCCTGGCGGAGGCGAAGGACGGCGTCACGCCGGTCGCGGAGCTGACCGAGAAGGGCGTGAGCTCGGCCACGATCGCGAGGCTCGTCGAGAAGCAGATCGTCGATCGCGAGGAGCGCGACAAGCCGAGGCTCTCGGTCGGGTTCGAGGGGTGGGCGCTCGCGGAGGAGGGCGACGTCACGCCGGAGCAGGGGCGGGCGCTCGAGCTCATTCGCGGAAAGATCGACGGCGGCGCGTTCGGCGTTGTCCTCCTCCACGGGGTCACGGGGAGCGGGAAGACGCGCGTCTACAGCGAGGCCGTCGAGGCGGCCATCGCGACGGGGAGGGGAGCGATCGTCCTCGTTCCCGAGATCGCGCTCACGCCCCAGATGGTCCAGCGGATGAAGAAGAGCTTCGGCGACCGCGTGGCGGTCGTGCACAGCGGCCTGTCGCTGGGCGAGCGCTACGACACGTGGCGCGCGATCAAGGAGGGGATGTTCCAGGTCGTCGTCGGGCCGCGGTCGGCGGTCTTCGCGCCTGTCAAGGACCTCGGGATCATCGTCGTCGACGAGGAGCACGAGCAGACCTACAAGCAGAGCGAGTCGCCGCGCTACCACGCGCGCGACGTCGCGACGATGCGGGCCAAGCTCGAGGGCGCCATCGTCGTGCTCGGGACCGCGACGCCCAGCATGGAGAGCTACCTGAACGCGCGCGACGGCAAGTACGACCTCGTGGAGCTTCCCGAGCGGATCGACGCGGGGCCGCTTCCCGAGGTCAAGATCGTCGACATGAGGGAGAACTTCCCTGTCGACACCGAGGGCGCGTTCTCCGCGGCGCTTCGGGACGCGATCGCCGAGACGCTCGCCGACGGGCGCCAGGTGATCCTCTTTCTGA
Source organism: bacterium (assembly GCA_025774245.1). GTDB lineage: Bacteria > Joyebacterota > Joyebacteria > Joyebacterales > Joyebacteraceae > JALGVN01. The sequence continues at coordinate 71,138 of JALGWI010000008.1, forward strand.
ACCGCCGCGGGTTCGCTTCGTTCGTCCAGTGCACGAGCTGTGGCTACGCCGCCCGCTGCGAACACTGCAACGTCTCGCTCACGTACCATTCGACCGACAGCACGATGCGTTGCCACTACTGCGGCCTGTCGCTGAAGGCGCCCGACGCGTGCCCGGAGTGCGAGGGCGTGAACCTCCGCTACGGCGCGCCCGGCACGCAGCGGGTCGAGAAGGCGGTCCACGAGCTCTTCCCCGAGGCGACCGTCGAGAGGATGGACCAGGACACGACGACGCGCCACGGTTCCCACTGGAAGATCCTGAAGGCGTTCGCCGACGGGAAGACCGACATCCTCCTCGGGACCCAGATGATCGCGAAGGGACTCGACTTCCCGGGCGTGGGGCTCGTCGGCGTCGTGGCCGCCGACGTCGGCCTGAACCTCCCGGACTTCCGTTCGGGCGAACGGACGTTCCAGCTCCTGACACAGGTCGCCGGGCGGACCGGCAGGGGAGCGGATCGCGGGAGGGTCATCGTCCAGTCGTACCTCCCCGAGCACTACACGATCATGCTCGCGCAGGACCAGCACTTCACCCCGTTCTTCGAGCGCGAGATCGCCGAGCGTGAAGGGCTCGGTCTCGGGTACCCGCCGTTCACGAGGCTCGTCGGGATCACCGTGAAGGGGCGGGACGAGAGCCAGGTGATCAAGGCCGCCGGGCTCCTGGCGGACTTCCTCGAGCGGGGTGCCGGGAAGATGGAGGACCCGAGGCCGGAGGTGCTCGGCCCGGCGCCGGCGCCGCTCGAGCGGATCAAGGGTGTCTTCCGGTGGCAGCTCCTCGTGCGCGGGAAGGGGGGCAGCGCGAGGGCGCTCGTCGCGGCGGCGCTCGAGCAGAAGGCCGCGCTCAAGATCCCGACGGCCGTGTCGTTCGCCGTGGACGTGGACCCGCTGGATCTTCTGTAGGCGGCCGCCGCCCGGACGCATCGCCGGCACGCGCTCGCTCGTGCTTGACGTCCTGCGCCGGCTGGGCGAAGGGCGCTTGACGCTGACTGCCACATGGGGTAGATTGAAATAGCGCCTGCCCTTCCACGGGCAGGCATAGTTTTCGCAACTGGCGGCGTGGACAGGATATCCGCGTCGTCATCCTCGGCGCCCCAGGACGGGCGCCACGTGCGGTCACCGGAGGGTCCCACGCCGGGACTCCCGCCTCGGCCGCCACGAGACATCGATGGGAGCAGGAGAAGTATGGGAATCCTCACCTTCAACAGGATCAAGAAGAACCCCGAGATCACGGCGATGCTTCGCGAGTGCAACGATCACCTCGGGGTCATCGGATATACCGAGCACGGCGTCAGGCACGGCACGTGGGTCGGCAGGACCGCGCAGAAGCTCCTCAAGGAGCTCGGGGTCGACGGCCGGCAGTCCGATCTCGCCGGCATCTCGGGGTACATGCACGACATCGGGAACCTGGTCAATCGCGAGGACCACGCCCAGTCGGGCGCGTTCCTGGCCTACCAGCTCCTCAAGGATCTGGGGATGTCCCTGACCGAGATCACCGAGGTCATCTCCGCGATCGGGAACCACCACGAGGAGCACGCCGATCCGGCGACCAACGTGTCTGCCGCGCTGATTCTGGCCGACAAGGCCGACGTGCACCGTTCGCGCGTGCGGAACCCCTCGACGATCAAGTTCGACATCCACGACCGGGTCAACTACGCCGTCAAGAAGTCCAGACTCGAGGTTCTTCCCGAGCAGAAGATCATCAGGCTCGACCTCACCATCAACACCAAGATCTCGCAGGTCATGGAGTACTTCGAGATCTTCCTCACACGGATGGTCGTCTCCCGGAGGGCGGCCGAGTTCCTGGAATGTCACTACGAGCTGTTGGTGAACGGGAACAGGCTGCTGTAGCGACCGGAACGATCGGACCGCGCGACCGGAACCCCCCCCTGCGTCGCATATGGCTTGACACCCGCCGACGCGGGCGGATATACTTCGCAGACCGGAATACGTCCATGAGGGATAGTCACTCCTGGAAGGGGGAAGTAATGAGCGTGGTGAGAGCAGCCGTTGCCTTGGTGGCACTGGCTGGCCTCGTGGTTTTCGTCGGGTGCGGGGCCGACCCGGCCTTCACCAGCGGGAAGGTCTACCTGGCGGACAAGAACTACGAGAAGGCCATCGAGCAGCTGCAGATCTCCATCAGGAACTCGGACGGCGCGTGGCAGCCGCACATGTACCTGGGCATGGCATACGCAGACACCGACGAGCTCGAGATGGCCCACGACGAGCTCTTCGCGGCGCTCGACCTCGCGCCCGACCAGAAGGCCGTGGACGAGGTGGAGAACGCCATCAGCTTCTACTGGCTGGAGTACGACAAGGAAGGCGAGCGGCTCCTCGAGGCCGCCAAGTTCGAGGACGCCATCGTGGAGTTCGAGAGGGCGATCATCGTCGATCCGAGAAAGCCCGACGCCTACATCAACCTGGGCTACGCCCTCCACATGGGTGGCGACCTCGACCGTGCCGTCGAGGTCTTCGAGCAGGCGCTCGAGCGCGCGCCGGGGAACGAGGTGCTGATCGAGAACCTCGTCAGCGTCTACGAGACCAAGGCGGGCAGCCTCGCGTCGCTCGGCGACTACGCCAATGCGCTCCGCTACTTCGAGAAGATCGAGCGTATCCAGCCGACGTATCCCGACCTCTACTACAACATCGGGCTCATGCACTACCAGCAGAAGGCCTACCGCGACGGTCTCCGGTACTTCGACAAGCACCTTGCCGAGAGGCCGGACGACGAGGAGGTCCTCTACCGGGTCTTCCTGGCGCACTGGGCGCTTGCGAAGGAGATGGACGAGAGCGGGCAGGACGAGGCGGCGCTCGATGAGCACGAGGCCGCCGTCGGCCCCCTCGAGCGGCTGATCGACCTGAACGACCAGGAGCTCACGTACCACCGCGCCCTCGCGAGGGTCTACGTGAAGCTCGGGCGCGAGGACGAGGCGATGCACGAGCTGAACATCGTGGAGCAGCTCCTGAAGGGGGAGTAGCAGCGACGGCCGGCGCCTGGGTCCCGGTATCGGATCGGGCGGGGCGCTGGATTCGATGACTGACGAAGGCCATCGGCCGCCGCGAGGGGGCCGATGGTCTCGTCCGGAGGCAGGCTCCCCGCCGCGCCACCGAATCAGCTTGACAGCTTGGGCCCCTTGGACTAGAATCCTCTCAAGTGGCGTATCAGCGCGCGCATCTTCGGTAGTAGCCCATCCGGAGCACACCGATCCATCCTTCGTCCTTTTTGAGGATTCCCGAGTGTAACTTCGTCACGGGGCGCTTGTTGAACAAGCTGACGGTCTGCGGCCGTTGTCGTTGACCGCACCAGCGCGGAGACGTAGGTCTCCGAGGTGGAGAGTGAATGGCTGAAAAATCGTCAAGCAAGTCGAGCACCACGAGGAAGAAGACAACCTCGAAGACCGCCAAGTCGGGCGGCTCCTCGTCGGGAACCGCGAAGGTCACGCGGTCGACCTCGAGCGCTTCCGTGAGCACGCGCCCGACCGGCAAGGTCTCCTCGCTCGCGGCCAAGGCGAAGATCGTGGAGGCTGAGGTCGCGGCGAAGGCCGCGGCGGCCGAGGCTGCGGCGAAGGCCGCGGCGGAGGACCCGGACGGCGCCGCCAAGGACACGGCGTCGGCCGACGGGGCCGCGACCGGGACCGCGGCGGGGTTTCCGACGAACGGCGAGAACCTGAACATCGGCGAGATGAAGCAGCAGACGATCCGCGAGCTCTGCACGTACGCCGAGCAGCTGGGTGTGGAGGGGGTCGGAGGACTCCGCAAACAGGATCTCATCTTCAAGATCCTCGAGGGCCAGACGAGACGGAACGGCCTCATCTTCAGCGAGGGCGTTCTCGAGATCCTGCCGGACGGCTACGGGTTCCTGCGGTCGCCGGACTACAACTACCTTCCGGGGCCGGACGACATCTACGTGTCGCCGTCGCAGATCAAGCGGTTCGATCTCAGAAAGGGCGACATCGTCTCCGGGCAGGTCCGGCCGCCGAAGGAGAACGAGCGCTACTTCGCGCTTCTCCGGGTCGAGGCCGTAAACTTCGAGAACCCGGAGATGGCGAAAACGAAGATCCTCTTCGAGAACCTGACGCCCCTCTATCCCGAAGAGCGGATCAACCTCGAGGTCGACCCCGGCGACATGACGACGCGGATCATCGACATGCTGACGCCGATCGGGAAGGGACAGCGTGGGCTGATCGTGTCGCCCCCGCGGGCGGGCAAGACGGTCATCCTCCAGAAGCTCGCGAACTCGATCACGACGAACCACCCCGAGATCGTCCTCATTGTGCTCCTCATCGACGAGCGCCCGGAGGAGGTCACGGACATGCAGCGGTCGGTGAACGGCGAGGTCATCAGCTCGACCTTCGACGAGCCGGCCGAGCGGCACGTCCAGGTCGCCGACATGGTGATCGAGAAGGCCAAGCGTCTCGTCGAGCACAAGAAGGACGTCGTGGTCCTGCTGGACTCGATCACGCGGCTCGCGCGCGCGCACAACACGGTCGTGCCGCACTCGGGCAAGATCCTCACCGGCGGCGTCGACTCGAACGCGCTCCAGCGCCCGAAGCGGTTCTTCGGCGCGGCGCGGAACACCGAGGACGCCGGAAGCCTCACGATCATGGCGACCGCCCTGATCGACACCGGCTCCCGGATGGACGACGTCATCTTCGAGGAGTTCAAGGGCACGGGCAACATGGAGCTCGTCCTCGACCGCAGGCTGACCGACCGCCGGATCTACCCGTCGATCGACATCCTGAAGTCCGGCACGAGGAAGGAGGAGCTCCTCATATCCGCCGACCAGATCAACAGGCTCTGGATCCTCAGGAAGTTCGTGAGCGAGCAGACGCCCGTCGGCGCGATGGAGTTCCTGCTCGACAAGATGAAGCACACGAAGACGAACCAGGAGTTCCTGAATTCGATGAGCGGTTTCTAGCTGAGGGAGAACTTGCGCCCGCACGCGGAAGCTTGTAGCCTGCGTGCGGGTGTTTCTAGATGGCCCTTACGCCGACACGCCAGTCGGAACAGTAGCCTGGAAGGACGGAGGAGATGAAGAAGGACATCCATCCGGAGTATCTGGAAACCACCGTGAAGTGCGTGTGCGGGAACGAGTTCAGGACACGCTCGACGGCGAAGGACATCAGCGTCGAGATCTGCGCGGCCTGCCACCCGTTCTTCACCGGTCAGCAGAAGCTCGTCGACAGCGCGGGCCGCGTCGAGCGCTTCGTGAGGAAGTACGGGAAGGACTTCGGCGGAGGGGACGTTCTCGGCGACTCGGAAGAGAAGAAGGATGCCGAGGACGCGCCGGACGCCACCGAGGATGCGCCGGGCGCCACCGAGGATGCGCCGGACGCCACCGAAGACGCGCCGGCCGAGGACAAGCCCGCCGAGGAGAAGCCCGAGGGCGAGGACAAGTAGCGGGTCTCGTTGCGGGACTTGCTGTGTGCCGCCCGTGAGCGACCGGCCCCGTACGATTCGGCCGAGCGCGCCGCGGGAGTCCGCGACGCGCCGACGAACCGATGCACCGGAGATCCATGACGAGGACGGGGAACCCCCTCAAGGTGTACACCCTCGACGACCTCCCGCCGGAGGTCGTCGCCGTCACATTCGCGAAGACATCGCGGGTGCCCGATTCGTTCGACGCGATCGCGCGGGAACTGACGGAGACGGACTCGTCGAGGTTCCACGAGAAGTGGGTCATCGGCTACGGCCACTCGTCGGTCTCGGAGCACGCGGTCCTCTCGATCGCGATCGAGAACGTCTCGATCCTGGGAGCGAAGTTCGTCGAGGAGAACAGGCTCTCCTCCTTCACGGAGAAATCGACGCGCTACCAGGTGATGGACCCCGGGAACTACTACACGCCGCCGTCGTTCACGTCCGGCAGCGTGGGGAACGTTTACCGCCGGTCGATGGCAGGGCTCTACGAGACCTACGGCGCGCTCATGCCCGAGGCGAAGCGGTTCTGCGAGGAGAAGTACGGCGGATCGGAGTGGGAGGCGCTGGGAGTCTCTCCCGCCGGGAAGGCCTGCGACGCGATTCGCGGGCTCCTGCCGGCGGCGGCGAAGACGAACCTCGGCTGGACCGTGAACGCGAGGAGCCTCCGGCACGCGCTCGTCAAGATGGCGTCGAGCAGGCTCGAGGAGATGCGCGAGCTGGCGGTGGCGCTCCAGGAGATAGGCGAGCGTCGCGTGCCGACGCTTCTGAAGTACACCGAGTGGTCGCCGTACCTCACGGGCTGGGAGGATCGGCTCGCGACGTCGGCCGCCACCGTGCTCGTGGCCCCTGTCGCACAGGACACGGGCACCGGCGTCAGGCTCGTCGACCACGACCCCGACGGGGAGCGGGCCGTCCTTGCGGCGGTCCTCTTCCGGGCGACGAACCGCCCCTACGAGGAGATCCGGAGCCAGCTCTCCGGGATTGGCAGAGAGAGGATAGGCGTGCTCTTGAAAGAGGCCCTCCAGAGGATCGGAGGCCATGAGGCACCGGTTCGGGAGTTCGAGAGCACTGCCTACACCTTTGAAATCACCTGCGACTTCGGCGCCTACCGCGATATCCAGCGCCACCGCATGACGATGCAGACGCAGCAGCCCCTGACGTGCGAGCACGGGTACGCCGTGACCGACGACGCGCGGGAGGCCGGGCTTGCCGGCCGCGTTGAGGAGTCGCTCTGCGAGGCGCACGAGGCGTGTCTCGATCTCGCGGGCGTCGACCCGGTCCACGCGCAGTACGCCGTGCCGCTTGCGTTCAACAAGCGCTTCCTCATGAGGATGAACTTCCGTGAGGCGTATCAGTTCGTGAGGCTCCGCTCGCGCATCCAGGGCCACCAGTCGTATCGGCGCGTCGCCCGCGCGGTGAAGGAAGAGATCGAGCGGGTGCACCCCGGGCTCGGGGATGTGATTCCGGTCGAGCACGCCCCGGCAGCCCCGTCACGGGAGCTTCACCCAGCATCATCAGGATGACCATGGAAGAGAAGAAGCAGCAGGAATACTCGTCCCCGATCAGCGGCTTCGGCGATCAGCCCGACGCCGGCGGCCCGATCCACTACGGCGGACAGGCGGTGATCGAGGGCGTCATGATGCGCGGTCCCACGAGGGTGGCGACTGCGGTGCGACTGCCGAGCGGGGAGATCGACGTCCACGAGGAAGACTTCCGCTCGTACTCGCGCCGGAACAAGTTCTTCCGGCTCCCGGTGGTCCGTGGGGGCCTCACGCTCATCGAGTCGCTCGCGCTCGGGATCAAGGCGCTGAACTACTCGGCGAGCGCGGCAATGGAGGAGCTGGCGGAGGACGAGCGCGAGGTGGCGGCCGCTGCGACGGACGCCTTCGAGGCGCCCGAGGTCGATTTCGGGAGCGAGGCCGCGCCCGCCACTGCCACCGCCACCGCCACCGCGGACGAAGCTGCGGCCTATGCTGCGGAGGACGCCGCGGGGGAAACGGCTCCAGCGCCGGCCCGCAAGAAGCCCGCGCCCTCCGAGAAGGACGCCGGCTGGAAGACGAAGGCGGCCCTCACGTTCACGATGATCTTCGCGTTCGCGCTCGGGCTCCTCTTCTTCTTCTACATCCCGCTCGTTCTCACGGGGATGCTCGACATCGAGAGCGGGATCCTCTTCAACGTCGTCGACGGGATCATCCGCGTGACCTTCTTCCTGATCTACATCTGGGCGATCTCGCGCTGGAAGGAGATGCGGCGCGTCTTCGAGTATCACGGCGCCGAGCACAAGACCATCTTCATGCAGGAGGCGGGGGAGGAGCTCACGCCCGAGAACGCGGAGAAGTACACGACGAGGCACCCGCGGTGCGGCACGAGCTTCCTTCTCATCGTCATGGTCGTGAGCATCCTCGTCTTCATGATCACGGGGAAGCCGCACACGATCGCGCACCGGCTCATGAGGTTCCTTCTCATTCCGGTGATCGCCGGGATCTCCTACGAGATCATGAAACTCGCCGCCAGGAAGGCGACCCAACGGTGGGCGCGGATCCTCTCGGCCCCCGGCATCTGGCTCCAGAGCATCACGACGAAGGAACCCTCGGTCGACCAGATCGAGGTCGCGATCGCGGCGCTCTCCGCGGTGAGGATCGACCCGAACGATGATCGAGAAGCTCCAGTCCATCAAAGCTAGATACGACGAGCTGGTCAAGCTCCTCTCGGACCCCGCCGTCCTTTCGGACCACAACCTCGTCAGGAAGCACTCGAAGGAGCGCGCGCGGCTCGAGGGCATCGTCCGCGCCGCGGACGAGTACGAGCGCGTCCTGTCCGACATGAAGGACGCGAAGGAGCTCATGGGGGCGGGCGACGATCCCGAGGCGAAGGAGTTCGCCAGGGGCGAGCTCGACGAGCTCGAGGTGAGGCACGCCGAGCTCGAGGAACGGATCAAGACGCTCCTCATCCCGCGCGACGCCAACGACGAGAAGAACACGATCGTGGAGATCCGCGCCGGCACCGGCGGCGAGGAGGCGGCGCTCTTCGCGGCCGACCTCTTCCGGATGTACAACCGCTACGCCGACGGCCGGGGCTGGAAGATCGACGTCCTGAACTCGAGCCCGACGGCCACGGGCGGGTTCAAGGAGATCATCTTCACCATCGAGGGCGACGGCGCGTACAGCCGCCTCAAGTTCGAGAGCGGCGTGCACCGCGTCCAGCGAGTCCCGGCGACGGAGTCGCAGGGGAGGATCCACACCTCCGCGGCGACCGTCGCGGTCCTGCCCGAGGCCGAGGAGGTCGACGTCGAGATCCGGCCCGATGAGATCCACGTCGACGTCTTCCGCTCGTCGGGCCCCGGCGGGCAGAGCGTGAACACGACCGACTCCGCCGTCCGCATCACGCACAAGCCGTCCGGGCTCGTCGTGACGTGCCAGGACGAGAAGTCGCAGCACAAGAACAAGGCGAAGGCGCTGAAGGTCCTCAGGGCCAGGCTCTACGATCAGGCGCGCGCGGAGCAGGAGAAGGAGATGGCCGAGACCCGGCGGAGCCAGGTCTCGACCGGCGACCGGAGCGCCAAGATCAGGACGTACAACTTCCCCCAGAGCAGGGTGACCGATCACCGCATCGGGATGACCCTGCACGGCATCGACGCGATCATGGGCGGCGGCATCGACGAGCTGATCGACGCCCTCGCCACCGACTTCCAGGCGGAGCAGATAGCGAACTCCTCGCAATGAAGACCTGGACCGTCCTCGACATCATCGACTGGAGCAAGGAGCACCTGGCGGAGAAGGGCTTCGAGAACGCCCGTCTCGAGACGGAGCTCCTGCTCTCCCACGCGCTCTCCCTCTCCCGGATCGAACTGTATCTCGAGTTCGAGCGTCAGTTGAAACAGCAGGAGCTGGCCACGTACAAGGCGCTCCTCAAGCGCAGGCTCGCCGGCGAGCCCGTGCAGTACGTGACCGGGACGGCCGCGTTCATGTTCTCCGAGTTCGAGGTGAACCCTGCCGTCCTGATTCCCCGGCCCGAGACCGAGGCCCTGATGGAGGTCGCGCTTCGGATCATCGGGGAGATGGCCGCGGCACCGGGGGTCGCGTGCGAGGGCGCAGACGCAGGGAAGATCGAGCCTGCCGAGGACGAGCTCGTGCTCGCCGACGTCGGGACCGGCTCGGGGGTGATCGCGACGACGCTCGCCCAGAAGGTCGCGGGCGCGAAGGTGATCGCGACCGATCCGTCGGTGGAGGCGCTCGCAGTTGCTGCGAGGAACGCCGAGCACGCGGGGGTGGCGGACAAGATCCGGTTCCTCGAGGGGCCGCTCCTCACGCCGCTCCAGGCGGAGGGACTTGAGGGACGCATCACGGCGATCGTGTCGAATCCGCCGTACGTGCCGAGCGGGGAGATCGCCGGGCTGCCCTCCGACGTCCGGGACTTCGAGCCCCGGGGGGCCCTGGACGGCGGGCCGGACGGACTTGACGTCATCAGGGGTATCGCGCAAGATGGCCCCACGTTCCTCGTCCCGGGCGGCGCGCTGGTTCTGGAGGTCGGGGAGGGACAGGCCGAAGCCGTTGGTGAGCTTCTTGCGCAGGGCCTCGGTCGAGTGGAGATTCACAGGGACTACGCCGGTCGGGACAGAATCGTCACAGCCAGAAACGACATCGAGGGCGCAAGCCGGAGGCACGATGGATAAGATCCTCGTCGAGGGAGGACCGCGGCTCGAGGGAGAGGTCAGGATCAGCGGCGCGAAGAACGCCGCGCTCCCGATCATGGCGGCGACGCTCCTGGCACCCGGCGTCCACAACCTGAAGAACGCGCCGAGCCTGGTCGACGTCAGGACGATGGGGAAGCTGCTGGGCGTCCTCGGGGCCGACGTCGATCACCACGACCACAGCCTCACGATCGACACGAAAAACTGCAACGAGCACGAGGCGCCGTACGAACTCGTCAAGCAGATGCGCGCCTCGATCTGCGTCCTGGGGCCTCTTCTCGCGAGACACGGGCGCGCGCGGGTCTCCCTGCCGGGCGGCTGCGCGTGGGGCCCGAGGCCGGTCGACTTCCACGTCAAGGCGATGAAGGACCTCGGGGCCGACGTCAAGCTCGAGCACGGCTACGTCGTCGCCGAGTGCCGGCGCCTCACGGGAGCGACGATCCAGTTCGACATCCCGAGCGTCGGCGCCACCGAGAACGCGATGGCCGCCGCCTCACTGGCCAAGGGCCGCTCCGTCATCGAGAACGCCGCGCGGGAGCCCGAGATCGGCGCGCTCGCGTCGTTCCTCCGCGCGATGGGCGCGAGGATCACCGGTGACGGGACCGACGCGATCGTGATCGAGGGCGTCGACGAGCTCTTCGCGGCCGACTTCGAGATCATCCCGGACCGGATCGAGGCGGGCACGTTCATGGTCGCCGCCGCGATCACGGGAGGCGACGTTCTCATCACGGGGATCCGGAAGGAACACTGCGCCGCCGTCATCATGAAGCTCAAGGAGATGGGCGCCGAGATCACCGAGGAGGGGGCCGATCTCAGGGTGAAGGGGCCGATGTGGGGGCGGGCCGTGAACGTGACGACGGCTCCGTACCCGGGGTTCCCGACCGACATGCAGGCGCAGTTCATGGCGCTCATGACGATCGCCGACGGCACGTCGGTCATCACCGACACGATCTACGCCGACCGCTTCGCGCACGTCCCGGAGCTGAACCGGCTCGGGGCCGACGTCGGCACCGACAGGAACGTCGCGATCGTATCCGGCGTGAAGAAGCTCTCCGGCGCGAAGGTGATGGCGACCGATCTCAGGGCTTCCGCCGCGCTCATCCTGACGGGCCTGATCGCCGAGGGCGAGACCGAGGTCTCGCGCGTCTACCACATCGACCGCGGGTACGAGTCGATCGAGAAGAAGCTCGCGGGGCTCGGAGCGAAGATCCGGCGGGTGAAAGGGTAGGACGCCCGCCCGCGGGTGCTTTCGCGGCCCCGTTTGACTCACCGTCACACCGTTCCTATACTCACTCTCAGTGGCAGTTGTCGACTCGCGACGTTCATCGGCGGAGGTTGATCTCTTGCGTTCGGCCGCAGTTCTTTGTCTTCTCGTGATCGCCCTCCTGGCGTTCGGACACGTGGGCCTCGAGGCCTGCACGATCGGCGTGGCCGCGGGAGACGACACGACGCGCGCGCTCCTCTGGAAGGTGCGGGACGCGGGCCCGGCTGCCGAGGAGCACATCGGCTACGCCGTCGGCGACCGCTTCGGGTTCGTCTACGTCTGGGACGGCTTCCTGGGCTCCGACCGGATGGCGTGGATGGGCGCGAACGACAACGGATTCGCGATGGTGAACGCCGACGTGGCCGCCTCCCGCGCCGACTCGATCGGCAACGGCCAGTTGATGTTCAGGGCGCTCAGCTCGTGCGGGACGATCGATGAGTTCCAGGCCCTCGTCGACACCCTCGACCTCGCCGACCACGACCTCCACGCGAACTTCGCCATGATCGACAGCACCGGCGCCGCGGCCGTGTTCGAGGTGAGCTCCGATCTCGACTCGTTTCACCGGGAGGACGTCGACACCTTCGCGATTCGCGTGAACTCCTTCCTGTATCTCGGTACCGGCGGCGAGCCGCGCCCCGTCGCCGACGCGCGGTACCAGCGCTCCCGGGCTCTCGTTCAGGAGCTCACGGACGACGGCCGTCTCGACTGCCTCACGCTCCTCCAGGAGCACGCGCGGGATCTCTCCGATGCGGAGAGCCTGCCCGTCGACGTTCCCTACCCGCGTCGGTGGCAGAGCGGCAGGCCGTACGGGTACGTCTACACCGGGCACAGCATCTGCCGGGACAGCTCCCACTCGGCGGCGGTGATCCGGGGAACCCTGCCCTGGGAGCCTGCGCATCTCACGACCATGTGGACGATCCTCGGGAACCCCGCGGCCGGCATCGCCGTGCCCACCTGGCCGGTCGAGCAGCTCCGCTGCGCGGAGTGGGACAGCCTCCGCCGGGTGGCCGACGGCATCCGGGAGCGGCTCTACGACGATGTGTGGACCAGCTACGTCGATTCGTACAGGCTTCGGAACGACGAATCGAACGGCGCCCGCGATCTGGTCTTCCCCGCCGAGTCGTCGATCTTCGCCATCACCGAGGACTGGGTCTTCTCCGACGCCGGCCGCGCTGATCTCGCCGCCTTCCAGTGCGAGATGGCGTCCCGCGCACTGGAGGATCTCCGGGCAGCCGCCGGTGCGATCGACTCGATCGGCGTCGTGGCGGACTTCGCCGTGAGCGAAACCGTCGCGGTCGCGGGGGAAGTCGTGTCCTTCGAGGATCGATCGCTCCACAACCCGGCGACCCGGGAATGGCGCTTCGGGGATCACACATTCCAGGACGAGACAGATCCCTCGCACGTCTACTCGTTCCCGGGGACGTATTCGGTGAGGCTGTCGGTGGCCGACGCGTCGGGGACATCGACCTCGACGAAGGCGGTCGCCCTCGACGTCGTCCGCGCCCTCGAGGTCGCGGCCGATCCCGCGGTCTCCCGTGCGAGCGAGTCGCGGCTGCCGCGTCTCACCGTGCCCGGTCCGGTCGGGCGGGAGGCCGCGATCCGTTACGCTCTCCCGGAGGCGGGCGAGGTCGATCTTCGTGTGTACGACGTGTCGGGGCGGCTCGTGAGAACGCTCGCGCGGGGTCCGCGCGAGGAGGGAGACCACGAGGTCGTGTGGGACGGGAGGGACGAGCGGGGGAGGGACGTGCCGAGTGGGATCTACTTCCTGCGGATGCAGGCCGGCGAGCGCGTGGAGACGGCGCGGACGGTGCTGATCAGGTAGAGACCGGATCGGGCGGGGACACCGCTGCCGTGGAGCCGCCGCGAAGACGACAGACGCCCTGCGAGGAAGTCCCCCGCAGGGCATCTCTCTGTTTCCGTGCTGCGCGATCGGCCTCAGACTACTGGTACAGGGCCTTGATCGCGCCCCAGCTCGAGTCCTCGACCGGCGTCGGGATCGAACCCTCGATGATGAACGGGAATCCCTTGAAGCCGCCATCGCCGGCGTCGCTGGCGGGCAACCACGCCAGGTTGGTCGTCGTCCACTGCAGCGCGTCACCGGTGGACGCCTGCCCCGGAATCGTGATCGGCGGGGCCCACGGGCCGGACGAAAGCGTGCCGCCGCACTGCCAGACGACCCAGTACTCGCCCGGGCCGAGCGTGACCGTGACGTCGCAGACGTCGGCCATGATCGGCCGGGCCGTCGACGTCTGTGCGCTCTCGAGGACGCGGTAGACGCCCGTCCACGCCGTCGTGTTCAGCCGGTTCGTGACGAGGTCGCCCCAGATCAGGTTGCCGCCCTCGGGCGGGTTGGGGTAGATCTCGACGCGAACGTCGGTGATCGTCGACACGGTCGTGCTACCCGTCTGGTAGGCGAAGAACGTCATGGCACTGATCATCCACGTCTCGCCTGCGGGGACCACGAACTGGTCGGTGAGGCGGTTGTCGTTCAGGATCTGGTGGCCGTACCCGTACGTGCTCGAGCCGAGCGTGACGTCCTGACAGACGGAGAGACCCGGAGCGGTCTCGAACGGGCCGTTGTCATAGAGGACGTCCCTGCCGCCGTCCCACATCGGGCAATGGACCGCCGGGTCTGTGGACAGCTGCTCCATCGGATTCACGCCCTCGAGGTCGTTCGCCACAGCGGGCATGGCGATCGCGACCACGAGAAGAACCATAGCCAACGCGCGCATGTTGACCTCCTCCTTGCGCCTTCGGCGCTTTTGGGCCACGCGCGATGGGGCTCGCCAGACGGCGGCCCGCGATTCTCCGGACGTTCGGCCGCTCCATGATTCGGCACACGACCAACGACGCCCGCCTCACCCCGTGAATCGAGAGTCTTCCCTGCCGCGAACCCCTGTGAACGGTACGTCAAGTATTATGCCATGCCACGGGCCAAGCGTCAACAGGATTCCCCACAAACTCCGGTTGGCGTGGCTGCGCCCGGGCTCGTGCGGCTCGAGGTCCCGCCGCGTTGACACCCCCTCCAAAGGCCGATATACTCGCGCAGGAAGGCTAGTCTCGGGACCTTGAGCGGTCCCCCCCCGGGCGGCCCCAGCGGCCCGCCCGCCTCTCACGTCGGCACCGGGCCAGAGCGAGAACACGCCATGCCGGACCCCACCAAGCACGTCATCCTGGGCACCGCTGGCCACATCGATCACGGCAAGACCGAGCTCATCAAGGCGCTCACGGGCGTCGACACCGACCGTCTCCGGGAGGAGAAGGACCGGGGGATATCGATCGAGCTCGGGTTCGCGCGCCTCGATCTCCCCAGCGGAAACTCCGTCGGCGTCATCGACGTCCCCGGCCACGAGCGGTTCGTGCGGACGATGCTCGCGGGAGCGGCCGGGATCGACCTCGTGCTCCTCGTGATCGCGGCCGACGAGGGCGTCATGCCCCAGACGCGCGAGCACATGGACATCATCGATCTCCTGGGCGTCGAGAAGGGGCTCGTCGCCGTCACGAAGACCGATCTCGTCGACGCGGACCAGGCCGAGTTCGCGGCGGAGGAGGCGCGCGAGTTCCTCGAGGGAACGTCGCTCGAGGGGGTCACGATCGTACCGGTCTCGTCCGTGACGCGCGACGGGATCGACGACATCGTGGCGGAGCTCGAGAAGCTCGTCGTGGAGGCAGCGGAGCGCTCGTCTTCGGGGCCGGCGCGGCTGCCCGTCGATCGCGTGTTCACGCTGGAGGGTCACGGGACGATCGTCACGGGCACGCTCTGGTCGGGGAGCATCAGCCCCGGCGACAAGCTCGAGATCTACCCCAAAGGCGAGACGGCCCGGGTCCGGGGCGTCCAGGTGCACGACCAGGCGGTCGAGCGCGCGGAGGCCGGCCAGCGGACGGCGGTCGGACTCAGGGGGGTCTCGAAGGACGATCTCGCCCGAGGGGACACGCTCGGGAAGCCCGGCGCGCTCCACGTGAGCTCGATGCTCGACGTGCGTCTGCGGATGGTGCGGGGTGCCAGGACGATGACGAACCGCACCCGCGTGCACGCGCACCTCGGGACCTCCCAGGCGCTCGCGCGCGTGATCCTGCTCGAGAGCGAGACCCTCAGGGCCGGGGACGAGTCGCTCGTGCAGCTCAGGCTCGAGACCCCGCTCGTCGCCGAGAAGGACGACCTCCTCGTGATCCGGTCGTACTCCCCGATGACGACGATCGCCGGCGGGCGCGTCATCGATCCCACCCCGCGCCGGCACAAGCGGATGAAGGACGACGTGCTCGAGTCGCTCGAGGTGCTCGAGTCGGGCGGCGTGGACGAGGTGCTCCTGCACACGGTGGGAGCGGCCGGGATCGAAGGCGTCGTCGAGGCCGACATCAAGCGCGAGTTGGGAGACTCCTCGGCCGAGACTCTCAAGGCGCTCCTGGGCGACGGGCGTCTCGTGAAGGTCGCCGGCCGCGTGCTCACCGCCGAGCAGCACGAGGCTCTCCTCGCCCGCGTTCGGGAACTCCTCACAGCGTTCGCCGACGGCGCGCCCCTCGAGTGGGGCATGTCGGCGGAGGAACTGCGAGGGAAGCTCGCGAGAAACCTCGACCGCGGGGTGCTCGACGCGGCGCTCAAGTCGCTCGAGGAGGCGGGGGAGGTGTCGAGGCGCGGCGATCTCGTGAGGCTGGGCGGCGCCGAGGTCGATCTCTCGGACGCGCAGTCGGGTCTGGCGGCGGAGCTCACGGATCGTCTTCGGGCTGCGGGCGTCAACCCGCCGCTCCTGGATGAGCTTCGTGAGGAGCTCGGCGGGAAGGACTTCGACGCGATCGTGAAGCTCCTGGCCGAGAGCGGGCGACTCGTGAAGGTGACGACCACGATGCTCTACCACCCCGAGATTGTCGAGGAGGTGCGCGGGAAGATCGTCGCGCATTTCGGAGGCGAGGAGCAGCTCACGGTGCCGATCTTCAAGGACATGGTCGGCGTGACCAGGAAGTACGCGATCCCGCTCCTGGAGTACTTCGACGGGGAGGGCACGACGATGCGGTCGGGGAATGTGCGGCTCAAGGGCCGGAGGCAGCGATGAGCATCATCCCGCCACGAAGGAAGACCCGCCAGGTCATGATCGGCGACGTTCCCGTCGGCGGCGACGCCCCGATCTCCATCCAGTCGATGACGAACACGAAGACGAGCGACGTCGAGGCGACGGT
>JALGWI010000094.1 GCA_025774245.1 bacterium
ATGCACGATGCGCCAGTATCCTCCCACTGGTGTCCCCATACAGAGCAACTTCACACGGAGGCGTCTCGGGTTCTGCCGAGGCGCGCGGGTATTGGTGTGCTCGATTGGCTGACCCGCTGCCTGGTAGGTGGAAGGAGGCGATGCGACCAGACCAGGTGATGAGGACAGTCACTGACAGGCCTGCAGGCGGGAGGTGAAGAGATGAGATCTCTGTTTTGGCTCGCGGTCGTTGGAGTGCTCTTGTTGGCGCTCTCTGCGGCCGCGGATTTCGTTGTGCCCCAGAGCGTGATCGGCGCGGGTGGGGGCACGATGACCGGCGCGATCGGTACGGTCGGACAGGCCGCGATCGGTGTGACGAGCGGCCCTTCGAACATCCACGAGATCGGCTTCTGGTATCAGCCGGGCTGGATCCTGACGGGCATCGGCGACGAGATGTTCCCCACGGAGTACTGGCTCGGCCAGGGCTATCCGAACCCCTTCAACCCGAGGGCGCAGCTACGGTTCGCCGTCCCGTCCCGGGGCCGGGTCAGGATCTCCCTCTACAACGTTGTCGGGCGGGAGGTGAGGGTCCTACTCGATGAGGAGATGGAGCCGGGGGTCCACATGGTCGACGTGGACGCCAACGGGCTTGCAAGTGGGGTGTACTTCTGCCGCATGGTGTCGGGCGCGTTCGCGGAGACCCGGAAGCTGGTCCTGCTCAAGTAAGCCGCTGAACCACGAGGAGGCGCAAGATGAGAGCGATGGTAGTCGTGTCTTTGCTGGTGTTGGTGCTCGCGATGGGAGTCGGGACGGCTGCCGTGCCGCAGACGCTGAGCTATCAGGGCGTGCTCAACGACAGCGGCGGCACCGTCGTGCCGGATGGAGACTACGATCTGACTTTCCGTCTGTTTGACCTGGAGACGGGTGGCACACCTCTTTGGAGTGAGACACAGACGGTGACTGTCACCGATGGGGTCTTCGACGTAATCCTGGGTTCCGTGACGGGCCTGGTTCTCGAGTTCGAGGACCAGTACTGGCTCGGTTTGTCTGTCGAGGGGGGGGCGGAGCTGACCCCGCGCACCCAGCTCACGTCCGCTCCATATGCACTTCGGGCCGGCTCGGTCGATCCGGACGTCGTGGGCAGCGTGGACGGCGTGACGAACGACGAGGGTGACATCGATCTCGTTGCCGGATCGAACATCACGATCACGCCGGACGATGGGGCCAACACGATCACGATCGCCGCGAGCGGGGGGGGCGGCGGTGACATCACCGGAGTGGAGGCGGGTGACGGCCTCGCGGGCGGCGGTGTAGTGGGAGACGTCACACTCGACATCGGGGCCGGCACCGGTCTCGAGGTGGGCGCGGAAACCGTCGGCCTGACGCCGGAGTACGAGAGCGGGAGCGCGTACGACGCGAGGTTCGTGAACGAGGGCGACCTGCCCGTCGTCGTGAGCAGCGTGGCCGGCGTGACGAACAACGAGGGTGATATCGATCTCGTTGCTGGTGCCAACATCATCATCACCCCCGACGATCCGGGGAACGCCATTACGATCTCCGCCACGGCCGCCGACGATGGCGACTGGGCCACCTCGGGTGCCAATATCTTCCGGTCAACCGGGAACGTGGGGGTCGGACAGATACCCAGCGCCAAGTTCATGGTCTATGACACCAGCGCGGACGATGCAGTTCTGACGAAGCTGTGGAGGAATGCCTCCGTTGCGTCGGGCCGCAGGGTCCTCGATCTCCAGATGGCCTCGGGGAGTTCAGGCTCTTTCCTCTACTGCCTGAATGGTCCTACCTACGTCTTCGAGATCAGGAGCGACGGTGGCTTCACGGCCGCGGGCACGGCCCACCTTGGGGGCTTCGAAATGCCGAGCGGAGCGTCGTCCGGCCACGTCCTGACGTCTAACGCAGCCGGAGATGGTACTTGGCAGCCGCCGGCCGCCGTAGCGGATGACGACTGGACGATATCGGGCGACGACATCTACCGTGAGACCGGAAAGGTCGGCATCGGGACTTCCAGCCCACTGACCACACTCCACGTGGACGGCGACGTGCTGGTCCCGTACACCGGAGCCTACTACGTCGGCGCAACCGGCTATCAAGGACTGTGGTGGAACAGCGGAACCGGATCGATCGCGGTCGGCGACGATGGCCACCCGCTCGAGCTCTACGCGGGCGCCGGCGCTCCGCGCGTGACCGTTGAGACCAGCGGCTACGTCGGCATCGGCACCACCTCGCCGACGGCCACACTGCACGTCGATGGTGACGTCTACATCGAGAGCGGCGCCAAGCGGGAGGACATCCTCAAGGACGGAGCGAAGGAGGAATCGCGGCAGAGCGATATGCTGCGCGTCTACGGTGAGGACGGCACGACCACGTACAGCAGATTGTACGAGACGGACGCGACAGCCGACGGCCGAGCGGGGATCTACGGCTACCGCAGTCGGTCTACTCGGAACGACGGAACGGGCTACGGGGTCTACAACACCAACAACGCCGTCAAAGGCTACAACTACTGGGGAGACTCGTACACGTTCGGGGTGGCCGGATACTGCTACAACGACTTCGAGAGGTCCGGAGGAATCCTCGGTGCGGAGTCGGACGGCAGCCCGTGGTGCGCTCTGGCGTACAGGGACGAGAACCTGGTGAGGTGGGGTCTGTACACCCCGGACGACGCGTACATCGGCGGCAACGTGGGCATTGGAACGAACAGTCCCGCCGCCGAGCTGGACGTCGTCGGCATCATCAGGATCTCCGATGCCTTCGGTAACCCGGTTCTCGAGATGGGTGAGGGGCTCGACTACGCGGAGGGGTTCGACGTCAGCGGCGGTGACAGGATCAAGCCGGGGACGGTCCTCGTCATCGATGCCCACAACGCGGGCAAGCTCGCGGTCAGCTCTAGGCCCTACGACCGGAGGGTCGCCGGAATCGTCGCTGGCGCGAAAGGTCTGGGCTCCGGCGTGCGTTTGGGGGCCGGCCAGTTCGACCACGACGTGGCGCTCGCGGGCCGCGTCTACTGCAACGTGGACGCGACCGAGGAAGGCATCGAGCCGGGGGATCTCCTCACGACGTCCTCGACGCCCGGCTTCGCCATGAAGGTGACCGATCGCAGCAGGGCGCAGGGCGCCATTCTCGGTAAGGCGATGGAGAGCCTCGAGAGTGGCCAGAAGGGTGAGATCCTCGTCCTCGTGACACTGCAGTAGGGGAGGTGACGTTCATGAAAACCATCTGCATCACGGCCGTGATCGTCTGCACGCTCCTCTTCGGGCTCGTCCAAGGAGCCCTCGCGCAGATCGTCACGGCGGAGGAAGCCCGCGTCGTTGCCGAGCAGTGGATCGACCTCGTCGTGTACAGCGAGGGGGACTGGGGCGACGAGGAGTTCGCCTCGGTGCGAAGCGTCCAGGAGCTCATGCGCGGCGACCGCGTCGTCGGCTACTTCTGTCAGGTCGAGCCTCGCGGGCACATCGCGGTATCGCTCCGCCGCGAGCTTGCGCCGATCAAGGTCTACTCGGTGACCTGCGATCTGGATCCTGCGAACGATGAGGGGCTGATGGACCTGGTCAAGTACAGGATGGACCGGATCCTGGTCGCGATCGAGCAGGAGTTCGGGCCCGTCGACTCGGTCCGTCCGGTCGATCTCAAGGGATTCCTCCACATCGACTACAGCTCAGCCTGGGATGAGCTGGAGAGCGGTGTGAGGATCAACTACGAGGAGGGGGACATCCTCCTCGACACGGTGTGGAACCAGGGGACTCCCTACAACGACCAGTGTCCGAACGATGGATGCGCATGGCCTCCGTGCAACTACAACACGGACACTCTCGTCGGCTGTGTGGCGCTCGGCGCCGCTCAGGTCATGCGTCACTGGAACTGGCCACCCTACGGCTCGGGAGTCGGATACACCGACACCTACGACTGGCCGAACATGCCGGGTGTCTTCCCCGAGTGCACGAATCCGCCCGCCGACTGGGACGCGACCGAGGTCGCCGCCGTGGCCGAGCTCTGTGCCGAGGCCGGGGACGCGTGCGGCATGGACTACGGGTGTGGCTCCTCGGGGTCCATGACCAGTAACTGGGTCGACGCCTACCCGGGCCACTTCTATTACTCGACCAACGCGCGACAAGAGGACCGCGACGACTACGCCAATCCCGTTGATTGGTTCAATCTCCTGAAGGCCCAGTTCAATCTCAACCGGCCCGTCAACCAGGGGATTCCGGGCCACTCGATTGTTGTCGACGGGTGGCAGGAGATCGGCGGCGGTCCCACGCGTCAGTACCACATGAACTACGGGTACTTCAATCCTGCCTCCAACGCGTGGTACACGCTCGATGCCCACCCGGGTCACGACATCGGCTACGACTACGTGGTCCTGGACGTCTACCCGGCGACCGCCCTCGGAATGTGGGTGACCGGCTACTACCCCAGGATCCTGGGGCTGAACCACCGGTACTTCGATCGAGATGCGACAGGAACAGGTGGGGGTGCGACGTTCCAGGTTGGGCAGAATCTCCAGCTGCTCCACGACGTCACCCTGACCGGCACGGCAGCGAGTCCCGTCACACTCAGTGGGTCCCCTGCGTTCAACACGCTGATCTTCAGCAGGGGTGATCGAGAGACGGGGATCAAGATCGTGGACGGTGGGATCAGGCTGCGCGGCGCGAGCCTCCGGTTCTACTAGTAGAAGAAGTGCGCCGGCGTCGCAGCGATTGCACGGGGTCCCGGGCGGTTGTCCCGGGCCCCGGCGCGTGGCGGCGCGGCCATCACCAAGGCAAGGCGGTCTGCCAGCCGATCCAGTTCGCGCAGGCGCCAACGGACGACCTCGTGATGGACTTGGTCGGGAGGCGTGTGACCTTGTTCCTCGGAGAGAGTGGCCGGGCCAGGCTCCTCAACCTCGTCGAGGAGGAGCTCAAGCCCGAGGAGACGCACGACGTCCAGCCAGAGTCTCGCAAGCTCAGAGGCCGCCTCGAGAAGCCCTCTGCGAAGATCGATTCGGTGATCGATCTAGCCGCATCATCGCCCGAGCACCAGGACCTCCTCACCGACTGCCCCGGGCGGCTCCACAAAGAGAAGCGGGCGTTCGTGGAGGGTCTGACGATCGAAGGGGCATCTCAGAGCGTGGAGGTCCGGATGAAGGGATTCCCGGTGCCGGAACCGCGCAGCACCTGGAGTCCTTTCGAACCGGTAGCGGGGGCCCCCAGGCAAACACCCGCTTCCGGAGAGACGGGTGTTCGCATCGGGTTGGTAAGGGGGGCCCGATTCGTAGCCGATTCAGAGAGGCTGCCCATCGTGACGGCGCACTGGCTCTGCGGGGGGGGCAAGCAGGAGACGCGGAAGATGGTGAGGGTCGGACCGGCGGCATGATGGATGGCCGGGTATGAGGGTCGGGCTACGCCGTCACCACCGTCACGAGCGTCTGGCAAGTGAAGGTGTTGGTTGAGGAGTGGCAGCGGGAGTATAATCGGGTGTAACCCCACAGCTCACCAGGGCAGCGGCCGACAGCGCCGGAAGCCGTCGGACGCGCCCTTCTATGCGCGCCATCCTCCGTCTTGGGATGGTACAACTACTGGGTGCAGGTCAAGGAAGGGTGCCTATGAGGTGAAAAGGCGCGGTCCGCGTCCGTCCACTGCGCCTTCGTGTGTACGGTGCGGAGTGTGCCAGGTCAGGGTGCTGTGGGCGACACGGCGCCCCCTGGGGACAACGGGGCTGCTCTAGCCAGTTTCACCCGATGATGGGGAGAGAAAAATGAAGAAGTTGGTAGTGGTTCTCGCAGCTCTGGCTCTGTTCGTGGGTGCGGCCTCGGCCGATTGTCCTGAGCTCATCGAGGTCGACTGCGGCGGTGGTTCGGCCTGGTTCGGCCTGCGGCACGACGGTGCGAACATCGGCCACGGCCAGAGCTTCTTCCTGGAATGCAACTCGTTACTGCTGTCTGTGGAGATGATAGTCAAGAACAACGGCTTACCCAACGGCGGCGTTCCCCCCATGGTAGCGGGAGATCCCATCTACTGCGTCATCGCGGACCTCGAATGGAACGAGTACGCCACCGGCGAAGCGGCAATGCCCTTCGACGTGGGGGAGGACTGGGTGAGCTTCGATTTCAACAGTGAGGGCATCCCGCTCGACGCGGGAATATACCTTTGGCTGCTGTACACGGACGTGCCCCGGCAGGCGTCTGTTATCTTCTGTCCGGAGGGGGATTCCTATCCTGACGGAGAGCGCTATGCATCCCTGGACGGGCTGAACGGCCCCTGGTTTCCGAACCCCGGCACCATCGACGATCCCTTCCGGGTCTGGTTGATGCCGATGACGCCGGTCGAGGACGAAACCTGGGGCAGCATCAAGGCCATGTTCAAGTAGTCCACCGGCTCTGGTGCTCGACAAGCAGTAGAGGAGCGCTCCTGAGGGGATCTCCGGAGCGCTTCTCCTTGGATTGGCGTTTCGGCATCGCCTACAACGCTACTCCGAGGCTGTGCACGATCCCTGTCTACGCCGAGGGCCATCGTCCTGAGCGCAATCTGCAGCACTACCGGGCGATCCAGGCGCTCGCGGTCATCTTGGGACCGAAGCGAGGGGCGGACGCGGACTACCTGGAGATCTGTCGGAAGAAACGAAACGTCATCGAGTACGACGCTGTAGGAGCGGTGACGGACGATGATGCTACGGAGCTGGTGGCATTCGTTGTGGAACTGAGGGACAGGATCCTGGCCTGGCTGCGGGAGCATCACCCGGAATTCTCGGGCTCCTGAGGGAGCACACCGGAGCAGGGAAGACACCGTCGAAGTCTGCGGAAGCCCGGGCCGCCTGGCCCGAGCTTCACTGATCTGGTAACGGGGGCCTGCTACCTACCTGCGGGCTCAGCGGTGCCGCTGAGCTGTCTGCTGTGTCGGTTGAGTCATCCCTCGGCGGAGCACAGCTGCCGTCTCTCCAGCGGAGTGGCATGGACCAGTCCACCGTGAGATGGCAATTGGCCCCAGCTGCCGGGACCATTCTCGAGGACGCGACTTGTCACTCGCCTCGGCACCTGCTATCCTCGAAGATCGAACCCGATCTCACCGCGGGTGACGAGCGGGTATCGGATAGGTTCGGTGAAGTCCATTCCGCTCCCACCATATGTTCACCGTGTCATGAGGAACGGAGGTCATCCCTCATGCCCGTCGATCTCGAGTCCATCCTCCGCCCCATCGACAACCCCATGCCACCCTTCCCCGCGAAGCACATGACCATCGCGAGCGGGGAGGAGATGGTCGTCCGGCAGGTCACCCGGGACGAGATACCCGACATCCTGCCGCACGTCGCGCCCCTCATGTACGTGGAGCGCGACTTCTACGACGTCGTGGCGGCGCGCGTCTACGCGGA
>JALGWI010000009.1 GCA_025774245.1 bacterium
GGACTGTGATGAGCGGTTCGTCCGGATCGTTGCTCGCGATCTCGATGTCGCAGTTGTAGATGCCCGTCCCGAGACCGGCGCTGTTGGCGCAGACGCGGATCGTCTTCGACTGTCCCGGGCGCGCCATGCCCGCCCCGGGCGTCGCCACGAGCCACGGGCACGTCTCCGTGACCGTCCAGTCGAGGTTCGCGAATCCGAGATTCTCGATCTCGAGTTCGTCGCAGGCCGTCCCGGTCCCTACGATGTGGAACGACAGGCTCGTCGGCGTCACGTCGATGTCGGGGATGGGCGGCAGGATGTGGAGCGTGACCAGGATGATGATCGTCGCCCGTTCCGGCTCGTTCGTCTCGAGGACGAGTTCACACTCGTACG
Organism: bacterium; assembly: GCA_025774245.1. Lineage (GTDB taxonomy): Bacteria > Joyebacterota > Joyebacteria > Joyebacterales > Joyebacteraceae > JALGVN01. Next base: position 373 of record JALGWI010000009.1, read on the forward strand.
TGCCCGGCGCGAGCCCAGCGGTGTTCACGCAGACCTCGACCGTGGAGGACTCGCCGGGTGGGGTCGTGCCTTCGTCCGGTATCGCGGCGAGCCAGTCGCACTCGTCGCTGATCGTCCACGCGAGCTCGCCCGAGCCCGTGTTCGTGATCTCGAGCGGCGCGCAGCCGGTGCCGCCGGCACCGACCTCGAAGACGAACGCAGCGGGCTCGACCCCTGCCTGCGGGGCAGTCAGAATCTCGCACTGCACGTCAACGACGGTCGGGGGATCGTCAGGATCGTTGGAATCGTAGGTGAGCTCCCAGGCATACACTCCGGGCTCGTAACCCCAGGACGCCCAGACCCCGATGTCGACAATCTCTGACTCGCCCGCAGGAATCGTGCCGCCCGACGGGTCGGCCGTGAGTCCGAAGACCGTGTCGGTCACCGTCCACACCAGAGGGGCGGTGCCGACGTTCAAGACCGTCTGGGGCTGGGATTGCGATGTCCCGTGATAGAGCGAGAACGTGAGCTCGGGCGGGTAAACCTCGATGTCGGGCGTGGGAAGGACCGTCAGGTCGACCGTCACCGTCACCGGCGGCGTGTGGGGATCGTTGCTCGCGATCGTGATGATGCAGTCGTAGTCGCCCGGCGCGAGTCCGGTGGCGTCGGCGCACACCTCGACAAGGTCGGCGTCCCCGCCCGGGACCGTGCCGGCGTCAGGATCGAGCGTGAGCCACGCGCAGGCCTCCCCGGCCGTCCAGGTGAGCATGCCCGTGCCGGTGTTCCCGATCGAGAGCTCCTGGCACTCGACCTCGCCCTGCCAGAGAACGAAGCCGAGCTCCGTCGGGTCGACGTCGATCTCGGGCGTCGGCAGGACGTTGAGCGTGACGTCGATCACGATCACGGGCGTGTCGGGATCGTTGCTCGTGAGGTCCAGGTTGACCGTGTGGACGCCCGGGGGCAGCCCGTCGGACTCTACGCAGATGTCGACGTCGGTGCTCCCGGACGACGGGATCGAGCCGGAACCGGGCAAATAGGTCAGCCAGGTCGCCCCGCCGTCGATGTCCCAATCGAGGGTGGCGATGCCGCTGTTCGAAATCGTGAGGACGTCGCACTCGTCGAAGCCCACCTGCAGATCGAACGTGAACGACGTCGGGTCGGCGCTGATGTCCGGAACCTGCACGACGTCCAGGTACAAGGTGACCATGAGCGTTGGCTCATCAGGGTCATTGCTCGTGCAGTGGATCACGCAGTAGTGTCCACCCGACGAGAGACCGGTCGCGTCGACACAGACCTCGATGGGGTTCGAGCCGGCAGGCTCCGTCGTCCCGCTCACGGGATTCAGGGTGACCCACGGGCGCGTCTCGGTGAGATTCCAGTTGAGGGTGGCGTCCCCTACGTTGCTGATCGTGAACGTCTGGCAGTCCATCCCGCCGGGCGGGAGCGTGAACTCGAGGTTCATCGGGTCGATCTCGATGTCCGGCTCGGGAATGGCGGGCTCGCACTGGTGGTCCATGTGTAGCTGAAAGATCGCGAAGTCGGCGGCGGCTACCATCTCATCCCCGTCGAAGTCGCTCCGGCATGCGTAGGGGCCTCCGCCGATGTCACCCTGGAAGATGAGGAAGTCGCCGAGGTCGACGAGGCAGTCTCCGTCGAGGTCGACCGAGCGCCATCCCCGCAGGTCGAAGTCGGGCCAGATCCCCGTCCATGGGATGGTCACGCCCATGCACGTCACCGTGGTCGTCACGTGGCAGCAGTAGAGGTGGGGGGACGTGTCGAGTCCGCCTGCGGGGTGGAAAACGGCCTCGCCCCCAGGGTTGGTCGTCGTCGTGAAAGGCGGGCAGAAGCAGGCGTCGCAGTCGGCGACGTAGCTGATCGTGACGGTCTCTCCGACGATGGGCATGTTCGCGGCGTCCCGGACCGTCACGACGACCGCCGACGGGGCGTCGCCCGCGGGGCACACGAGGACCATCTCGTCGTACGCGAGCCCCTCCCACTCACAGGAGGAGTTGGCAGGATCGGGGATCGGCCTTCCCTGGGCCGCGACCGGGGCAGTCGTCGCGACCAGGCTCAGGAGCGCGAGTCCGACCGGTAGCACGATGGTCACCCTCGTCTTCATGGTTGCACCGTTCCTTTCGGATCCGCCGTCGGGCGGAGAAAGAGACAGGGGCCAGCCGCAACGAGGCGTGGCCCCCAAGTCGTGTTTCGGGTTCCGGATTCCCAGACAGTCGCCAACACCTTACACCCCACTGGGCGAGAAGAGTGGTGCGGACACAGATCCCATTGAATACGATACGTTATTGTAGCGCATATCTGACTTTGAGTCAACCGGAACCTCGAAGCTCGGCGGAGCCTCTGCGCGGGGGACGGGCGAACCGGCCTCCATCCGCCAAGGGGCCGGACGTCCATCCGGCCCCTCGTTGGTCGTCGGGGTGGTCGTGATCCCCCGACTCAGGCATCGCGTGAGAGTGCTCCACCATTACTTCAGAAGAACCATCTTCCTCGTTTCGGGTTCGCCGGCGATCTCGAGGCGGTAGAAGTAGACCCCGGACCCGACCTGCCGTCCGTGGTCGTCGGTGCCGTCCCACGTGACCTCGTAGCGGCTGGCGGGCATGCGCTCGTCGGCGAGCGTCCTGATCGGCCGGCCGGCGGCGTCGAACACGCGGAGAACGACGCTGCCTGGTTCGGTGACCGTGAACGCGATCTTGGTCACCGGATTGAACGGGTTCGGGTAGTTCTGCTCGAGCGCCGAGATCCTGGGATCGATCTCCTCCTCTTCGACGTCTGTGACCGTGGGCGCGCACGAGTGGTCCGTGTGGTAGCTGAAGAAGGTGAAGTCGATCGCGGTGACGGTCCCGTCACAGTCGAGGTCGCTCCGGCAGGCGGTGCTCCCGAAGTCCTCCATGAAGATCGTGTTGTCCAGGACATCCACGGTGCAGTCGCCGTTCAGGTCGGGCGAGCGGAACTCGCGGGTGTCACTCGGCAGCCCCGTCCCGAGCCACGGAATCGGCTGCCCGCCGATGAACATCGTCGTCGTCAACATCGTGGCGGTCCCGAGGGCGTCGGTGACGACCGAGATCGGCTCGCAGATGCAGCCCTCGCACGTGCCCTCGAAGAACGGAACGACCTGGACGCCCGCGATCGGGGCGTCGTTGACGTCTCGCACACTGACCGTGATCGCGCTCCCGTCACCCCAGGGGCAGACGAAGACCTTGTCCGTGCACTCGAGATTGATCCAATCGACGTGCGAGTTGGCCATGTCGGCCATCTGGACTTGAAGCGTGACCAGTATGACGATCGTCGCCCGCTCGGGCTCGTTCGTCTCGATCTCGATTTCGCACTCGTACGGGCCCGGCGCGAGTCCCTCGGTGTCCACGCAGACGTCGACAACGGAGACCTCCCCGGGCGGGGTCAGGCCCTCGATTGGGTCCGTCCAGAGCCAGGAGTCGCACTCGATGGGGATCGTGATCGTCCACTCGAGGTCGGCTGAGCCCGTGTTGGAGATCTCGAGCAGCTGGCACTCGTCGCCGCCGGCGCCGACCTCGAACTCGAACTCCGTGGCGCTGACCTCCGGGCGAGGGGCGGGAGCGATGGCGAGGGTCACCGGGACGTTGAACACGGGGTCGACCGGGTCGTTCGACTCGTAGGCGATGTTCCACTCATGGAGGATGCCGGGCTCGAGATCCCACGACGCCGTGAGTGTCATCTGGGCCTCGGTCTCGCCATCAGGGGGTATCTCGTTCTCGCCAGCGGGTGCGACGGAGACGTACTCGATGGACGGGAAGGCCTCCCAAACAAGGGTGCCCGCGCCCTCGTTCGCGATCGTGTCGGGAAACGTCCACTCCGTGCCGTGGATGAGCGATATGAAGAACTCCGCCGGCGTGACCTCGATGTCCGGCGGCTCCTCGACGTTGAGATGCGCCGTCACCACGACGAGTGACTCGTCGGGATCATCGCTCTCGACGTTGATGTCGCAGTAGTGATCGCCCGCGAGAAGGCCGGTCGCAGAGACGCAGACCTGCACGTCCTCCCAGTTGTCGGGAGGGGTCACAACTTCCCCTGTGGGGTCAATCTCTGTCACCCAAGGACAAGCCGAGCTGGCCTCCCAGGTCAGATCGCCGTCTCCCGTGTTGCCGATCGTGAACGTGGCGCAGTCTGAACCGCCGTAAGGCACGGCGAGTTCGAGGTTCATCGGGTCGACCTCGATGTCGGGTTCGACATCCAGGACTTCGAGATGCACCGGGATCAGGAGCGGGTTGGCTTCGGAGGGGGCGCTGTGCAGGATTCGGATCTCGCCGTCGTATTCGCCGGGCAAGAGACCCTCCGACCTGACACACAGGTCGAACTCGTTCGAATCGCCGGGGAGAATCCGACCGAAGATCGGCTCCCCGAGACCCGTATGTGCGAAGCTAGGAATCTCCAGGATGAACCAGACGAGGCCGGCACCACCCATAGTGGCCACGTTGCTGACTGTGACTGTGACGCAAGCCTCTTCACCTGGAGCGAGAGCGAATTCGAGGGACGTTGGATTGACCTCGATCCCCGGTGGGGGGAGGGGAGTGCACTGGTGGGCGCCCATGGCGTGCGGTATGATGAACGTCTGGTCAGTGCTCTCGATGGTGCCGTCCCCGTTGAAATCACTTCGGCAGGCTTCAGTGTAGAAATCCCCTCCAAGGAGGGTGTAGTCGGTCATGTCAACGACGAAGTCCCCGGTGAGGTCGAAGCAGCGCCATTCGCGCTGATCGAAGGTGAGGCCGGTCGCCGGCCAGTTAATGGGCTCACCGTTGTACTCCACGATCGTGGTGACCTCGCAGCAGCCGGCGTCGGAGGACCGATCGAATCCGCCGTGCGGGTAGATTTCGGCCTGACCAGTGGCATTGGTTATTGCTGTGGAGGGCGGGCAGAATCGCCCGACGCAGTTCGTGACGTAGTAGACCTCGACGGTCTCGCTGTCCATCCCGACGCCCGAGCCGTCGAGGAGCGTCACGGTGATGTACGCCGGGCCGTCGCCCGCAGGGCAGATGGTGGGTTTGTCGTCGAGTGCCAAGCCACCCCAGACGCAGGAGTAGGTCTGCGCGGCCGCCGTGGTCGTCGAGGCGACGAGGCAGAGAAGCGCGAGTCCGGCTGCCAGCACGATGGTCACGTTCGTCCTCATGGCTGTACCGTTCCTTTCAGCTCCGCATCCCGCGGAGCAAGACAAAGGGGACCAGCCGCAACGAGGCGTGGCCCCGAGTCGCGTCTCGGATTCATGATTTCCAGACGGCCGTCAACACCTTAGGCCCCCGCGTCACACAAAGAGTGATGGCTATCAGCTTCCTCTAGATACGATGAACTATTGTAGCGCATATCTGACTTTGAGTCAACGAGTGTCTCGGGAGCGCGAGGGCGGACGGCAGGGCGGGGACCGGGCGGACGCCCGTTCACCGTCGGCGCCTCCTTCCCGCGAGCGCGCTCGCGTTTCTGCCAAACCTGACACCACCGTCCGGAGTCCTACCTGTTGCGCGGCACGGTTCCACCGGCCGTCCGGCCGACGGGACGCCGCGCTCTTTCCGTACCACTCATGGGCAGAACACGCGGAGGACCGCCATGCAGCTCTCGATCGAGAACGTCTCGAAGACCTACTCGAACGGCGTCCGGGCCCTGGACGGCGTGACCCTCACCATCCCCACGGGCATGTTCGGGCTCCTCGGCCCGAACGGATCCGGCAAGACCACGCTCATGCGCACGATCGCGACGCTCCAGGACCCCGACGAGGGGGAGGCGTATCTCGGGGAGATCAACGTCCTCAAGGAGAAGGACGCGGTCCGGCGTGTGCTCGGCTACCTGCCTCAGGACTTCGGGGTCTACCCGAACGTCACGGCGCAGACGCTCCTCTCGCACCTGGCTGCCTTGAAGGGCATCACGAACGCCGGCGAGCGGAAGGACGTTGTCGAGGCGCTCCTCCGCCGGGTGAACCTGTGGGACGTGCGGACGCAGAAGCTCGGGAGCTTCTCCGGCGGCACGAAGCAGCGCTTCGGCATCGCGCAGGCGCTTCTCGGAAACCCCCAGCTCATCATCGTCGATGAGCCGACCGCCGGACTCGATCCGGAGGAGCGGAGCCGTTTCCTGAACCTCCTCTCCGAGATCGGCGAGAACGTGATCGTGATCCTGTCGACCCACATCGTCGACGACGTCGCCGAGGTCTGCAGCCGCATGGCGATCATCAAGGAGGGTCGCGTCCTGCGGGGCGGCGAGCCCCAGCGCGCGATCGACGCGATCCGCGGGAAGACGTGGAAGAAGGTGATCGACAAGAACGAGCTCCCGCAGTACGAGGCCGAGCACCACGTGATCTCGACGCGGCTCCGGGCCGGGAGGACGCTCGTCCACGTCTTCGCCGACGAGCGCCCCGATCCCTCGTTCGACGAAGCCGCCCCGGATCTCAAGGACGTCTACTTCATTACGCTCTCGCGGTCGAACGGAGCCCCGGACGAGGACTCCGTCTTCCCGGCGAACGCGCACGTGACCACGACCGACGGCTCCTCGGGCGGCAAGGGGAACGGGAGGTAGGGACATGTTCGGTCAGATCCTCGGCTTCGAGCTGGGATACCGCTTCCGTGGCTTTGCGGTCTACCTCTTCGCCGGCGTGATGTTCCTCATGGCCTTCTCGGCGATCGCGACCGACTCCGTCCAGATGGGCGGGGCGATCGGGAACGCCGCGCGGAACTCCCCGTACGAGATCGTCCGTCTCATGTCGATGATGAGCGCGATCGGACTCATCGCCCTCACGGGCTTCGTGGCGTCGGCGGTGAACCGCGACCACGAGCTCATGACCGACGAGATGTTCTACACGACTCCGGCCTCGAGGGCCTCGTACCTCTTCGGCCGCTTCGGCGGCGCCCTCCTCACGGCCTTCTTCGCGGTCTGCGTTGCGGCCCCGGCGATCGCGATCGCGAGCACCATGCCCTGGCAAGACCCCGAGCGCATCCTGCCTTTCAGTGTCCTGCCCTACCTCTACGCGCTCGGGGTCTTTGTTCTTCCGAACCTGTTCCTTCTGGGCGCGATCCTCTTCGCCTTCGCCACGCTCACGAAGCGTGTCGTCTTCACCTACGTGGCGATGCTCGGGATCCTCATGGGCTGGGCGCTCACCCAGATGCACGTGGGGGACCTCGAGAGCAGGCTGGTTGCCTCGCTCGCGGATCCGTTCGGGATCACGACCTTCAACCTCGCGACCCGCTACTGGACCGTCGTCGAGAAGAACGCGCTCCTGCCGCCCCTGGACGGCCCGCTCATCATGAACCGCCTGATCTGGGTCGGCGTCGGCGTCGCAGCGCTCGTCTTCACGTGGGCGCGTTTCCGGATGGAGGTGGGGGAGAAGCGCTCGCGGCGCAGCGCGGCCGCCGTGGCCGCCGTCAGCGCCCCCGGGCGCGAGGTCGCCATCGAGACGGTGGCGATCCCGAAGGTGGCGCAGGACTTCTCGAGGCGCGGCTACATCCGTCAGTGGCTCAACCAGACGCGCGTCGAGGTCGCGGGGGTCCTGAGGAGCGTCCCGTTCCTCGTGATCATGATCTTCGGCGTCTTCAACCTCGCGGGAAGCCTCGGGGCCGACATCGGCGGAAGGACGGGCCTGCCCGTGACGCGCGAGATGCTCTCGATGATCGGGGGGACGTTCGACCTCTTTCTCTTCGTCGTCCTTCTGGTCTACGCGGGACTCCTCGTCTGGCGCGAGAGGGCGGCCAGGATGAACGAGATCCAGGACACGCTCCCGATGCCCGACTGGATCCCCCTGACGGCGAAGCTCACAGGGCTCGTCGTGATCGCGCTCGTCGCGCTCGGTGTCGCGATGACGACGACGATCGTCTACCAGCTCGCGAGGGGCTACACGTTCCTCGAGATCCCACTCTACCTCCGCGGGCTCTTCGTGCTGTCGCTCGCCGAGTGGCTCCTCATCGCCGCGCTCGCGATCTCGGTCCAGACGCTCACGAACAACAAGATCGCAGGCTTCGTGATCATGATCGGCTACTTCATCCTGCTCGAGGTCCTGCCGTCGATCGATTTCACGAACAACCTCGCGATCTATGCGACGACGCCGCCGGCGCCATACTCCGACATGAACGGCTACGGCCACTTCGTGAAACCGCTCGTCTGGTACCACGTCTACTGGGGATTCCTGGCGGCGGGCCTCGTCCTCGTGTCGAGCCTCTTCTGGATCCGTGGGACCGACACCCCCGTGAGACTCAGGCTCAGGGAGGCCGCGCGGCGCGCGACGCCGGCGCGCATCGCCGCGATCACGGCGATGCTGGTCGGGTTCGTGGGGACCGGCGCGTGGATCTACTACAACACGCACGTTCTGAACGAGTACACGACGGGGCGGAGCGAGAACGACCGCGCGGCGCTCTACGAGCAGCGGTACAAGCAGTACCAGGGAATCCCGCAGCCGCGCGTGACCGACGTCAGGCTCGACGTCGATCTCTACCCCGAGGAACGCCGGGTCGAGATCAAGGGGGATCTGACGCTCGTCAACAAGACCGACGGACCGATCTCGGAACTCCACGTCGTGAACGAGCGAACGCTCGAGCTGGCGAGCTTCAGCCTGCCGGAGGAGAGCATCACGCTCGACGATCGCGAGATCGGCTACCGGATCTACGCGCTCGACGGGCCGCTCGCGCCGGGAGACACGCTCGAGGTCAGCTTTGAGGCGCGCATCGTGAACGAGGGATTCGTCGACGGCCGTTCGAACACGCGCGTCGTCGAGAACGGGACCTTCCTCGATAACTCGCATTGCGTCCCGGTCTTCGGATACATGGACGACCAGGAGCTTTCGAACACGCACGAGCGCAGGAAGCGCGGGCTCCCGGAGCACGAGGACATGGCGCCTCCCGACGACATCATCGCGCGCGGAAACACGTTCTCCGTCGACGCCGACTGGATCAGCTACGAGGCGACGATCTCGACGAGTCCCGACCAGATCGCCATAACGACGGGCGATCTCGAGGACGAGTGGGTCGCGGACGGACGGCGCTACTTCCACTACGAGATGGATGCCCCGATGCTCCACTTCTTCCCGATCGTCTCGGGGAGGTACGAGGTCGCCCGGGACGCGTGGAACGACATCGGGATCGAGATCTACTACCACCCGACGCACACGTACAACGTCGACCGCATGATCGAGTCGGTGAAACAGTCGCTTTCGTACTACACGACGAACTTCACTCCCTACCAGCACCGTCAGATCCGGATCGTCGAGTTCCCGCGCTACAGCGGCTTCGCGCAGTCGTTCGCGACGACGATCCCGTACTCGGAGAGCGTGCACTTCATCGACGACCTCCGGAGCCAGGAGGACCTCGACATGCTGTTCTACATCACGGCGCACGAGGTGGCGCACCAGTGGTGGGGACATCAGGTAGTGGTCGCCTGGGTGCAGGGCGCCACGTTCATCGAGGAGGCCATGGCGCAGTACTCAGCCCTCATGGTCATGGAGAGGGACGTCGGGCCCACGCAGATGAAGAAGTTCCTGGCGTACGAGCTCGATCGCTACCTCTCCGGCCGCGCGCAGGAGCGAAAAGAGGAGAGGCCGCTCCTCACGGTCGAGAACCAGGGGTACATCCACTACCGGAAGGGGAGCCTCGCGATGTATGCGCTCCGCGACTACATCGGCGAGGAGCGACTGAACGCCGCGCTTCGGGAGTACATCGATCGGGTCGCCTTCCAGGAGCCGCCGTACACGAACTCGATCGAGTTCGTCGAGGCGCTCCGCGGCGCGATGCCCGAGAGCCTCGAGTACCTCATCGAGGACCTCTTCGAGACGATCACGCTCTACGACAACCGGACCTCGGAGGCGTCGGTCGAGGAGACCGACGACGGGAGGTACCGCGTCACGCTGGCCGTCCAGTCGGCGAAGGTGCGGGCCGACGGGCGCGGCGTCGAGACCGAGGTCCCGCACCACGACTGGATCGAGATCGGGGTCTTCGGCGAGAGGAGGGACGGCGAGCCAATCGGGAAGCCGCTCTATCTCGAGAAGCACCGGCTCGCGAGCGGCGAGAGCGAGATCGTACTCGTCGTCGACGAGCGCCCGGTCCGCGCGGGAATCGACCCGAGGAACCTCCTCATCGACCGCGTGCCTTCGGACAACGTCAGGCGCGTGAGCAGCTAGCTCGCGGCGGCGGCGGCGGACGCGGAGCCCCGCCGTCGGCCGCCCGGCTGCGGACCGGCCGCCGGCCGCCCGGCCACACCCCGCGAGGTTCCAGATGTTCCGCGACGTCCTCAGATTCGAGCTCCACTATCTCTTCCGACGCCCCGCCGTCTACGTCGGGCTCGTGCTCTTCTTCCTGTTCGGGTTCATGGCGATCGCGTCGGACACGTTCCAGTCGGGACGCTTCCTCACGGCGACCGCCAGGAACTCCCCGTACGACATCGTCCGACTCCTGGCATCGATCTCGGTCGCCGGGCTCGTCCTGATCGCTGGATTCGTGGCGACGGCTGTGAATCGCGATCGCGAGCTCGGCGTCCACGAACTCTTCTTCGCCACGCCGGTCTCGAAGTCGGCCTACCTCGGCGGTCGCTTCGCCGGTTCGCTCATCGCGACGTTCCTGGCCGTGAGCGCGGCGGCCGCGGCGATGGCGCTCGCGAGCGCGATGCCGTTCCTCGACCAGGAGCGCCTCGTCGCGTTCGACGCCGTGCCGTACGTCTACGCGCTCGGCGTCTTCGTGCTTCCGAACCTGCTCCTCGCCGGCGCGATCCTCTTCTCGGTCGCGACGCTGACCCGTCGCGTCCTCTTCGCGTACGTCGCCCTCGTCGCCATGATCGCGCTCTGGATCATCGCGCGCCGGTTCATGGGCGACATCGACAGCCGGTGGCTCGGGTCGATCATCGACCCGTTCGGGATCATGTCCTTCCGCTACGCGACGCGGTACTGGACCGTCGCCGAGAGGAACACGGCCCTCGTGCCGCTCTCGGGGTCGTTCATCCTGAACCGCGTGCTCTGGACGTCGGTGGGCGTCGGGTTCCTCGTGTTCACGTGGACGCGGTTCCGAATGACGGTCGTCGAGACCGTCTCGCGCCTCGGGCGCAGGGGAGGGGCGGCGGGCGACGATCCGGGTGAAGCCGGGCGGGCCCAGCCCGTTCCGATGACGACACCGATCTTCACGGCGCGCACCTGGTTCCTTCAGTGGGCGAAGCAGACGCGGATCGAGATCGGCGGTGTACTGACGAGCGTTCCGTTCATGGTGATGCTTCTCCTTGCGAACGTCATGCTTGTGACGGGCGCGCTCTCCGAGGTGGCCGGCACCCGGAGCTACCCCTTGACGAGGATCATGGTGAGCGAGATCACCGGCACCTTCGAGCTCTTCCTCGTCCTCGTGCTCCTCATCTACGCGGGACAGCTCGTGTGGAGGGAGCGGGCGGCGGGGATGCACGAGATCCACTCCGTGCTGCCGGTGCCCGACTGGGTGCCGGTGGCGGCGAAGCTCTCGGCGCTCGCCGCCGTCTCGGTCGTCATGCTCGCGGTCGCCGCGCTCGCGACGATCGCGATCCAGCTCGCCGGAGGGCACGTCGATCTCGAGCCCGGCGTTTACCTCCGAGGGCTCTTCGTCGTCGGGAACGCGCACTGGCTCTTGATCGCCGCCCTCGCGATCGCCGTCCAGGCGTTCACGCCGAAGAAGATCGTGGGGTTCTTCGTCGTCCTCGCCGTGCTCGAGACGCTCGAGTGGTTCCCGGAGATCGGGCTCGGCCACCATCTTAACCTCTACAGCTCGACCCCGGAGGTGGTCTATTCCGACATGAACGGCTTCGGCCACTTCGTTCGGCCGATAGCCTGGTTCAGCGTCTACTGGGGGTTCCTCGCGGCGGCGCTCCTCGTCGTGGCCACGCTCTTCTGGGTGCGGACGACCGACCCCGCGCCGAGGGGCCGCTGGAGGGAGGCCCGGAGGCGGTTGACGAGAGCGCGGATGGCCGCGCTCGCCGTCGCGCTCGTCGGGTTCGTCGCCACCGGCGCGTGGATCTTCTACAACACGAACGTGCTGAACCCGTACCTGCCGGAGAAGGAGATCTCGCGGCTCCAGGCAGCCACGGAGGAGCGGTACAAACAGTACGAGGGTCTGCCGCAGCCCCACGTGACCGACATCGCGCTCTACGTCGACATCTATCCGGAGGAGCGTCGGGTCGAGGTGCGGGGCGACCTCCGTCTCGTGAACAAGACCGACGCGCCGATCGAGGAGCTCCACGTCCACACCGAACCCGTCCTCGAGTGGGACTTCCCGAGCCTCGCGGGGGAGACGGTCGTGCTCGACGACACGGAGGTGGGCTTCCGGATCTACCGGCTCGCCGAGCCGCTTCTGCCGGGGGAGGCGCTCAACGTCGCCTACACGATGAGCGACGTCAACGACGGGTTCGTCAACCACGACTCGAACACGAAGGTCGTCGAGAACGGGACGTTCTTCTCGAACTTCCACTGCGTCCCGCACTTCGGCTATGCGGTCGACACGGAGATCGAGGACCCCACCGTGCGGAGGAGGCACGGCCTTCCGCCCCGCGACAGGATGGCGGCCGTCGACGATCCCGTCGCGCGCATGAGCGCGTTCGACGTCGACTCAGACTGGATCACGTACGAGGCCACGATCTCGACAAGCGAGGATCAGATCGCCGTGACCGCGGGCTACCTCGAGCGCGAGTGGAGCGAGGACGGACGGCGCCACTTCCGGTACCGGATGGACAGGCCGATCCAGAAGTTCTTTCCGATCGTCTCCGGCCGGTACGAGGTCGCGCGGGACAGCTGGAACGACGTCGCGATCGAGATCTTCCACCATCCGCGGCACGCCTACAACGTCGGGCGGATGATCGAGTCGGTCCAGAAGTCGTTGGATTACTTCACGGCCAACTTCAGCCCGTACCAGCACCGTCAGGTACGCATCCTCGAGTTCCCGCGGTACCGCACGTTCGCGCAGTCGTTCCCGACCACGATCCCGTACTCCGAGGACGCGCACTTCGTCGGCGACGTCCGCGACCCGGAGAACCTCGACATGGTCTTCTACATCACGGCGCACGAGGTCGCGCACCAGTGGTGGGCGCACCAGGTCGTCGCGGCGCGCGTGCAGGGGAGCACGTTCATCGAGGAGAGCCTCGCGCAGTACTCGGCGCTCATGGTGATGGAGAAGGAGTTCGGACGGGACTACATGAAGCGGTTCCTCGAGCACGAGCTCGACCGGTACCTCCTCGGACGCGGAGGGGAGAGGCACGAGGAGATGCCGCTCGTGCTCGTCGAGGACCAGGGCTACATCCACTACCGGAAGGGGAGCCTCGCCATGTACGCGCTCCGCGACTACATCGGCGAGGAAGCGGTGAACGCTGCGCTCCGCGCGTACATCGACGAGGTCGCCTTCCAGGAACCGCCCTACACGAACTCGCTCGAGCTCCTCTCGCACCTCCGGGAGGCGACGCCGGAGCGGTACCGGTATCTGATCGAAGACCTCTTCGAGACGATCACCCTCTACGACAACCGCGTCGAGGAGGCGACGGTCGAGGAGACCGGCGACGGCAGGTACCGCGTGCGGCTCGCGATCGACTCCCGGAAGCTCCGGGCCGACGGGAAGGGCGTCGAGACCGAGATCCCGCACGCGGACTGGATCGAAGTGGGGGTCTACGGGGAGGAGACGGACGATGCGGTCGACGAGCGCCCGCTCTACCTCGAGAAGCACCGCCTCGCGAGCGGCAACTCCGAGATCGAGATCGTGGTCGACGAGAAACCAGCCCGCGCGGGGATCGACCCGAGGCATCTCCTCATCGATCGGGAGCCTGGGGACAACGTGAAGCCGGTCTCGGGATAGGCCGCACGCCCACGTGCCCCCGCCTCATCTACAAACCCGCACCCACAGAGCGCTTGACTGACACCCAACAACTATGGTATCCTCTGACGCGCTTTACCTCGGCGCGCGTGGTTCTCCATGCGGGCGTGATGCCCGCAGGCCGGCGCGATCCGTCACGGTGCCCATCCTGACACGACGCCGCGAACCGACCATGCTCCACCCACCGGCCAACGCACTGAACGAGAAGAGGCAGAAGAGAAACGCGGAGACGTGCCGTCGTCGCACCGGCGCCGTTCCGCGCGTGGCGATCCCGGGCGCCCGCCCGGGGCAGAACGCGAGGAGGAAGCTCATGCGGTTCGCAGTGCTCATGCTGGCAGCGGCACTCGTGGCAGCGTGCTCGGTTCCGGCCGACGCAGACGTGCCGAAGACCATGTCGTACCAGGGCGTGCTGACGGACGCCGACGGCGTGCCCGTCGAGGACGGCGGCTACGGCGTCGAGTTCCGGATCTACGACGTCGAGACGGGCGGGACCGCTCTCTGGAGCGAGTCGCAGCTCGTGATCGTTACCGACGGGATCTTCAACGTGACACTCGGCACTGTGGAACCGCTCGGGATCGCCTTCGACGTGCCCTACTGGCTCGGCACCTCGATCGAGGGAGACCCCGAGCTCGTGCCCCTGACCGAGCTGACGTCGGCGCCGTACGCGCTCCGGGCGGCGGTCGCCGAGAGCCTGAGCGGAGGCGCCGTTAACGACCACGATTGGGAGTTCGACGGGGACGACATCTACCGGCTGACCGGGCGCGTCGGCATCGGCACGTCTGACCCGGCGGCCCCGCTCGTCATCAAGAGGGATCACGACAGCAACACGAACGTGATGATCGTGAACGCCCACACGGGGCAGTGGTCCGGGGCGCTCCTCATGCTTGACGACGAGGAGTCCGGCAAGGGCGTCATCGGGTTCTACGACAGCGAGCACCCGTTCCACCCCGACGCGCTCGTGATCGGGAACGAGCGCGGATTCCCGGGAGGGCCGATCAAGCTCAGGACCCGGAGCAGCGACCGGGTGTACGTGAGCGCCGAGGGGAACGTGGGCATCGGGACCGTGACGCCTGCCGAGCGGCTCGACGTCGCTGGCACGACGCGAACGACGGGGTTCATCCTGCCGACTGGCGCGGTGGATGGCCATGTCCTCGTGTCCGACAGCGCCGGCGAGGGAACCTGGCAGCCGGCGCCGGGCGGGATCGGCGGGGGCGGCACCAACAACTACATCCCCAGGTTCACGGGTTCATTGACCATCGGGAACTCCGTCATCCGCCAGAACAATGACGGAGACGTGATCGTCGGCGGCGAGCTCCACGTCGACACCTCGACGACGCGCGCCGGGGAGTTCACGTCGAATCACGGGAGCTCACTGACCAGCGTTCTGCACGCCGAGTTCACCGGTTCCGGCTCGTACGACGTGGCCGCCGTCCGCGGGCACTCCGTCTCACAGGACGGATACGGACGGGGTGGGTCGTTCCTGGGCGGGTACGACGGCGTCCAGGGCCTCGCCACACCGACGGGGACCCTCGAGTACCACGGCGTCTCCGGCGGCGCCATCGGCGGGAACGGGGACAACATGGGCGTCTACGGGTTGGCGATCCAGGGTGACCACAACTACGCCATCTACGGCGACGGGGGCCTCTCCGGCAGCGAGTGGGCGGGCTACTTCGCCGGCGACGTCCACATCACCGGGACGCTCACGGGCGGGAAGGCCGGCTCGAGAATCGACCACCCTCTCGACCCGGCGAACAGCTACCTGAACCACGCGTACGTCGAGAGCCCCGAGATGAAGAACGTGTACGACGGCGTGGCCATTCTCGACGAGAGCGGTGAAGCGCGGGTGGTGCTCGCGGAGTGGTTCGAGGCCGTGAACAGCGTCTTCCGCTACCAGCTCACCGCGATCGGTGCTCCAGGCCCGAACCTCTACATCGCCGAGAAGATCTCCGGGAACGCCTTCACGATCGCCGGCGGCGAGCCGGGGATGGAGGTCTCGTGGCAGGTGACCGGCATCAGGAGCGATCCGTTCTCCGAGGCCGGCAGGATCGTGGTCGAAGAGGAGAAGCCCGCGGACGAGGTCGGGAAGTACATGCATCCGGAGGCGTACGGTCTGCCGCGGGAGATGGGGGTGAGCTACCGCGAGCCCCCGAGGATGCTCTCGTCGTGGGCCGATCAGCTGAGCACGGAGTAGGCGAACGACACAGACGGTGGAGAACGCGAACGTCCAGGGACGGCGTCGGCGCAGACTCGAGAGCGCACGCGCGGAAGCAGATGTGCGGACCGGCGCAGGCGTTCGCCCCCGGGAGGAGGCCGGACGATGAGACGCGCGATGATCGCAGCCGCGGCCCTCGCCCTGGCTGGTGCTCTGCCAGCCGGGAGTCGCTGCGGTGCCCAGGACGATGAGCTATCAGGGCGTGCTCACGGACGCGGGAGGCGTGCCCGTCGACGACGGGGACTACAGCCTCACGTTCCGGATCTATGACGACCCGGGCGGAGCCGCCAACCCGCTCTGGGAGGAGACGCAGGCCGTCACGGTCGACGACGGTGCCTTCGACGTGATTCTGGGCGAGGTCAACCCGCTCACGATCGCCTTCGATGCGCCGTACTGGCTCGGCATCTCGATCGAGGGCGAGCCGGAGCTCGTGCCCCTGACCGAGCTGACGTCGGCGCCCTACGCGCTCCGGGCGGCGGTCGCCGAGAGTCTGAGCGGAGGCGCCGTGAACGACCACGACTGGGAGTTCGACGGGGACGACATCTACCGGCTGATCGGGCGCGTCGGCATCGGTACATCGGACCCAACGAACCCGCTTGTCGTCAGGAACGACCACGACAGCAACACGGTCGTCAGGATCGAGAACGCCCACTCGGGGCAGTGGTCCGGCGCGCTCCTGATGCTCCAGGATGAGGAAGGCAAGGGCGTGATCGGATTCTACGACGGGGAGCATCCGTTCCAGCCGGACGCGCTCTCGATCGCGAACGAGCGCAACTTCCCGGGAGGTCCGGTCACGCTCCGGACCCGCAACAACGACCGGGTCTACGTGAGCGCCGAGGGTGACGTGGGTATCGGCACCGTGACGCCGGCCGAGCGGCTCGACGTGGCCGGCACGACGCGGACGACGGGGTTCGTCCTCCCGACCGACGCGGCGGTGGGGTACGTCCTCACGTCGGACAGCGCCGGCGAGGGGACGTGGCAGCCGGCGGCGGGCGGGATCGGCGGGAGCGGGACTGCGGATTGGATTCCGAGATTCACGGGGACGTCGACCATCGGGAACTCGTCGATCTATGAAGAGTCGGACGGCGACATCGTCATCACCGACGACACCAGCATCGACGGTCGGCTCGACGTCGAAACGAGCACGGCGAGGGCTGGGGTGTTTACCTCCGACTACAACAGCACCATCACGAACGTCGTGTACGCGGAGTTTCTGGGAACGGGCACCGTCGACGCAACCGCCGTCTACGGGCGGAGCGTGCCGCGTGACTACTACGGGATCGGCGGGAAGTTCTACGGGGGATTCGTAGGGGTGGAGGGCGTCGTCGCCCCGAGCGGCAGCCAGCACTACACAGGCGTGTACGGTCAGGTGAGCGGAGGAGTCGGCGCCAACTACGCGGTCTACGGATACGCGACAGGCGGCACCTCCAGCTACGCGATCTACGGACAGGCGGCCGTGGCCGCATCGAGCTACGCAGGGTACTTCGACGGCAACGTCCACGTCACCGGCGACCTGACCGGAGGCAAGGGTGCGTCGCGGATCGACCATCCGCTCGACCCGGCGAACAGGTATCTCACGCAGTCGTACGTCGAGAGCCCCGAGATGAAGAGCGTGCACGACGGCGTCGTGGTGCTCGACGGCCGCGGGGAGGCGTGGGTCGAGCTGCCCGAGTGGTTCGGGGCGCTCGCCGGGGACTTCCGGTATCAGCTGACCGCCATCGGCGCGGCCGGCCCGAACCTCCACGTCGCCGACAAGATCACGGACAACCGCTTCAGGATCGCGGGCGGCGATCCGGGCATGGAGGTCTCGTGGATGGTGACCGGCATCCGCCGGGATCCGTTCGCCGAGGCCTACCGAACCGTCGTGGAGGAGGACAAGCCCGCGGTGGAGGTCGGGAAGTACGTGAACCCGGAGCTCTACGGGCAGCCCGAGACGATGGCGGTGACCCACCAGGAGAGGCGCCCGACGCCGGAGTGAGCCGGGGCGCACCCTGAGAACTGCGGGCCTGCGGGCCTCCGAGGCGCGCGGGCGCCTGCGCCTGCGCCGCGCGGGGTCCTTGCGGTCCGCCGCCCGGGGCGGTATCATTGTAGAGAGAGAGAAATCCGCTGCCCGGCCCCGAAAGCTCGGGAGGGACCACCATGGACACGCACAGCGACAAGCACAGCGCGCGCCATCGAATGGACCGCATCTGGCCGTGGGTCGCCGGGTTCGCGGCCTTTCTCTGGATCATCCTCCGGAGCGGAGCCAATCCCCGACGGTTCTCGTATCCCTGTCAGCGGGCGGCCCTGCCGATCGCGGCGACCTGGCTTCTCGCGGTCGCGGCGTTCGTGGGGGGGAGCCTCGTTCTCCGCCGTTTCGCCCGGTTCTCGGCGATCGCCGTCGTCCTCGTCGGCGTCGTCTGGCTCGTCGGGATCCTGCCCGGCGCGCTCAGGGCCGATCTGCCGATCCCGCGGGATCTTCCCGTCTGGGAGGTCGCCGACCCGACGTCGGTCCTCTTCGTGATGGAGGACCTCCCGCCGACGACCGGATCGCTCGCGGCCGGCGACGAGACCGTTCCCGACGCGTACCTGTCCGACCCGGCGATCGACACGCTCGTCGAGATGCTCGCGACGAAGGGGATCCACCTCTGCGAGACGACCGCCCACCCCGACGGTCTCGTCGGTCCGAACGACGTCGTCGTGATCAAGGGGAACTTCCAGTGGAGCGGCCGCAACACGACGAACACCGACCGCATCAAGGGACTCGTCTGGCGAATCCTCCAGCACCCCGACGGGTTCACGGGCGAGGTTCTCGTCTGCGACAACGCGCAGGACTACGGGCACGGCGGATTCGGGGAGGGGCTCAACGAGAGCGACAACAACTCCGACGACACCGAGCAGTCGATCCTCGACGTCGTCGCGACGTTCCACGCGAAGGGCCACGAGGTCTACTCGCAGGACTGGAGCGAGTGGTGGAGCGTCGTCGTCGACGAGTACGACACCGGCGACATGAACGACGGGCACCCGTACGAGGAGCCGACGAAGATCTCCTATCCGAAGTTCCAGTCGCCGTCGGGGAACGAGTACATCTCGCTCCGCCACGGCGTCTGGAACACCGGGTCGAGCACGTACGATCCTGACCGCCTCGTGATCATCGATTTCCCGGTCATCAAGGAGCACAGCTACACCGGCTCGACCCTGGCGGTCAAGAACTGGGTCGGCGTGCTCACGAGCTACGCGAAGAGCGCGCGCTACGGAGGCGACACGGCGTTCCACCAGACGTACGTCTACGGGACGCAGGCGCTGCCCGCGAAGGTGATGGAGGCGACGCTCCCGGCGCTCACGATCGTCGACGGGACCTGGACGACGACCGACGGGCCGAACAACCAGAACCCGGCCGTCCTGGTCGAGACGAGGATCCTGGTGGCGTCGACCGATCCGCTCGCCTCGTCGTGGTACGCGGCGAAGTACGTCCTGACGCCGCTCGTCCCGAACCCGAACGACACCGATCCCGACTACCCGAACGGGAGATACAACCGCGCCACGAGCAACTGGCTCGCCTACTTCCAGACGGCCGCGATTCCGTTCACGAAGAGCGCCGACGAGATGTCGGTCTACAACGAGGGGATCCTCACGTCGGTCGAGGGGGAGCCCGTGAAGACAGGGCTGATCCTGCACCAGAACATCCCCAATCCCTTCAACCCGCGCACCACGCTTCGCTTCCACCTTCCCGACGCGCAGACGGCTAGGCTCGCCATGTACGACGCGGCGGGCCGCGAGGTGGCCGTGCTCGCCGACGGCCCGCTCGGCGCGGGCTGGCACGAGGCGGCCTGGGACGGGACCGACGCCTCGGGCCACACCGTCGCCAGCGGCGTGTACTTCGCCCGCCTCCAGGGTGAGGGGGGAGTCGAGGCGAAGAAGACGGTGTTCCTCCGATAGGCCCGCCTGGGGTCCCCGCTGGGACAACGTGTTGGCCTTGCCACGTACAGATATCCGTGCTATCATTTCCCGAAGGTGTGTTCCGGTGGTCTCAGGCCTGACGGCGCTCTCCTTTAGCGCCTGAAGGCAGCTATTGCACCGCCGGCCGAAGACACCACGAGCCACAGCCAGGGAAAGGCCGGACCCGCCGTGTCGACTCCCGCGATCAGATCGCGCCAGCTCGAAGCGCTCGAGAGGCTCGACGTTCAGGTGAACTCGAACCCCGCCGTGATGTACGTCGAGTCGGTGCGGGGCTGCCCCTACACCTGCGTCATGTGCATGGCGCGGGGAACCAAGCCTGTCAAGATGCCGCCCGAGCTCCTGGAGAAGCTCGAGCCCTTCTACCCGGACCTCGAGGTGCTCGCGATCCACGGGTTCGGCGAACCGCTGCTGGCGGATCTCGACTACTTCGTGGCGAAGGCCACCGAGCACGACATCGTCCTCCACATGAACACGACCGGGTTCTTCATGAGCCGGCGCGTGTGCGAGCTCCTGCTCGAGGCCCGGCTCTCGATCCGCTTCTCCATCCACGCCGGGACATCAGAGACCTACCGCCGGGTGATGGGACAGGATTTCCGGAAGGTCATCGACAACATCAAGTACCTCACGAAGTCCGCCGAGCAGTCGGGGAAGGACCACGACTTCTGGTTCAGCTACGTCGTGATGAAGGAGACCCTCGACGACATCGAGGACTTCCTCCGACTGACGCGGGACTGCGGCGTCTCGAGCGTCCGGTTCATGAGGCTCGCGCCGAACAAACAGTCGATCCGGGGGTTCACGCTCGAGGACCGGGACTTCCGGTTCCGCTACTTCGAGCAGTTCAACCGGAGGATCTTCCGGACGTTCCACGAGCGCTATCCCCGCTACCAGAAACTGGCGGACGAGCTCGGCATCCAGATCGAGTTCGGATCCATGGAATCGAAGAACGCGGCGCGCGCGTCGGCCGGCTGGCTCGTCAACGGCGTGTCGCGCAGGATCATAGGGAAGAAGCTCCTGCCCCTCCTCCGGCCGCGCGGTCACTGTCTCGCGCCGTGGCTCGGCCAGCTCATCGTGCGGCAGACGGGGGAGGTGAAGCTCTGCTGCAAGACGTCCTATCTCGTCGGGAACCTCCACGAGGAGACGATCGGCGAGATGTGGAACGGGGACAGGATGGAACGGATCCGCCGGCCGTTCAGCGAGGGGCGGATCCCGCGCGAGTGCGGGTACTGCCCCGGCTACGACATGCGGAACTATCCGAACAACTCGTTCCCGGAAGCGGAGCGTAGGTGGCCGGAGTCGCTGCCGACGGGCGGCCGTGCCAGGAAGAGTGACAAGGCAGAAGCGCGCGACACGGAGGAGCAGCCGGCGGACCGTCAGGGGGACCGGGAGAGGGAGCGGGTGCCCGTTCCCTGACGCGGAGCGAGGACTGTGAAGGAACTCCACGGGGCACTCGAGCGGACGGCGCGGGTGCCCCGCTTCTTAGCTGGAGCGAGCGGGGTTCCCGGCGCCGGCGAACCCGGCGCCCGCCGACCCGGCGTCCGACACCCCGGCGCCGCTCGGTCCCGACCCCGGAACTCGTGTTCCCGTAACCTCTTGGCAGTCGAGGGGCCTGATGCTACAATGATGCGGCACGTAGAGTCTCCGCGACTCGGGCACCGTCGGTGACCTCGACGCGGCCGGCGACGCCCACGCTCCTGGCGACGCCGACTCCGTCGGCGTCATCGACCCCGTGAGCGGTCTTCTGCTGAAAGGGGCAACTGTGGGCGCCCTGGCGGACAAGATCCTCCAGTCGAAGCGGTTCGTCCTGATGAACCGCGCGCGGGCGGATCTCATCGAGGGCCACGTGTGCCGCCGCCTCCAGATCGATCCGAACGATCAGCGCGTCGAGCACTTCGTGGTCGATAGAGGCACGATCGCCGGTGGGCGGCGGTCGATCGAGATCGTGGAGCTCAGGAGGGTCGCCACCGACCCGCCGCTGGCGATGTACGGCATCAAGCGCCCGCACGGCGCGGAGCCGGAGAGCTGTGTGCTCGCCTCGCAGCTCTCGATCGGCCCGTTCGTTCTCGACGTGTCTAACGATGGTGTCATCCTTGAGGTGTACTTCCCGCCCGACGTGAACATCCGGGAGCGCCGCCCGATCGCCGGCGAGTACGAGTACTACGGGAAGCGCATGGGAACGCTCTTCCTCAGGCTCATCCTGGTCGGCGCGAACCTCCTCCTCCTTCACAGGGACGAACGCCTCGATCACATCTTCGTGCTCGGGGGCGGCAAGACCATCGACATCCGCCTGATCGGCTGGGGATGGGCCGCCATCTGGCCGATCGAGCGGTTCGACGAGTGGGCAGTCGAGCAGTTCCGCTGGATGTACCTGCAGCTGAGCTTCCAGGAGCCCGCAATCTGGAAGGCCTTCCTCTCGACGCTCATGAAGGACCTGCCGGAGAAGATCGCACCGCAGGCTCTCTCGTACGCCTACCTTGCCTTCGCGAAGCAGCAGGCGCCATCGCTCGGCGCGGGGGTGCGCGGGGACCTCGCGCAGAGGTTCCTCGAGTTCATCGTGGAGTCCGGCCCGGTCCATCTCGACGTCGAGCCCTTGAACCGTTTCGCCGAGCAGGGGAGGGACGTCGCCCGGAGGGACCTCGCGGGTCTCTGGGATCGCGTCGTGAGGTAGCTCCCCGGGACAGTCCTCGCGCTCTGGCGGTCGACCGCGGAGAGGCTCGCGGTCGACGCGTTGTCGATCGTGAGGAACAACGGCCTGCCCGTCGACGCCCTGTCGGACTACGGGCAGTCGATGAACCGGCACGCGTTTCTGCTGGTGGAGCAGCCGCACCGGCCCGCGACCCGGGCCACAGACGGAGGAACGGGAGATGACCATCGAACGGAAGCGGGGAAGCAACGCGCTCAGCACGCTCGCGGTGTGCACGGCGATCTTCGGCGTGATACTCGCCGGCTGCGCGTGTCAGTGCGGGGGGGACAGCAAGGGGATCGAGGGTTCCGGCATCGTGACCACCGAGGAGAGGGCCGTGAGCGGGATCTCGGCCGTGATCGTCGCGAACCAGGGCGATCTCATCATCGAGTTCGGGGAGACCGAGCGCCTGGTGATCGAGGCCGAGGACAACCTGATCGAGCACATCGACGTCAGGGTTTCGGGCGGGAGCCTCAAGATCGCGACGAAGCAGGGTGTAGGGAGCCTCCGAAACAAGGAGCCGATCCGCTACCATCTCACCGTCAAGGAGTTGACGGCGGTGACGGCCACGAGCGCGGGGGACATCACGGCTCCAGCGATCGAGACCGAGCGCTTCTCGATCCGCGCCTCGAGCGCGGGCGACGTCAGGATCGAGGCGCTCACCGCGAAGAGCCTGAGCGCCAGCCTCTCGAGCGCCGGCGACGTGGTCATCGGCGGCGGATCGGTCGACGAGCAGAACATCACGGTCTCGAGCGCGGGGGACTACGACGCCCGCGGGATGAAGTCGGTCCGCGCGCACGTCTCGGTGTCGAGCGCCGGCGACGCGACGGTCTGGGTGACCGAGGAGCTCCGCGGCGACCTGTCCAGCGTCGGCGACCTGCACTACGTCGGCGATCCCAAGGTCGAGGTGCACAGCAGCTCGCAGGGCAAGGTTCTCAAGCTGTCCACGGACGCGTAGGGCACGCGGCGCCGGGCGGGAGGGAAGAGAGCTCTGGCAGCTGATTTGTGAGATGGCCGGTGAAACCATGGCGAGGTTCGTGGTGTCCAAGGATGACAACGGCCGTGATCTCGAGAGCGTGAGGGCGATCGACTTCGACGAGCTCAAGGCCGAATTCAGGAAGGCCGCCGAGGGATTCATAGAAGGAGGCGGGACCGTGCACGAGCAGCTGAGACAGGAACTCCCCGTCTACAAGTCATAGAATCGACAGACAACCGGTACTGCGTGGGCCCCCGCGGGTGCTGCGGGGGCCCGCTTTTTGACTCAGGTTGCATGGGAATCACACAAGATCTCAGGTTGATAAGGGCGATCCGACTCCACAGGCTGTTTCCCGGCCTGGAGGACGCCCGAGCGAAGAACTGCGGTACTTTACACCCGAAGCCCAACGGGGCTAGAATCGGGGCCGCAGCCGGGGACGGCTCGCCCGTCCCCGGGTTTCGCGTAAGAGGCAGGGAGACCGCCCTGCCGGAACCGGAAGCGAATCATGTGGTGGGTCGAAGATAACCTCGAGGAAGACGAGCAAGACGTCCGGCATCTGCCGCTTCGGGTGATGCTCCGGAAGATCGTTCCGTTCTTCCGCCCGCACAAGCGAACGCTGGCGATCGCGTCTCTGCTCATGCTCGTCGCCGTCGCCGCGGAGCTCGGCGGGCCGCTCATCATCCGGCACGTCCTGGACGTCGACATCCCCGCCAGCGACCGGCACGGCGTCCTCCTGCGCGGACTCGCCTACGCCGGCCTGTTCGCGATCGGCATGACGGCGGCGTACATCCAGGTCATCATGGTCGCGCGGGTCGGCCTCACGATCATCACGACGCTCCGGGAGGAGACCTTCGCGCACGTGATGAGCCTCTCCCTGGCGTACTTCGACAAGAACCCGCCGGGGAAGCTGATGGCGCGTGTCGAGAGCGACATCGAGCGGCTGAGGTTGCTCTTCTCTGACGTCGCGCTGGCGCTGCTCAGGAACGCGGTCCTCCTCGGGGGGACGTTCGCCGTCATGCTCTTCGCGAACGCGAAGATCACGCTCGCGATTATGCTCCTCATGACGCCGATCGTCGTCGGTACGTACTTCTTCCTGCGGTACATCCGGAGGGCGTTCCGCGTGGTCCGCAGGCTCTACGCGCGCATCTCGGCGTTCCTGGCGGAGTACGTGACGGGAATCCCGATCCTCCAGATCTTCGGCTACACGGAGAAGGCGCAGATGGACCTGGCGCGGCTGAACCGCGACAAGTACAGCAAGGAGATCAGGGTCTACTTCCGCGAGTACGCGTTCTGGGGCGCGTTCTCCTCGGTGGAGATCGCGGCCGTCATGGTCATCATCTATCTGAGCGCGCGGCACGCGTTCGGCATCGCGATGACGGTCGGGACGCTCGTCCTCTTCATCGAGTACACCAGGAGGCTCTTCTGGCCGCTCGTGATGTTCTCCGAGCAGCTCGACTTCATCCAGCAGGCGTTCGCCTCGGCCGACCGCGTCTTCGCCGTGCTCGACACGCCGTCGAGGACGCCGGATCTGCCGGGCGCGCTCTCGGAGGTGCCTGGGGACTGGGGGGAGATCGCGTTCGACGACGTGAGCTTCGAGTACGACGGCGGGGTGAGGGCCCTGGACCACGTGAGCTTCCGCGTCGCGCGGGGAGAGAAGGTGGCGCTCGTCGGCCTCTCGGGCGGCGGGAAGACGACGGTGACGAACCTCCTCCTCAGGTACTACGAGCCGACCGAGGGGAAGGTCGCGCTCGACGGCGTCGACATCCGGGAGTACCGGCAGCGGGAGTGGCGGAAGAAGATCGGGCTCGTGCTCCAGGACATCCACCTTTTCCCGGGGAGCCTGAGGGACAACCTGCAGGTCCTGCGGGACGGGGTCCCGACGGAGGCGATGGACCGCGCGCTCGAGGTCGTTCAGGCCCGGGGCATGGTCGAGCGACTCCCGAACGGCTACGACACCGAGTTGGCGGAGGGCGGGGCGAACCTGTCGATGGGCGAGCGCCAGCTCCTCTGCTTCGCGCGGGCCATCGTGGACGATCCGGACATCCTCGTGCTCGACGAGGCGACCTCGTCGGTTGATCCGGTGACGGAACAGAGGCTTCAGGATTCGCTCGACCACCTTCTCGAGGGGCGGACGTCGCTCATCGTGGCGCACCGCCTCGCGACCATCACGAAGGTCGACCGGATCCTCGTCCTCCACGAGGGTCGGCTCGTCGAGGAGGGGCCGCACGAGGAGCTGTACCTGAAGGGCGGAATCTACCGCGACCTGTTCGATCTGCAGTTCGCGGCGCACGTGATCGACTGACCGACCGCGCGACGGCGTGCGTGCGGCTTCGCGGCGGCCGGGCGTCCGGCCGAACCGACGCAGTGAGAGAGTGAACCGATGACGACCGAGCAGAAAACCGAGAAGCACGAGGAGGCGCCGGACGCCCCGAAGCTCAGCTTCCGCGAGCACGTCTCGTGGATCTGGCGCTACTGGCGGCCGCACAAGTCCGTCCTCGTGTTCCTCGGGCTCTTCACCCTCGTCTCGACGACCGTCGCGGTCGCCTATCCGCTGGTCTTCCGGTGGGTGATCGACCGCGTGTCCGGCATCCTCGAGGCGACGGAGGGGACGGACGCCGCGGCCGACATCCGCAAGGTGATGCTCATTCTCGGGGCGATCCTCCTCGGGCACTTCGTGGCGCGGCTCTACCCTGCTGCGCGCGCCCTCGTCAACGCGCGGCTCGAGCGCGACATCCGGGACGACGTCTTCGGCGAGCTCATGAAGAAGGACTACCACTTCAACAATACCTTCAGGACGGGCGACGTCGTGACGAGGCTCACCGACGACGTCGGCGAGTGGCCGAAGGTCGCGTGGTTCGCGTGCTCGGGCATCTTCCGCGCCGTCGAGTCGAGTTCGAAGCTCATCTTCTGTCTCATTGTGATGATCATGATGAACGGGAAGCTGACGGGGCTCTCCGTCCTGCCGTTGCCGATCATGATGTGGGTCTTCTACAGCCTCCGTCACCGGATGCGGTACTACATGGAGGAGTCGCAGAGGAGCGTCTCGAAGACGAACAACCTCCTCGAGTCGGCGTTCACCGGGATCCGGATCGTCAAGGCGTTCCGGGCGGAGGACGCGCAATCGAAGCGGATGTCGGCGATCCTGAAGGAGCGGGTCGCCGTCCTCCTCGGGCTCCTCAAGCTCCAGATGATCATGTGGTCGCTCGACACGTTCGCGAGCAGACTGGGCCAGATGATCGTGATCGCGTACGGCGGGTTCCTCGTCATCCAGGGCGAGCTCACGGTCGGGACGCTCTTCGCGTTCTACGTCTACCTCGACATGCTGACGCATCCGATGATGGACGTGCCGTTCCTCTTCATGACCGGCCAGCAGGCGTTCGTCTCGATCGACCGGATCGACGAGATCAAGACGTTCCCGATAACCGAGGCCCGCCCGCAGGGCGAGGAACTCGACCGGGTAGACGATATCGTCTTCGACGGCGTCTCGTTCTCGTACGACGGGTCGAGGAAGAACCTCGAGGACGTCAAGTTCACGGTGAAGGCGGGAACGCGCGTCGCCGTCGTCGGGCCGGTCGCGAGCGGGAAGTCGACCGTGCTCAAGCTCATAGCCGGGATCCTGACGCCCCAGAAGGGAGAGATCCTCCTGAACGGCCGGTCGCTCACCGAGTGGGACTGGGACTCGTTCCGCGTGCGCATCGGCTACGTGCCTCAGGAAGCGGTGCTCTTCTCGCAGTCGATCGAGGACAACGTGATCTTCGGGCGGGCGTCGCTCGCCGACATGCTGCCCGAGGGGGTGATCTACGGCGAGGACGACGCGCCCGCCGTCGAAGGCGCGCGCGGAGGAGACGGTGGTGGCGACGGTGAGGCCGGCGGCGGCGACGGGCGCGGCACGTCTCCGGGCGACGGCTCGGGCGACGGCTCGGGCGACGAGCATCTCCCGGCCCCGACCGACGCCGACCGGCGTTCGGCCAGGCTCTGGGCGCGCTACTGCCTCTCGATCGCGCAGATGGACGCCGACCTCGACCTGC
This sequence comes from bacterium, assembly GCA_025774245.1. Taxonomy (GTDB): domain Bacteria; phylum Joyebacterota; class Joyebacteria; order Joyebacterales; family Joyebacteraceae; genus JALGVN01. Next base: position 28,001 of record JALGWI010000009.1, read on the forward strand.
TGCCGAAGGGGATCGACACGGTCGTCGGTCAGAAGGGCGAGCTCGTCTCCGGAGGGCAGAAGCAGAGGATCGCGATCGCGCGCGCGCTCGCCGGTCGTCCGCAGGTGCTCCTCCTCGACGACTGCACCGCGGCCCTGGACGCGCAGAACGAGGATCGCTTCTGGACGCGGCTCGACCAAGAGGCCGACGGGCAGATCTGCTTCGTCGTCTCGCACCGGCTCGCGACGATCCGCCGGGCCGATTCGATCCTCGTTCTCGACGACGGACGGCTGGTCGACCAGGGAACCCACGACGAGCTCGTCTTGCGCTGCGCGACGTATCAGGAGTTCCTCCAGACCGAGCGGAGGAAGGCGCACCTCGGGATGGTGAGGGGCGCCGCCGGCGGGGGAGGTCGGGCGGCAGAGGGCGTGATTCCGTCGAAGAAGAGCATCGACGCGGAGCCGTAGCCGCGCCGCCGTTGCACGGCGAGTAAGCGGCGGCACGCCGAGATGTTCGCGAGGGCCACACCGTGACGCTCGAAAAGGGAGTCGCCAGGGCCTTTCAGATGGACGACGCCACGTGGGCGCGCCACTCCAATCCGTGGAGTGTGTGGACGCGGTTCACGGTGATGCCCCTCATCATACTGGCCGTCTGGAGCCGCGCGTGGCTCGGGTGGTACTCGCTCATCCCCATCGGACTCTCACTCGCGTGGACGTGGCTGAACCCGCGCGTCTTCGTCGCGCCGCGATCGACCGACGCCTGGACGTCGAGGAGCGTCTTCGGAGAGAGGATCTGGCTCGCGCGGAAGGAAGAGCCCGTTCCGGAACGGCACACGGTTCTGCCGAACGTCCTGAACGTCGTCGGGGCCGCGGGGGTTCCGCTGATCGCGTGGGGAGTCTACCGCTTCTCCGTGTGGCCGACGCTGCTCGGCTGCGCGCTCGTCTACGCGGGGAAGCTCTGGTACCTCGATCGGATGGTCTGGCTCTTCGACGACGTGAGCCGCGACGAACCGAAGTACGCCGCGTGGATCTACACGAAGGACGATTCGGGGAGCTGACGCCAGCGTACCGAGACGACGAAGAACTCCCCCCGGGGCGGGCGCCGTGGGGGGAGTCGTTCGTCTAAGGCAGGCCCTGCTCCGTGCGGGAGATGATCTCGTCCTGGAGCGCGCGGGAGATGTCGCAGAAGTAGTCGCTGTATCCCGCGACGCGGACGATGAGGTCGCGGTGCTCCTCGGGATGCTCCTGCGCGTCGCGGAGGGTGTCGGCCGAGACCACGTTGAACTGGACGTGGTGTCCGCCGAGCCGGAAGTACGTCCGGACGAGGCCGGCGAGCCGGTCGAGGTCGTCCTCCTCTGCCAGCGCCTCGGGCGTGAACTTCATGTTGAGAAGCGTTCCCCCCGTTCTCGCGTGGTCCATCTTCGCTGCCGACAGGAACACGGCCGTCGGCCCGCGGCGGTCGGCGCCCTGTACCGGGGAGATGCCTTCCGACAGTGGCGTCCACGCTCTCCGGCCGTCCGGCGTAGCGCCGGTCACCGATCCGAAGTATACGTGGCACGTCGTCGGCAGCATGTCGATGTGGTAGTTCCCGCCGCGCTGGTTCGGCCGCCCGTCGATGGCGTCGAAGTAGGCGTTGAAGACGTGCTGCATCAGCTCGTCGGCCTCGTCGTCGTCGTTGCCCCACTTCGGCGAACGGTTCGCGAGGATCTGACGGAGGCGCCCCGCCCCATCGAAGTCCGCGAGCAGGGCCTCGAGGAAGTCGCCCATCGACACCGTCCCGTCGCGGAAGATGTGTTTCCTGATCGCGGCGAGGCTGTCGGTGATCGTCCCGATCCCGACGCCCTGGATGTACGACGTGTTGTAGCGCGCGCCGCCCTCGTTGTAGTCGAGCCCGTTTGCGATGCAGTCGTCGGTGATGAGCGACAGAAACGGTGCCGGCATCCTCTCGGCGTAGATCCGCTCGATCGTGTCGTTCCCGCGGATCTTGATGTCGAGGAAGTGGCACATCTGCGTCTCGAACGCGCGCAGGAGATCCTCGAAGTCGACGAACGCGCGCGGGTCGCCGGTCCTGGGACCGAGCTGCATCCCGGTGCGGGGATCGACGCCGTCGTTCAGAGCGAGTTCCAGGACCTTCGGGAGGTTGAAGTACCCCGTCAGGATGTACGCCTCCTTGCCGAAGGCGCCCGTCTCTACGCACCCGCTCGTCCCGCCCTCCCGCGCGTCCTCGAGGCTCTTCCCCTGGCGGACCAGCTCGTCGACGACGCGGTCGGAGTTGAAGACCGAAGGGAACCCGTAGCCCTTACGGATGACGCGGGACGCCTCTTTGAGAAACCGGTCGGGCGTCTTGGATGAGATCTGCACGTTCTGGCTCGGCTGGAGGATGTGCATCTCGTCGATCACTTCGAGGAGGAGGTAGCTGACCTCGTTCGAGCCGTCGTCGCCGTTCCTCGTCTGTCCGGCGAGGTTGATGTTCGCGAAGTCGGTGTACGTCCCGCTCTCGGCCGCCGTGACGCCGACCTTGGGCGGCGCAGGCTGGTTGTTGAACTTGACGAAGAAGCACTCGAGGAGCTCCTTCGCGTCGTCGCGCGCCAGGCTTCCGTCCGCGATGCCGCGATCGTAGAACGGGCCCAGGTGCTGGTCGAGGTGGCCCGGGCTGAAGGCGTCCCATCCGTTCAACTCGGTGATCACCGCGAGGTGGCAGAACCAGTATGCCTGGAGCGCCTCGTGGAAGTTCCGCGGGGCGTGCGCCGGGACGCGCGTGCAGGCCGCAGCTATCGTCGCGAGCTCCGCCCGGCGCGCTGGATCGGTCTCGTCCGCGGCCATCTCGCGGGCGAGCGCGGCGTGCCGCTCGGCGAAGAGGACGACGGCGTCGGCGGCGATCTCCATCGCCCGGAGCTGCTCGCGGCGGTGATCGGCGCGCGGGTCGTCGGGATCGAGCCGCTCCAGGGCTTCTGCGATCTCGGCCTTGAACGCGAGCATGCCCTTCGCGTAGATCTTCCCGTCGGCGACCGTGTGGCCCGGCGCGCGCTGCTCCATGAACTCCGTGTAGACGCCGGCCTCGTAGGCCTCCTTCCACTCGGACTCGAGCGCGTCGAAGATCACGTCGCGCAGGCTCCTGCCTCGCCAGAACGGGATGATCTCCTTCTCGTAGACGTCCGCGATGCCGGGCGGAACGCCGTAGCTCGTTTTCTCGCGGTCGTTCAGAATCCGGAGGTCGTCGAGGCTGTGGCAGGTCAGTTCGGGGTAGGTGGGTGTCGCCTTGGGCGCGGGTCCGCGCTCGCCGACGATGAGCTCGTCGGCGCCGATCGCGATCGCCTTCTTCTCGCAGACGTGTCGGAACGCGAGCGCGCGAAGGACGGGCGTCGAGTGCTTCCCCTCGTTCTCCCGATAGAACTCCGTCATGAGCCACGCGCGCTCGGCGGAGATCGTCGGTGTCGCCGCGAGGGTCGCGTCTCTCAGGCGCTCTACGCGTTCGGTCATGCGTTCATCTGCCTCCGTCTATCCGCCCGTTCTGACTTCGAGTCCGTAGTCCCCGAGGATCTCGGCGATCCCGTCGAGCGTCGCACGCGGCGAGGCGGGCACCTCACCGTGATCCCACGGGCGCTCGAGCCTCGCGTACTTGTCGGCGGCGGTCCGGTGGAAGGGGAGGAGGTGAACCTGCCGCGTGTTCGACAGAGACGAAACGAACCGGCCGAGAGCGTCGATGTTCGTCCGGTCGTCGGTGACGCCCGGGATCACGGGGAAGCGGACCCAGACGCGCGCCCCCGTTTCGTCGAGCGCCTTCAGGTTCTCGAGGATGGGGGCAAGCGCAACCCCCGTGTGCTTCTGATGCCGGTTCTCGTCGAGCAGTTTCAGGTCGAAGAGGAAGAGATCGGTGAGCCCGGCGATTCCGAGGAGGACCCGGCTGTCGGCCGCCCCGCTCGTGTCGACGGCGGTGTGGATACCCCGGTCGCGGCAGCTGGCCAGGCAGGCGGAGAGGAACTCCGGCTGCGCCAGCGGCTCGCCGCCCGAGAACGTCACGCCGCCCCCGGTCTCTTCGTAGAAGGGACGGTCCCGCTCGACCTCCGAGAGGACGCGGTCGACCGGGAGCTCCCGGCCGACGAGACGGCGGGCGCCGGCCGTGCACGCTTCGACGCACCGCCCGCACCGCACGCAGAGGCTCCGGTCGGTCGACTTCCGTCCGTCGGGACCGACGAGTGGAGGAACCGGGCACGCCTCGACGCAGGCTCCGCAGTGCTCGCACCGATCGGCCACGAGGAGGATCTCGGGGTCGGCCGAGAGTCCCTCGGGGTTGTGGCACCAGGTGCACGACAGCGGACAGCCCTTCAGGAACACGGTCGTCCGGATCCCCGGGCCGTCGTGGATCGCGTAGCGCTGGATGTTGAAGATGATGCCCGTGGGACGGTCCATGCGTCGAGCGTAGCCCCGGGTGCGCAGCGTGTCAACCGGGGCGGCGGGGGTGCGGCCGGGGCGCGGCCGGGGGCGGCGCCGGGCTCCCGTGCGGGCGCCCACCGCGAGGGCTGGTACGGCGCTTGATAGGGTGGGCTCTGGCGGCTATTATATGGAGTGCGATCCACCACTCGCGCGACGGAGGCGTATGTCCGCATCGAGCAAGAAACTAGCCTTCCTCACGGCCGCGGTCGCCGCGGCCGTGCTGTACCCTGCCCAGGCCCACGCATACGTGGGGCCCGGCGCGGGCTTCGCCGTCGTGGGCTCGCTCGCGGTCGTCTTCATCACGTTCTTCCTCGCCCTGGGCTCGCTCATCTCGTGGCCGTTCCGGACGCTCCGCCGCCTGATCCGCGCGCGGCACCTCCGGGGACCGAGCGAGATCAAACGCGCGATCGTGCTCGGGCTCGACGGGCTCGACCCTGTCATCACGAAGGGATTCATGGAGGAGGGAAAGCTCCCCAATTTCCGGAGGCTGGCCGACCAGGGTTCCTTCAAGCTCCTGGAGACTGCGTGCCCGTCGATGTCGCCGGTGGCGTGGTCGACCTTCGCGACGGGCGTCGACGCGTCGCGGCACAACATCTTCGACTTCCTCGGAAGGGACGAGAAGACCTACTTCCCGATCCTCTCCTCGACGCGCATCACGACCCCCGAACGGACGCTCAAGCTCGGGAAGTACCGCGTTCCGATCGGCAAACCCTCGATCCGCCTCATGCGGAAGAGCCGCCCGTTCTGGTCGGTCCTCGACGACTGCTACATCCCGTGCCACATCCTGCGCGTGCCGATCACGTTCCCGCCCGAGAAGCTCAAGAACGGCGTCCTCCTCTCGGCGATGTGCGTGCCCGACCTGCGCGGGAGCCAGGGGAGCTTCACCGTGTTCACGACCGACCGCGAGAAGGCCGGATCGTACACTGGAGGTGCCCTCATCCTGATCGAGCGCGAGGGCAACGTCGTCAGGGGCGAGCTGCCCGGCCCGCCGTCTCCGTTCACCGAAGGGCACGAGGCGCTCACGGTTTCGTTCGAGGCGGAGATCGACGAGTTCGACGATGTCGTCGCGTTCGACTTCGACGGGAACGAGTTCGTCCTGGAGGCGGCGGAGTACTCGGACTGGCTGCCGCTCGAGTTCAACGCGGGCCTCGGCGTCAAGGTGAAAGGCATCGTCAGGGTCTACGTGACGTCGGTGTCTCCCCACTTCGAGCTCTACGTCACGCCGATCAACATCGATCCGGACAGCCCGGCGATGCCGATCAGCGAACCGTCGATGTTCTCGCAGTACCTCGCCAAGCTCCAGGGCCGCTACGCGACGCTCGGGCTCGCCGAGGACACGTGGGCGCTGAACGAGCGGATGATCGACGAGAAGGCGTTCCTCGAGCAGACCTACCTCATCCACGAGGAGCGCGAGCGCATGTTCATGAACTCGCTCGCGAAGAACCGGAGCGGGCTCACGGTGGTCGTCTTCGACGCGACCGACCGCATCCAGCACATGTTCCTGAGGTACCTCGACGACGACCATCCCTCGAACCGAGACAAGGACCACGAGCACCACAAGGGTGCGATCGAGGACCTCTACGTGAGGATGGACGAGCTGCTCGGGCGCGTCATGCGGCAGGTCGACGATTCGACGCTGCTGCTCGTCATCTCCGACCACGGCTTCAAGCAGTTCAAGCGCGGCGTGAACCTGAACACGTGGGCGCTCGAGAACGGCTACATGTTCGCGGAGGGGAACGGCGGCGCGGACGGCGGCGCGACCGGCGGATCGGGGAGTGGGGCCGGCGGTGACGCGTCGGGCGACGGTCCGGGAAACGGCGACGGCGCCGAGGCCTGCGATTTCGGCGCGTACTGCGCGCCGGGCGAGGGCGCGAGCGCGGTCGGCGAGTACCTGCGCGGCGTCGACTGGTCGAGGACGAAGATGTTCCAGCTCGGCCTCTCCGGGATCTACATCAACCGGCGCGGGAGGGAGGCGCAGGGCATCGTCAAGTCGGACGAGTACCGGGCCTTGAAGCGCGAGCTCAAGGAGAAACTCGAGGGCCTCGTCGACCCCGAGACGGGCGAGCGCGCCATCACGTCGGTCTACGACACCGAGGAGATCATGGACGGGCCGTACGTGGAGAACGCGCCCGACCTCATCATCGGCTACAACATCGGGTACCGGGCGTCGTGGGACGCCGCGGTGGGGAAGTCGAGCGCGGCGGTCCTCGAGGACAACGTCAAGTCGTGGAGCGGCGACCACTGCATCGATTACAGGCTCGTGCCGGGCGTCCTCTTCTCGAACAGGAAGGTGACGGCTGACCGGGCGGGCCTCATCGACATCGGCCCGTCGATCCTCGATCTTTTCGGGGTGAAGATCCCCGACTACATGCGCGGACGATCGGTCTTTCGGCAGGAAACGAACAAGGACGGCACCAGTGGGAATGACGCGTAGGCGGGCCACCGCCCTCGGAACGGCGGCGCTCCTCGCGCTGGCGATCGCGCTCGCGGGCTGCACGGCGGACGTCCCCGAGCAGAGCGGCCTCAGCGATGAGGAACGGGCGGCGCTCGCGTCCCTGGGATACGTCGAGACCGGAGCGGTCGCAGCGGGCGAGGACGGCGATCACGGTCATCGAGTGATCGTCCTCGGGATCGACGGCATGGACTGGCTCATCTCGAGCCGCATGATGGACGAGGGGAGGCTCCCGCACTTCAAGGCGCTCGCCGACGCCGGAGGGTTCAGGCCGCTCCTTTCGAGCATCCCTCCGCAGAGCCCGGTCGCGTGGTCGAACTTCATCACCGGAACCGACCCGGGGGGGCACGGGATCTTCGACTTCATGCACAGGAAGACGGAGAGCTATCTCCCGTATCTCTCGACGTCGGAGGTCGCGGCGCCTCCCGAGAAGGCGCGCATCCTGGGCATCCCTGTGCGGAACCGGTTTGCCCTGCCGTTCACCGACTACGTGTTTCCGGTGGCGGGCGGAGGCACTCTGAACCTCCGGCGGGGCGTCGCGTTCTGGCAGATCCTCGAGGCGGCCGGCATCCCGTGCACGATCTTCAAGCTCCCGGCAAACTTCCCGCCGGTGCCGAGCGAGAAGGGCCTGACGAGGAGCATCTCCGGCCTCGGCACGCCGGACATCCTCGGGACCTACGGGACGTTCGGGTACTACACGACGGAGGAGTGGGAGGGCCGGACCGACCTCGGCGGTGGTTACGTCTACGAGGTCGATCTCGAGGACGACGTGATCCGCTCGAAGCTTTACGGTCCGCCGAACGACTTCAAGGACTACGAGAAGATCGAGGAGCGGCGCGGGTCGCGCGTTCCGTACAGCGAGAAGAAGGTCGGCATCGACTTCGAGGTCTACGTCGATCCCGAGAACCCCGTCGCCAAGATCGTGGTCGACGACACCGAAACCGTCCTTGCCGAGGGCGAGTTCAGCGACTGGGTCGAGCTCGAGTTCAAGATGGTGCCCGGTGTGGTCACGGTGAGCGGCATCGCGCGGTTCTTCCTGAAGTCGGTGCACCCGGAGTTCGGGCTCTACGTGAGCCCCGTGCAGATCAACCCGGCGAACCAGGCTCTTCCGATCACGGAGCCGCCCGGCTACGGGAAGGAACTCGTCGACGAACTCGGCTACTTCTACACGCAGGGCATGGCGGAGGACACGAAGGCGCTCGAGCACGGGATCTTCGGGAACGCGGAGTTCGCGCAGCAGGCGAAGATCGTGCTCGCCGAGCGATCGAAGGCATACGACTACGAGCTCGAGCGGTTCGACGAGGGGCTCCTCTACTTCTACTTCTCGTCGCTCGACCAGAGCACGCACGCGATGTGGCGGTGCATGGATCCGTCGCATCCCGCGTACGTCGCCGAGACCGACGCGGCTTTCGCGGACTTCATCGAGCTGCTCTACATGGAGTTCGACCGCGTTCTGGAGAAGACGCTCGAGAAGGTCGACGAGAACACAACCCTGATCGTGCTCTCCGACCACGGCTTCGCGCCGTGGTACCGGGCGTTCCATCTGAATCGCTGGCTCCTCGACGAGGGTTACCTCGTGCTCAAGGACGGCGTCGATCCCGACCGCGTGGAGTGGCTCCTGGGCGTCGACTGGTCGAAGACGCGGGCGTACGGGCTCGGGATCAACGGGCTCTACGTGAATCTGAAGGGACGGGAGTCGCAGGGGATCGTCCAGCCCGGGCCCGAGGCCGACGCGCTCGTCGACGAGATCGCGGGGAAGCTCGAGACCGTGCGCGACCCGAAGACGAACCAGCGGGTCGTCGTCCGCGCGTACAAGGCGCGGGAGACCTACCACGGCCCGTACGTCGAGGCGGCGCCCGATATCATCGTCGGGTACGGCTGGGGGTACCGCGGGTCGGACCAGACCGCGTCGGGACAGATCAGGCCCGAGATCCTCGAGGACAACACGAACAAGTGGAGCGGCGACCACTGCGCCGACTACCACCACGTGCCGGGGGTGCTCTTCTCGAACAGGCCGATCGAGCTCGAGCATCCGGCGCTCTTCGATCTCGCCCCGACCATCCTTGCGGAGTTCGGGATCGGCAAGATGCCGTGGATGGTGGGGCGGCCGGTCTTCTAGAGGCCGCGGCCGGGACGGCGCGTGGCCCGACGGCGCGGGGCTCGACGGCGTGGCCAGACGACGTGGCCAGACGACGTGGCCCGACGGCGCGGGGTCGGAGCGAGAGCACGCCGCTCAGTCAGAGGAGGACGGAATGTTCGGTGGTGCGAGCATCAAGATCGACAAGGAGCTTCTCGAGAAGGTGAAGAGGTTCGCCAAGATCGCCGGCTACTCGTCTCCCGAGGAGTTCGTGACTCACGCCCTCGAGCGGGAGATCGCGAAGCTCGAGGAGTCGGACTCCGAAGAGGAGATCAAGGAGAAGCTCAAGGGCCTCGGCTACATCTCGTAGGCCCTGTCGCGCGCGGAGGATCCGGGGGACCGCGCGCGGGGATTTCGCATCGTCACCCCTTACGCGGCCTGAAGCGCCGCCGGACCGGGAACCATGTGGCCGATACTGAAAGCCATCACGCGCGGCTTTGACGCCTTCTTCGGGATCTTCGCGGGAACGCATCCCGTCCTGCCGCTCCTCATCGTCTCGATCGTGGCGGGCGTCGTCATGCTCCTCATCTTCGGGAAGACGTCGAACCAGAGGCGGATCGCGGAGACGAAGGACAAGCTGAAGGCCTACATCATGGAGATGTGGATCTTCCGAAACGACACGCGCGTGATGTTCGCAGCGATCGGGAATGTCATCGCCAACAACCTCAGGTACCTCCGGCATTCGCTCAAGCCGCTTCTCTTCCTCATCCTACCCGTGCTCCTGATCATGGTGCAGCTCGGCATCCGCTACGGCAACGCCGGCGTCGAGCCGGGCGGGTTCGCCGTCGTTGCCGTCAAGCTCGATGGGAGCGCCCGCCCGACCGAGATCGACGTCAGACTGGACACGCCGTTCTCGCTCCGCGTGACCTCGCCGCCGCTCCGCATCGATTCGGCGGGCGAGATCGACTGGAGCGTCCAGGGGCTGATTCCGGGGACGCACGAGCTGGTGATCCAGACGCCATCGGGACCGGTGACCAAGGAGTTCGTCGTGTCGGGCCATCCCGGCGTCCGCAAGGTGGGCGCGGTCCGCGCCCGCGCCGGAACCTGGGCGGCGTTTCTCTATCCCTCGGAGGCGCCCCTCCCGCGCGACTCCGCTGTGAAGACGATCGAGGTCCGCTACCCGCCCGGCGATCTTTCGCTCTTCGGGATCGAGCTCCACTGGCTTCTCATCTTCTTCGTCGTCTCGGTGGCCGCCGGGTTCGCCCTGAAGGGCGTCTTCGGCATCGAGGTCTGATCGCGGAGGGCTCCTTGTCCGTTTCCCCGAACGACGGCAGGATCGATCTCCACCTCCACACGACCGCTTCCGACGGAACCCTGACACCGAACGAGCTCGTCGAGCGCGCGAAGTCGCTGGGGCTCGCCGCGATCGCGATCACCGACCACGACTCCGTCGGCGGGATTCCGGAGGGGCTCGCGGCGGGCGAGCGTCTGGGGGTCGAGGTCGTGCCCGGCGTCGAGATCGGAATCGCGCACGACCCCGACCGGGGGCTCGTCGAGGTCGACGTTCTCGGCTACCTCATCGATCCGGAGGACCGGGAGCTCGTCGACGTGCTCCGCCGGCTGCAGGACGCGAAGAACGGGAAGCTCGATCGGCAGATCGAGGTTCTCTGCGCGAACGGGCTTGCGATCGAAGCGGGGGAGGTGCTCGCGGAGTCGGCCGGCGACACCGTCCGCCGTCCCCACATCTGGAAGGTGCTCCACCGGCACCACCCGGAGTTCGCTGCGCAGGAGTTCTTCGACCGGACCTCGTTCGGTGGGGATTGGCACGTCGCGAGGGAGTTCACCCTCCCGCTCGAGGAGTGCCTGGAGCTGATCGCGCGCGCCGGCGGGATCTCGGTTCTCGCGCACCCGGGGGCTTACAACTCGACCTTCGCGCGCGGAGGCGCGCTCATCGATCCGGCGGTCGACGGGGTCATCGAGGTCTGCGCCGCCGCCGGGATCGGCGGGATCGAGGTCTACTACCCGTACGACAAGAACAGACCGTTCCACAACGACGAGTCGCTCATCGACGGCGGCGAACTCGCGCGGCTCGTGGGTCACTACCGCGATCTGGCAGAGAGACACGGACTCGCCGTGACGGGCGGTACCGACTTCCACGGGGCGAGCAAGCCGCAGATCGAGATGGGCGAGGTCGAGGTACCCTACCTGCTGCTCGAGGAGCTTCGGGCGGCGCGGGGTGGGAGCCGGGGGAGTGGGCGCGGGAAGAGCTGACGCGGGAGGAACGTCCGGCTCCGTCGGACATGGACGAAGCGAAGCGGCGCGCCGAGAGGGGCGCCGTCGGTCGTTCAGGGTGCTGCAAGGGGGATTGGGGGAGGCGCGCGGTGCCTTCCGGACGCGGTGCCGGCGCTTCCCGGCGGTCGACCCATTGACAAGATTGCCATCTTGTGATATAGTTTAGAGTTAAGAGCGTTGGAAGCTCCGCAGGGGGGCGGCACCGCTGCTGCGGCGCCCGCGCTTCGCGGTGTGTCCGGGGCGGTATGCCGTCGGTCGGCGTCTGCGAGGCCGGCGGGCCCAGCCACGCTCCGACGGCATCAACGGAATCGGAGACGACAGACACTCTGTTTCTCCGGCCGGATCGCCGGCGTTCTGCCTGCGGCGCGGCCCGGAGGGAAGGCGAGACAGAGAAGAGGAGAGCGACGAAGATGAGACGACTCCTTGCACTCGGCGCGACGCTCGCATTGCTGGTGGTGATCCAGACGGCCGCGGCCGCGCCCCCGCAGAAGATCGGCTACCAGGGCGTGCTCAGGGACGAGGAAGGCGTGGTCGTGCCGGACGGGTACTACGGGATGGCGTTCCGGATCTACGACGGTCCGACGGGGGGGCTGGCGCTCTGGACGGAGATCCAGTCACTGCCTGTTGAGAACGGGGTCTTCAACGTCCTCCTCGGCGACGTGCAGCCGATCGACCTCCCGTTCGACGCTCCCTACTGGCTCGCGATCCAGATCGGCGCGAATCCCGAGATGATTCCGCGCGTGGAGCTCGTGTCGGTTCCGTACGCCTACCGGGCTCTCTACGTCGACGGGGCGGGGGCGGATGAAGACTGGGTGATCGACGGCGACGACATCTACAGGCTGGACGGCTCGGTCGGCATCGGCTCGACGCCGCGTGGGGAGGTGGCGCCCGAGGGACCGGAGGGCGACACGGAGCGCGCGGTCGACCGCGGGCTGAACAGACTCTACGTGCGTGGCGCCAACCAGAAGGTCATCCACTCCGCGCTCTGGGACACCGACGACGAAGGCGATGGGCGAGCGGCGATCTACGCGTACCGGTCCAGAGAGGTCCCGAGCCCGGGGATCGGCTACGCGCACTGGGCGACCAACAACGCGATCACCGGTTACAACGCCTTCGGCGACGAATACACGTTCGGCGTCGCGGGCTACACGTGGTACGACGAGCAGCGGACCGGCGGCGTTCTCGGATCGAAATACGACGGGACGGTGTGGGCGGCCCTGGGGTATGAAGACGAATTCCAGATCGACTGGGGCATCTACACGCCCAACGACGCCCGGGTGGGAGGCTTCGTGATGCCGGTCGGGGCGATCAACGGCTACGTGCTCACCTGCGACGGGGACGGCGCCGGAACGTGGCAGCCGGGCGGCGGCGGGGGCGGGGGTATCTACGGCGCCGGCACGGCGGACTTCATCGCGAAGTTCACCGGCGAGACGGCGATCGGTGACTCGGACATCTACAACGCCGACGGGGCCGTCGGTATCGGGACCACGTCCCCCGATGCATCGCTTGACATCGAGCGCGCCGATGAAGGTGCTGCACTCGAGGTCGTGAGCTCCTACTCCGGGCCGATCGGCCACCTCGTCAAATTCGAACGCACGGGCATGGTCCAGCCGAGCGACGACGTTCTCGCCCTGGAGGTTCCGCCGACCGCTTCCGACAGCTCGCAGTTCATCGAGTGCCGGCGCGGAGGCGTCCAGTTCGCGGTCGGCGCCGACGGCAGCATCACCGCCGAGGGCGACGCGACCGTCGGCGGCGATGCGACCGTCGAGGGAGCCGCTTCCCTGATCGGCGGCGCGGTGATCACGAACGGAGCGTCCATCTCAGGCAGCGCCACCATCACGGGCGGCGCCGGCATCACGGGCGGCGTGACGATCTCCGACGGCGCCGTGATCACGGGCGGGGTGGACATCGCGGACGGCGCGCTCATCACCGAGGGTGCGACGATCGACGGCGACCTCAGGCTCGTGGGCGGGCTCGACGTCCAGAGCGCGAACGATCGGGGGGGCGCGTTCAGGACGGGGTTCCAGAGCGACCTGACCCGCGTCGTCCGTGCCGAGTACACGGCGACGGGCGAATACGACGCCGTCGCGGTGTTCGGGCGATCGGCGCCGGCGGACTACTACGGCATCGGCGGATCGTTCGAAGGCGGGTTCCGCGGGATCTCCGGCGTGGTCTTCCCGACCGGGACGGAGACCTACAACGGGGTCCACGGCCGGGTGTCCGGGGGATCCGGCACCAACCACGGTGTGCACGGGCACGCCTTCGGCACGGGCGTCAACCGCGGCGTCTACGGCTACGCCGGCGGGTCCGACGAGAGCTACGCCGGCTACTTCGCCGGCGATACCCACGTCACCGGGACGCTCACGAAGGCCGCGGGGGCGTTCAAGATCGATCACCCGCTCGACCCGGACAACATGTACCTCTACCACTCGTTCGTCGAGAGCCCCGACATGAAGAACGTGTACGACGGCATCGTGGAGCTCGACTTCGTGGGGGAGGCGTGGGTGGTGCTGCCGGACTGGTTCGAGGAGCTGAATCGCGATTTCCGTTACCAGCTCACGCCGCTCGGAGCTCCGGCTCCGAACCTCTACATCGCCCAGGAGATCATGAGTAACCAGTTCAGAATCGCGGGTGGCGACCCGGGGCTCAGGGTGTCCTGGCTCGTGACGGGGATCCGGAAGGACGCCTACGCCGAGGCGAACCGGATTCCGGTCGAGGAGATGAAACCGGCCGCGGAGCAGGGGCGATACCTGCACCCGAGCCTCCACGGCGCGCCCGAGCAGCTGGGGGTCGATTACCAGGAGGAGAAGGCCGCGGGAGGGCAGTAAGAGACCCGGCGGAACAGGGCCGGGGCGGCGGGGCGGCGCGCCGAAGGACCGCGGGCTGCCGGACCGGCTACCGGAAGAGAACTGAAGCGTCACGACACGGCGCTCCCGACCTCGGGGGCGCCGTTTTCGGTAGGAGGAAGTGGCGGAGCTTGTCTCTTGACATACGCAATAAAGCTATGCACTCACCCAGTATCATGAGCGCTCACTCATGATGCTCCTGCGCATCCCACTATAGCATTGACGCAGATTCGATTCTGTGGTACCGTCTAGCCAGCCTGAGTTAGCTGCACAACCTTTCTTCACGTGATGGTAGAAAAGAGCGAAGTAGCGCTAGGCGCCGCGTGCGCACGGCCGGGGTGCGGTGCGGCGTCGTTGCTTTCTTGGGAGAGCTTACCAGGGGTGAGCGAAAGGAGGGCTCGATGCGACAGCGGTCTGTGGTGCTGCTCGCCGTTGCAGTTGTTCTGCTCATGGCCTTCTCCGCGGCAGCGCAGTTCCAGATGCCTTACAGCGTCGTGGGCTGCGGTGGGGGGAGCATGTCGGGCGTGAACAACATCATCCACGGCACGGTCGGACAGGCGTGCATCGGGGTGGTGAGCGGCCCATCGAACATCAACCAGATCGGGTTCTGGTACCGTCCTGGCTGGATCCTCACGGGTGTCGAAGGTGAGGACGTGCTTCCGACGGAGTACTGGCTTGGCCAGAACCACCCGAACCCGTTCAATCCCGTGACGACGTTGAGCTTCGCGATCCTCGAGCGGACGCGAGTGGAGATGAAGGTGTACGACGTCGCGGGGCGAGAGGTGATGACTCTCGTGGACGAAGTGCTCGACCCGGGGTTTCACCGGGCCGTGCTCGACGCGAAGGGCCTTCCGAGCGGTGTGTACTTCGCTCGGATGGTGGCAGGTCAGTTCGTAGAAGCCCGCAAGATGGTGCTCCTGAAGTAGGGGTGGACCTGCATACATGGGGGCACCCGGCTGTCCCCGGCGGCGAGCCCGCGCGGGTCCACTCCACCTCTCTTTCGCTCGAGCGCGACGAGGGAGACGCGCGCAGGGAGGCGAGAGACGGAGGTGGGGGCTGACGCAGACCAGGAGAGGAGATCGCGACCAATGAGACGGCTTCTTGTGATGTGTGCCCTTCTTGCGCTCGTAGCGCAGGCGGGCGTGGCAGCGATTCCGGAGACGATGAGCTACCAGGGCGTTCTGACGGACGCAGTCGGAAGCCCGGTCCCGGACGGCTTCTACAACTTGACGTTCCGGATCTACGCGGTTCCGGTGGCCGGCGTCTCGCTGTGGACGGAGACGCAGAACGTGTTCGTTGAGGACGGCATCTTCGACGTCATTCTCGGCGATGTGAATCCGATAGCACTGCTGTTCGACACGCAGTACTACCTGGCGACGCAGGTCGGCGCGGCCCCGGAGTTGACGCCCCGGACGAAGCTGACCGCGGCGTCGTACGCGTTCCGCGCGAAGTACGCGGACACAGGTGCGCCCGATGCGGACTGGGTCATCTCGGGCGACGACATCTACCACATCCCGGGCTCGGTCGCAATCGGCGACGTGCCGCGGGCGAATGAGTCGGTCGTGCGCGAGGGTGACGACGGCGAGACGCACGACCGCGGACTCAACAAGCTCTACCTGCTGGGTGAGAACCAGAGGGTGCTGTACTCGCGGCTCGTCGACACCGACGATCTCGGCGACGAGCGCGCCGCGATCTACGGCTACCGGACGAGGACGGTGGCGAGTCCCGGAGATGGCTACGGCCACTACGACACGAACACCGCCGTCACCGGGCACAACTTCTACGGTGACCCGTATACGTTCGGCGTGGCCGGCTACAGCTGGTTCGACTACGAGAGGACGGGCGGCGTGCTCGGTTCGAATCACGACGGCACCGTATGGGCCTCGCTGGGCTACCAGGACGAGAACTTTGACGATTGGGGCGTCTACACCCCCGACGCCACCTACCTCGGCGGCCCCCTCCAGATCCCGACCGGCGCGACGAACGGCTACGTGCTGACGTCGGACGCGAGCGGCAACGCGACGTGGCAGGCGGGCGCCGGCGGCGGATTCACCCTGCCCTATGCGGGGTCCGGGAGTAGTGCTGGTCCGCTGTTCGAGCTCGAGCAGAACGGAGCCGGCGAGACGGCCCTGTTCCTGGATGATTCCAGCTGGGAGGACATCGTCGGAGTCGGCATGACCGGGACGACCAACAAACTGTGGCTGAGCAGCGGGTTCGGCTGGGCGTCGATCAGTGGCGGCACGACGAACACCGACGACATCGTGATCCAGCACTCGTCCGGCGAGGTCGGTATCGGCGGCGTGACGAGTCCGTCGAACGCCCTCGACGTCGGCGGCACCGTCGAGATGCTGGGATTCCAGATGGCGACCGGCGCGGGCGCCGGCTACGTTCTGACGTCGAGCGCGAGCGGCGTGGGCACGTGGCAGGCGTCGACCGGCGGCGTCGGCGGGGGTGGCTCGGCGAACTACATCCCGAGGTTCACTGCCGCGACGACGCTCGGCAACTCGGTCCTCTACCAGGACGCGGGCGGCGACATCGGGATCGGGACGACCAGTCCGGCCTCGACGTTCACGGTCAACGAGAACACGTCGGGCCAGGCGCTCGAGGTGAACAGCACCTACGTGGGTTCGGCCGGGCGCCTCGTCGACTTCAGTCGCACGAGCGCTCCGTCGAACGGGAACGACATGCTGCAGATCGTGGTTCCGTCGAGCGCGCCCGACGGCTTCCAGTTCATCGAGTGCGAGCGCAGCGGCGTAGAGTTCGTCGTCGACGGTGACGGGCAGGTGACCACGCAGGGCGGCGTCGTCAGCTACGGTCCCGTGTCCGTCAGCTCGACGCTCGGCGTCACGACGACGACGCCAGGGTGCGCGAGTTTCCAGACCAACTACGGCAGCTCGACCGCGCGTCCTGTCTACGCCGAGTACACCGGAACCGGGAGCACGGACGCCGTAGCTATCGAGGGCCGTTCTGAGCCGACCGACTTCTACGGCATCGGTGGCAGGTTCTACGGTGGATTCCATGGCGTGGAAGGCCGGGTCGCCCCGACGGGCAGCAGCAACTACTACGGCGTCTACGGCTACGTATACGGGGCGACCGGGTCGAACTACGGCGTCTACGGCTACGCCAGCGGTGGGACGACGAACTGGGCCGGCTACTTCTCGGGGAACGTCAACGTGAGCGGCACGCTCTCGAAGGGCGGCGGCTCGTTCGTCATCGACCACCCGCTGGATCCCGCCAACAAGGTCCTTCGTCACTCGTTCGTCGAGAGCCCGGACATGATGAACATCTACAACGGGAACGCGGTGCTCGACGCGAGCGGCAGGGCGTGGGTCGAGATGCCGGAGTGGTTCGACGAGCTGAACGTCGACTTCCGGTATCAGCTGACCTCGATCGGTGCTCCGGGCCCGAACCTGTACGTGGCCACGGAGATGACGGGAATCAGGTTCGAGATCGCGGGGGGCGAGGCCGGCATGAAGGTCTCGTGGCAGGTCACCGGCATCCGGAACGATGCCTTCGCGCGTGCGAACCGGATCGTGGTGGAAGAGAACAAGCCCGCCACGCAGGTCGGCAAGTACCTGTATCCGGAGGCGCTCGGACTCTCCGAGACCATGGGAGTCGACTACGAGTCCAACAGCACCGAGAAGGGAGCCTCCGAGCGCGTTCCTCCGACGCAGCCGGAGGTCAGGGATAGGACCGACGAGCAGTAGGACCTGGTCGACGGACAGCAGCACGGAACCTGCGGGTTCCTTCGAACGGCGCCCCCCTCGGGGGGCGCCGTTCTCTCTGTGCGCCGGCTCTCCCGGCAGCGGGACGACGCCCCAAGCGGGGCCCGACACGGCTTTCTCCTTGACACCGCGAATATCCGCCGGGTAGCTTCGGCGTGCGACGAACGGAAGGCACATACCTGCGCGGATGGTCATGAAAGACACGAAACGGTTCCAGCGGGCCGCGAGGCTCGACAGGCTGCCGCCGTACCTCTTCGTCGAGCTCGAGCGGGCGAAGCACGCCCTCCTGGCCGAGGGCGTCGATCTCGTCGATCTCGGTCTCGGCGATCCCGATCTCCCGACCTTTCCCGAGATCGTGGAGGCGCTGCAGGCGGCCTGCGCCGACCCGGCGACGCACCGCTACCCGGCGCAGCGGGGCGACGCGTCGCTCAGGAAGGCGATCGCCGGCTGGTTCGAGGCACGCTACGGCGTCTCCCTCGATCCCGAGCGCGAGGTCCTCGTCCTGATCGGCACGAAGGAGGGGCTCGGGCACCTGCCGATGGCGGTCCTCGATCCGTCCCGTGTCGCCCTCGTGCCCGATCCGGGCTACCCGGTCTACCAGGCGGCCTCGTGGCTCGCCGGTGGAGAGGTCGTCCACGTGCCCCTCGAGCCGGAGCTGGGTTTTCGCCCCGACCTCGACCGCATCTCACGGGCGACGGCGGACTCCGCGCAGCTCCTGTTCCTGAACTACCCGAACAACCCAACGGGGGCACCGGTCGATCCCGAGCTCTTCCAGCTCGCGGCGAACCTCGCGCACGAGCACGGCTTCGTCGTCGTGAACGACGCCGCCTACGCGGAGATCCTCTACGAGGGATCCAGGGTCTCGCTCCTGCAGGCGGGCGGCGCCCGCGAGGTCGGCGTCGAGTTCCACTCGTTTTCGAAGACGTTCAACATGACCGGCTGGCGGATCGGATTCGCCGTCGGGAACGCCGGCGTTCTGGACGCGCTCGCCGCGATCAAGAGCAACGTCGACTCGTGCGTCTTCACCGCGATCCAGCGGGCCGGCGAGGCCGCGCTCTCGCTTCCCGAGGAGCGGGTCGGCGAGCAGCTCGAGGTCTACCGGAGGCGGCGCGACGTGCTCGTCGACGGCCTGGGGGACGCCGGGTGGCACGTCCCGAGGCCGCACGCGACCTTCTACGTCTGGGCGAAGGTGCCGACGGGGGAGGGATCGCAGGCCTTCGCGACCAGGCTCCTCCGCGAGGCGCGGGTCGTGGCGACGCCTGGGGTGGGTTTCGGCCCCTCCGGCGAGGGCTACGTCAGGATGGCCCTGACGACGCCCGAGGAGCGGATCGTCGAGGCCGTTGATAGAATCCGCCGAATCCTGTAGGCTACGAGGCTACGGCGGGGCAGGAACCGGAGCCCCGCGGGCGCAGAGCCCGACGGGCGAAGCGCGCGGAACCCACACACGAGGAGTCGTGAGGATGCCCAAGTACAAGGTGTCGCTCGAGAACATCCGGCTCTACGGCTACCACGGGGCCTCGGAGAACGAGCGGGAGCTCGGCCAGCGCTTCGAGGTCGACGTCGAGATCACCGCCGACCTCTCCGACGCGGTCCGGACGGACGACATGAAGAGGACCGTCAACTACGAGTCGGTCTACCGGCTGATCGAGAGGGAGGTCGTCGGGGAGAAGTACCACCTCCTCGAGACGATGGCCGACAAGATCGCCCGGGACGTCCTCTCCCAGTTCGGGGCCGAGGAGGTGCTGGTGCGCGTCAGGAAGCCGAGCGTGCCGATCGCCGGATCGATCGACCACGTCGAGATCGAGGTCGTCCACACGCGGTAGCGGTACCGGGAGAGGTGTGTTCGGGGGGCGCCGCGCGGCGGCGCTTCCGGGGACGGAGGGGACCATGCACAGGGCCTGGATCGGACTCGGCTCGAACCTCGGGGACAGACTGGGGTACATCAAGAAGGCGCTCGCGATGGTGGGCGCGCTCCCCGGTACGGACGTCGTGAACGTCTCCTCGATCTACGACACCCGCCCCGTCGGGCGGGAAGAGCAACCTCGCTTCCTGAACGCTGCCGCCGAGGTGACGACCGATCTCGACGCGCGCGCATTCATGAACGAGCTCCTGGCGATCGAGGATCGGTGCGGCAGGTTCCGACGCGTCGCGTGGGGGCCGAGGACGCTCGACATCGATCTCCTTCTGTTCGACGACGTTCAGATCGAGGATCCGGAGCTCACCGTTCCCCACCCGCGGATGACGAAGCGCCCGTTCGTGCTGATTCCCCTCGAGGAGATCGCGCCCGACCTCCTGATTCCGGGCGTCGGCAAGAACATCCGGCTTCTCGTGAGGGAGATCGGGGACGTCGGCTCCGACGTCAAACGGATCGGTGGCCCTCCGTCTCCTGCCGTGGACGCCTGATCGGGAGGACGTTTGCCGGGAAAGAACTACGTGGCGATCGAAGGGGTTATCGGCGTCGGCAAAACGACGCTCGCGAAGCTCCTTGCGACGAAGTGGGGGGCCCACCTCAAGCTCGAGATCGTCGAGGAGAACCCCTTCCTCGCGGACTTCTACCAGAACATGCGCGGCCACGCGTTCCAGACGCAGCTCTTCTTCCTGCTCTCCCGGCACAGGCAGCAGAGCGATCTCAAGCAGTACGACCTCTTCATGGAGCGCGTCGTCTCGGACTACATCTTCGCGAAGGACCGCATCTTCGCGAACATCACGCTCGACGACAACGAGCTCGGCCTCTACAAGCGACTCGCAGACCTCCTCGAGCGAGAGGTCCCGAAGCCCGACATCGTCGTCTACCTCCAGGCTTCGGTCGACGTCCTCATGGGGCGGATCCGCCGGCGCGGGCGCGATTTCGAGCGGGACATGTCCCGCGAGTACATCGACACACTGAACGAGGCCTACAACCACTTCTTCTTCCACTACAAGGACACGCCCCTCATCGTCGTCAACACGAACGACATCGACTTCGTCGAGAGCACGGCCGATTTCGAAGAGCTCGCGAAGGAGATAGAGGAGCACGACAAGGGCACGGCCTACTACGTGCCGATCGGAACGAGGGCGTAGTTCCCGAGAGCCATCCATGATGGACAGGAAGAAACGCACTGCGCCGTCGATCACGGCGATGAAGAAGGCGGGCGAGAAGATCGCCGTCCTGACGGCGTACGATTTCACGACGGCCCGGCTCCTGGACGAGGCGGGCGTCGATGTGCTCCTCGTCGGCGACTCGGCGGCGATGGTCGTTCTCGGGTACGAGAACACGCTGCCGGTGAGCCTCGACGCGATGATCCTCCTGACCGCCGCCGTCTCGAGGGCGCGGCCCGCCGCGCTCGTCGTGGGCGACATGCCGTTCATGTCGTACCAGGCCTCGATCGCCGACGCCGTCCGGAGCGCCGGCCGGATGGTCAAGGAGGGCGGTGGGGAAGCGGTCAAGCTCGAGGGCGGCCGGAAGATCGTGCCGAAGATCACGGCGGTTCTGGAAGCCGGGATCCCTGTCATGGGCCACATCGGCCTCACGCCGCAGTCGATCCACGAGCTGGGCGGCTACCGCGTCCAGGGGCGGAACGACGAGGCGAGGGACCGGCTCATGGACGACGCGACGGCCCTGGCGGAGGCCGGCTGCTTCTCGATCGTGCTCGAGGCGATCCCGTGGCAGCTCGGTAAGGAGCTCTCGGAGGCCATCCCGATTCCGACGATCGGCATCGGGGCTGGCCCGCACTGCGACGGACAGGTGCTCGTTGTGAACGACATCGTCGGCTACGTCACGGGCCGGGTCCCGAAGTTCGTCAGGAGCTACGGGGACACGAAGTCGGTGGTCGCCGACGCGGCCGAGGGGTTCGTCAAGGACGTCAAGAGCGGCGAGTATCCCTCGATCGACGAGAGCTACTGACGAGAGCTACCGACGAGAGCAGCTGGCGAGAGCCACAGGCTGGAGCCACTGACGGAAACTACCGAGGGCGAAAGGCAGCCATGGAGGTCGTGCGCTCCGTCGCCGAGATGAGGAAGAGGGCGGCCGAGTTGCGCGAGGCGGGCTCGGTCGTCGCGCTCGTTCCGACGATGGGGGCGCTCCACGAGGGGCACCTGAGTCTCGTCCGCATCGCGCGGGAGCTCGCCGACACGGTCGTGGTGAGCATCTTCGTGAACCCGGCGCAGTTCGGTCCGTCTGAGGATCTCGAGCGCTACCCGCGCGACCTCGACAGGGACGCCGCGCTCGCCGCGGAGGCGGGGGGCGACCTCGTCTTCGCGCCCGCGATCGGGGAGATCTACTCGGCCCGGTACGACACGGTCGTCCACGTGCAACGCCTGACGCGGCGCCTGTGCGGCGCGTTCCGCCCGGGGCACTTCGACGGCGTCTGCACGGTCGTGGCGAAGCTCCTGAATATCGTCCGTCCTTCGCTCGCCGTCTTCGGGCAGAAGGACGCGCAGCAGGCCGCCGTCATCGAGCGCATGGTCGCCGACCTCGACATGGACGTCGAGATCGTGCGCGGGCCGACCGTCCGCGAGCCGGACGGGCTCGCGATGAGCTCTCGGAACGTTTACCTCTCGATCGAGGAGCGCGCGGACGCTGCCGTCCTCCACGAGGCGCTCGAGCTGGGGCGCTCGCTCCACGCGACGGGGGAGAAGGACGCCGCGAAGGTGGTCGGGAGCATGAGGGAACTCATCGAGGCGAAGGAGACCACGGAAATCCAGTACCTGGTCGCCGTCGACGCGGCGACGCTCGAGGACGTGTCGGAGCTTGCGGACGGCACGCTCCTCGCGACGGCCGTCCACGTCGGCGCGACGCGTCTCATCGACAACGTCGTGCTCGATGGGGCGGGGGAGACGACGGTCCATGGATAGGCTCTGGGCGCCCTGGAGGATGGAGTATCTCATGTCAGACGGACCCCACGGCTGCATCTTTTGCGACAAGCCCGCAGAGGACGACGACCGGAAGAACCTCATCCTGCTTCGGACACCGCTCTCGTTCGTCATTCTGAACGCCTACCCCTACAACAACGGCCACCTGATGGTGTCGCCGTTTCGGCACGTCGCGACGCTCTCCGAGCTCACGCCGGAGGAGCGGTGCGACGTCATGGACACGGTAGCGGCGGGCGAGCGGATACTCGAGCGCGCGTTCTCCCCGCAGGGAATGAACATCGGGATCAACCTCGGCCACTGCGCGGGTGCCGGCGTCCCCGGACACGTGCACGTTCACATCGTTCCGAGGTGGGAGGGTGACACGAACTTCATGCCCGTCCTCGGAGAGACGCGCGTCATCCCGGAGCTACTGATAGAGACGTACGATCGCCTCAAGCAGCATCTCGAGGAGGGGTAGGGGCGCGGCACTGCGGCACTCGCGGGCGGGGCGCCCGCGGCACCCGAAGGTGCGCCGGCCCGGCAGTCGAGACGGGGGAGACCGATGGCAGCGAAGAAGAGGAAGAAGCGGAAGAAGCGCGGAAGGCGCCGGGGAGACCGGGCGTCGGCGCTCTACTACGTGATCGTCCTCGGACTCCTCGGGGGCATCGTGTTCGTCGCCCTCGGTCTTCTCTGGACGTTCGCGCCGCGGGCGAGCCGCGAGGAGCCGCTCAAGGTGATCGTCCAGAACGGCTGCGGGGTCGAGGGGGTCGGGTTCAGGACGAAGGAGTTCCTGCGCCGGCACCCGGGCTACGACGTCGTCGACTTCCGGAACGCCGACCACTTCAACTACGAGGAGACGATCGTCATCGATCGCACCGGCGACCTCGAGAGCGCCGCCGTCGTCGCCAGACTCCTGGGAACGACGAACGTCATTCAGCAGATGCCGGAGACGCCGCTCGTCGACATCACGGTCGTCGTCGGCAAGGACTACGCCAGGTTCCTGTCGGAGTAGCCCGGGCAGGATCCGGACCACGCACGAGAGAGGCCCCGCCCGATGGGCGGGGCCTTCGTATTCGTGGAATCGGTGCGGTCGCTCGGGCGCCGGGGCATCGCTCGTCGCGCGCCGGCAGCGCCGCTTCCGCTAGAAGTACATGTCCCGGAAGTCCTCTATGTTGGCCCCCGCCATGAGCCCCTCGAGCCACGACGAGAAGATCTGGAGTCGCTTGCGCTGGAGGAGCTGCCCCATGATCTGGTCCTCCTGCGCGGCGAAGGCCTCCTCGTCGGCGGCCACCTTCTCCTCGACCCTCATGACGTAGAACCGCTCCGGCGTCGTCGTGGCGACGGCCCTGCTGGTCTCGCCCGTCCGGAGGCCGAACGCTGCCCCCGTGAACTCGGTGCCCCTGCCGATGCCGGGCACGGCATCGCGGCGACTGACGAGGCCTGACTCCCTGATCGTGTACCCGTGCTCGTCGGCCGCTTCCTCGAGGGTCGCTCCGGAAGCGACCCGCGTCGCGATCTCGGTAGCGATCGCCTCGGCCCGCTCCTTCTGCCTCTCGGCCACGAGCGCGCGCTGCGCCGGATGGTCGACGCCGGTCTCGTCGGCCTCGGAGGCCAGCTGCTCGAAGGTGGGGAGGAAGCTCGGCGACCGCTCGGCGACCTCGAAGACGTAGTACGAGTCGACGGAGATGTAGGGGCCGAGGATCGTCCCGGGCTCGCTGTCGAAGGCGAGCTTCACGGCCGGCCGCATGTTGCCGACCATCGGGATGTATCGATCGTTCGGGAACGGCGGCGTGGTCTGGACCTCGAATCCGGCCTCCGCTGCCGCCGCCTCGAGTCCGTCCCCGGCGGCCGCCTCGCCCAGCGCGGCCACCTGCTCCTCGATCTCGATGAGCGTCTCGTCACTCGCGCGGATCTCCATGAGGATGTGGCGCGCGTGGATCTCCTCGCTATCGCCGACACCGCGCTTGTCCTCGATCTGGATGATGTGGTAGCCGAACCGCGTCTTGACCGGCGCGCTCACCTCGCCGACGGGCAGCGAGAACGCCACCTCTTCGAACTCGGCGGCCATCTTCCCGCGGCGGAAGTAGCCGAGGTCGCCACCCTCCGGTCCGCTCGGACCTTCGGAGTAGATCTCGGCGAGCGAGGCGAAGTCCTCGCCTTCGCGGACAGCGTTCGCGAGGTCCTGCAGCCTCTGGACGACGTCCTGCTCGTCGAGATCGCTCGGCCCCTTCATGAAGCGCACGAGTCTCAGGGTCGCCGTGGGCGGCCGCTCGAAGTCCTCGTGGTTCTCGTCGAAGTAGACTCGAATCTCCTCCTCGGTCGGGAGGAGATCGGTGGTGCTGATCCTGTACGGCTCGATCTGCGCGTACTTCACGCTGACCTTCTCGTTCTGGGCGACGTACTCGGTCCAGACCTCGTTCTCGCTCACGAAGGCGGCCGACTGGATCTCCTGTTGCAGAAGCTGCCGCTTGAGGGTCTCGCGGTAGAGCTGCGCAACGCCCTCCCAGCGCTCGGGATGGAGCTGGATCTCGCGGTGGTAGACGTCGAGATCGAACTGCCCCTCCTCGGTCCGGAACGCCGGGGAGTTGTAGATCGTGGCGGGCGGGCTGGTCCAGAGCATCTCGAAGACGACGTCGTCCGGCACGTCGATCCCGAGTCGCTCGATCTCGTTCTGGATCAGGATGTCGGCCACCATGGTGTTCCACGCCTCTTCCCGGATGGCCTCCCTGGTCGCCTCGGAGATCGCGGTGTTGGTCCGCTGGGCGTACTCCGTGAGCCGGCCCCTCACGGTCTCCGTGAAGGCGCGGTACGTGATCTCTACGCCGTCGACGCGTCCGAGCGTGCCCCGCTCGGGCGCGGCTCTCGACCGGGAAATCCCCCGGCCCCAGCTGGCGAAGATGAAGCCGACGAAAGCCACGACGACGATCCAGAGAACGATCTTGGTGTTCGAACGCAGTGCGGCAAGCATGTGACGGTGCCTCCACGCTTTCGCGCCGGTGGTGTCAACGGAAGGCCCTCCCCGAAAGAGGGCCGTGGTCGCGAGTAAAAGATACCACGGCCTCCGGGGGCGCGCAAGCGCAATGTCCTAGTTTCCGGTTGACGAAGGCTCGATATGCTGGTATCTTCTAGCGTTTGATATCGCTCCACAGGGAGCTTCCCGGGAACAACGGCTGGCCGGCATTTCGGAAGGAAGGACCATGAAGTCCCCCTCTCCAGACAAGATCAGAAACGTGGCGCTCGTGGCTCACGGCGGCGCGGGCAAGACCATGCTCGCAGAAGCGATGCTCTTCACTGGCGGGTCGGTGGCGAGGATGGGACGGGTGGATGACGGCTCCGCGTCGCTCGACTACGCCGAGAACGAGAAGCGGCGTCAGATCTCCATCAACCTCGGCATCGCCTACGTGAACTGGAACGGCACGAAGATCAACGTGCTCGACTGCCCCGGTTACGCCGACTTCTACGGCGACGTGAGGGCCGGCCTCAGGGTCGCCGACTCCGCGATCATGGTCTTGGCGGCGCCGTCGGGCGTCGAGGTCGGGACGGAGCTCGTGTGGCAGTTCCTCGACCAGATGGGCCTTCCGCGCATGATCTGCGTGAACAAGATGGACAAAGAGCACGCGGACTACCGCAAGTGCCTCGACCAGTGCGTCGAGCTTCTGGGCGCCCGCCCGGCCCCGGTCGTGATCCCGATGGGAGCGGCCGACGGTCTCAAGGGCGTCGTCGACCTCATCGAGGGGAAGGCGTACATTGCTGACGGGCCCGGGAAGCACAAGAAGGTAGACGTGCCGGCCGACATGGCCGACGAGGTCGCTGAGCTCCGAAACCAGCTCATCGAGGTCGCGGCGGAGTCGGACGAGGCGCTGATGGAGAAGTTCTTCGGCGACGAGGCACTCTCGCCCGAGGAGATCAAGCGGGGACTCCGGGCCGGCGTGGCGGCTGCCACGATCGTGCCCGTCGTAGCGACGGCGGCCGACTCGACGGTCGGCGTCGAGCCGCTCATGAATACCATCGCGGACATCATGCCGTCTCCGGCCGACATACTCGAGGTGATGGGAAAGAAGCCCGGGAGCGAGGACGAAGCGAAGCGCGCGCCCACTCTCGACGCGCCGTTCTCCGCGCTAATCTTCAAGACGGTGGCCGAGCAGCACGTCGGCGAGCTGTCGTTCTTCCGCGTCTACTCGGGAACCGTGAGCGCGGGGGACGAGGTCCTCAACTCGTCGAAGGACGAGAGCGAGCGGATGGGGCAGATCCACGCGCTGATCGGTCGCGAGCGCAAGGAGTTGGAGGTGGTCACGGCAGGCGACATCGCCGGCGTCGTCAAGCTCAAGAAGACGTCGACGGGCGACACGCTCTGCGCGAAGTCGAACCCGATCGTCCTGCCGCCGGTCGACTTCCCGAAGCCCGTCCTCGCGGTCGCCGTGGCGGCGAAGTCGAAGGGCGACGAGGAGAAGATCAACGCGGGTCTCCTGAAGCTCCACGAGGAGGACCCGACGTTCGGCATGGCGTACGACCCGGTCATCAGACAGACGATCGTGTCGGGCCTGGGCGACCTTCACCTCGACGTCATGATCGAGAAGCTCAAGGACAAGTTCGGCGTCGAGGTCAACAGGGAGAAGCCGAGGATTCCCTTCCGCGAGACGATCACCTCGACGGCCAAGGCCGAGGGGAAATACAAGAAGCAGACGGGCGGGCGCGGCCAGTTCGGCGTCGCGTGGCTCAGGCTCGAGCCGCGGGAGCGCGGGGCCGGATTCGAGTTCGCCAACGAGGTCGTCGGCGGATCGATTCCCTCGAAGTTCATCCCGGCCGTGCAGAAGGGCGTGCTCGAGCGGATGGGACGCGGCGTCATCGCCGGGTATCCGGTCGTCGACGTCCTCGCGGCCGTCTACGACGGGAAGTACCACTCGGTAGACTCCTCCGAGATGGCCTTCAAGATGGCCGGGTCGATCGCGTTCAAGGAGGCGGCGGCCGAGGCGAGGGTGGTTCTTCTCGAGCCGGTCTACGACATCACCGTCGTTGTTCCCGATGAGTTCCTGGGCGACGTCATGAGCGACGTCTCGTCGCGCCGGGGCAAGATCAGGGAGACCGGCCAGGAGGGGCGCTACCAGGTCGTGAAGGCCCAGGTCCCGCTGGCCGAGCTCTACATGTACTCGACGCACCTCCGGTCGATCACCGGAGGGCGCGGCTATCACGAGCAGGAGTTCTCGCACTACGAGCAGGTACCGGCCGACGTCCAGGCCAAGGTTGTGGCGGAGTCGGGCCAGCCGGCCGAGACTGAGTAGAGTACCGTCGGGCCCGGCCGGACGCGTTGTCGTACGGGGAGGGCCCGAAGGCTCTCGAAGGGTGCTCGCCCTTGCGGGGCATCTGGATGGGGAGGGATCGGATGTCAGGACACTCGAAGTGGGCCAGCATCAAGCATAAGAAGGCGGCAGTGGACGCCAAGCGCGGGAAGCTCTTCAACCGTCATGCCAGGCTGATCGAGGTGGCGGCGCGCGAGGGCGGTCCCGACATGAACACGAACATCCGCCTCAGGACCGCGGTGCAGGGAGCGCGCGACGCCAACATGCCGAACGACAAGATCGACAAGGCGATCGCGAAGGGCTCCGGGAAGGTCAAGGGCGTCACCTACGAGTCGGTCGTCTACGAGGCGTACGGCCCGGACGGCGTGGCGCTCATCATCGATGTCCTGACCGACAACAAGAACCGCACCGTCGGCGAGATCCGTAACATCCTTCAGAAGCACGCCGGGCATCTCGGCGAGGGCGGTAGCGTCGCCTGGAACTTCACGCAGAAGGGCATCATCACGATTCCCGTCGAGGGGAACGAGGAGGACAGGATCCTCGAGGTCGTGCTCGAGGCGGGCGCCGAGGATCTCAAGACTGAGGGGGAGAGTTTCGAGATCACCACGGAGCCGAAGGATTTCGGCTCGGTGCGCGAGGCCCTGAACACGGCCGGCATCGACGTCAACCACGCCGAGGTCACGAGGGTCCCGGGCACGACGGTCCAGCTCGAGGAGAAGAACGCGAGGAAGGTCCTCCGGCTCATGGACACCCTCGACGACCAGGACGACGTCCAGAACGTCTCCGCGAACTTCGATATCTCCGATGAGATCATGGAGGCCCTCAAGGACGAGGAGTAGCGCGGCGTCGGCGAGCAGCGCCGGGTCCGTGCCGTTCCTCTCGCGTGTCGTTCATCACGCATGCCGGGCCTCCGGAAGCGAGGCAGTCCGCCGTGGCCGACAGGAAGATCGTGCTCGGCGTCGACCCCGGTACGATCGTGACCGGGTTCGGGGTCGTTTCGGAGGAGAAGGGCCGCCTCGAGGCCCTCGGCTGGAGCAGCGTCAGAACCTCACCGCGCGCGCCGCTCGCGGAGCGCTTGAGCGAGATCCACGCAGAGGTCGTCCGCCAGATCGAGATCCACCGACCTGACGAGGTCGCCGTCGAGAACGTGTTCCAGGCCAGAAACGTGAAGTCGGCTCTCATGCTCGGCCACGCGCGGGGCGTCGCGCTCCTCGCGGCCGCGCAGGCCGGCGTCGACGTGTTCGAGTACGCGCCGCGAGAGGTGAAGCTCTCCGTCGTCGGGACCGGATCGGCCACGAAGGCGCAGGTCGCCTCGATGGTCTCGAGGCTCCTCGGGGTCGCGACCGAAGAGATGCGGGACGACGAGTCGGACGCGATCGCCGTCGCGATCTGCCACATCCACAAGATGAGCGGAGCGTCCATCCGATGATCGCCCAACTCCGTGGAACACTCCTCTCGAAGACGCCCGCCGAGATCGTCGTCGACGTCGGCGGTATCGGTTTCCGCATGCTCGTTCCGCTCTCGACCTTCCGCGAGGTCGGGAAGGAAGGAGGGACGGTCCGCCTCCTCACGTACCTCCACGTTCGCGAGGACGCCCTCGGTCTCTTCGGCTTCGTGACGGAGGCCGAGCGCACGATCTTCCGTGAGCTCATCTCGGTCTCCGGCATCGGCCCGAAGCTCGGGCTGGCGGTCCTCTCCGGCCTCTCGCCGGAGATCTTCCACCGTGCGGTCATCGAGGAGGACCTCGGGCTCTTGACAAGCATCTCCGGAATAGGTAAGAAGACGGCACAGCGCATGATCGTCGAGCTCAAGGACAAGCTCTCGGGGCTGGACGTCTCGTCGATCGGCGGCACCGCGGAACCGGGGCAGGAAGAGATCGGCGACGCGGTCCTGGCGCTCGTCGCCCTCGGGATGCATCGGGCGACGGCGCGCGAGGCCGTCCTCAAGGTCCAGACCGAGGCCGGCGGCGACCTCCCCGTCGAGGAGCTGGTCAGGCGGGCGCTCAGGAAGGGAAGCTAGCGCGAGGGGAAGCGACATGGAGAGCCAGACCCCCAGAGGCGTGACGACATCGAGCCTCTCGACCGACGACGTGACGTACGACAGGGCCCTGAGACCCGCGCAGTTCTCGGAGTTCGTGGGCCAGGAGACGCTCAAGGACAACCTCAAGGTCTTCATCCAGGCGGCCAGGAAGCGCGACGAGCCCCTGGACCACTGCCTCTTCTACGGCCCGCCGGGGCTCGGCAAGACGACGCTCGCGCACATCATCGCGACGGAGATGGGAACCGATCTCCAGGCGACGTCCGGCCCAGTCATCGAGAGGCCTTACGACCTCACCGGCATTCTCACGAATCTCAAGCGTGGCGACATCCTCTTCATCGACGAGATCCACCGGCTTCAGCACGTGGTCGAGGAGTATCTCTATCCGGCCATGGAGGACTTCTCGGTCGACATCGTCCTCGACAAGGGGCCGGCGGCCAGAAACGTCAAGCTCAACCTCGAGCACTTCACGCTCGTCGGCGCGACGACGCGGGCCGGGCTCCTCACGTCGCCGCTCCGGTCGCGCTTCGGCGTCTCCCAGAGGCTGAACTACTACAACCCGGACGAGCTCGCGCAGATCGTCCGCCGGTCGGCCGAGATCCTGAACGTCCCGATCGACGATGACGGCGCGTTCGAAATCGCCCGGCGCTCCCGCGGGACCCCGCGGATCGCCAACCGGCTCCTCCGGAGGGTGCGCGACTTCGCCGAGGTCATGGGGGACGGCCGCGTCACGGCGACGGTCGCCCACGAGTCGCTCCTGAGGCTCGAGGTCGACGAACGCGGCCTCGACGAGATGGATCGGCGGATCCTCGAGGCGGTGATCCAGCGCTTCGGCGGCGGCCCGGTCGGGATCAAGAGCCTGGCGGTCGCTGTCGGGGAGGAGGCGGAGACGATCGAGGAGATCTACGAACCGTTCCTCATCCAGGAGGGCCTCCTCAAGCGAACGTCGCGCGGGCGCGAGGCGACGCCCTCGGCGCACGAGTACTTCGGCGCCGGCGCACCCGGGGAGCAGGCGAAGCTGCTCTAGTAGAGCCCGCATCGGTTCCTTCCTCCAGCTCAGTCAAACGCCGCCGACGCGGCTTAATCCGCTGGCAGGAAGACGCCGACGCGGGCAATCGGGCGGCGAGGGGCGTCTGGAGCTGCGGAGCGGTCTCACGAAGAGGGGAGGTCTCCGTGGCCAGACTGATCGTCTGCATAGCTGTCATCGTTTGTGTCTTCCTCGTCGTCGTTCTTCCGGACCTCGCGGGAGCGAGCTCCGAAGGGCGCGATCCGATCGCGGCAGGCGCGATCGAGGTGTCGGCGACCGACGGGTCGCCCGCCGATGCGTCACCGATCGACGCGTCACAGAACGACGCGCCACCGACCGTGGAGTCCATCCTCGCGCGCTACGTCGAGGCGGTCGGCGGGCGCGAGACGCTCGAGGGAATCGAGTCGCGGGTCGCTTCGGGGCGGTTCATCGACGACCGGCCGTACGCGGGGCCGGTCGTGACCTCGCCGTTCGAGGCGCTCTGGAAGGCGCCCGACCGCCGGCTCTACGTGGAGCAGCGTGGGAGCGGCGACTACCTGGAGGGGTTCGAGGGCGGCTGCGCGTGGCGTTGCGAGGACGGGGAGCTGACGTTTCCCGACGACGTCGCGCGATCGAAGCGCTCCTGGCTGCTCGATCCCCGAGGCCCGCTTCGCATGCGGGAGCACTTCGGCGAGATGAGCCTCGCAGGTAGGCAGTGGCTCGCCGAGCACGATGCCGAGGTGTACGTCGTCGAGACCGACCGAGACGCGGCCCACTATTCGCTCCACTTCGACGCGGTGACCGGACTCCTGCTTCGGATCGGCTACTACTGGGACCTGACGGACTACCGGAGCGTCGACGGCGTGAGGGTCCCGCATCGGGTCACCCTGAGCCGGAAGGGCGGGTCGAACACGTTCGTCTTCGAGGAGATCGAGCACAACGTCCCGATCGACGATGCGCGGTTCGCGGTGCCTGCGAAGCCGGCGAAGATCATGAGACTCTGACGAGGGGGGCGCCCGGCCATCCCGGGGCTCCCGCGGCGCTCCCGCTCCCGGCGGGACCGCCGGAAGGACAGCCGCCACCGATGAAGGTCCTCCTGCACGTCTGCTGCGGGCCGTGCGCGATCGTCCCGCTTCGCGATCTTCTCGCCGAGGGACACGAGGCCGACGCGGCTTTCGTCAACCCGAACATCCACCCGTACCAGGAGTTCCAGCGGAGGCTCGAGGCGAGCCGGCAGGTCGCCGACGCGATCGGCGTCGAGATCGTGTACGAGGATCCGTACGGGCTCACGGAGTTCCTTCGCGAGGTCGTCGGGCACGAGGAGGAGCGCTGCCCGATCTGCTATCGGATGCGCCTCGACCGCGTCGCCGGGATCGCAAGCGAACGCGGCTACGACGCTTTCACAACGACGATGCTCGTCTCGACCCAGCAGGACCACGAGGCGATCCGCGCCGCCGGAGAGGACGCGGCGAAGAGATACGGGGTGGCGTTCCTCTACCGGGACTTCCGCCCGAAGGTGATGGAGGGGGTTCGGGCCTCGAAGGAGATGGGCGTCTACCGTCAGCAGTATTGCGGTTGCATTTACAGTGAGTGGGAGCGCTTCCGGGACCAGAGGAGGTAGACGCGGCGCCGTCGGGAAGGCGCCGCGAGCGATGAAGACGTCCGATTTCGAATACGAGCTTCCGAAAGAGCTGATAGCCCAGTACCCCTCCGAAAGGCGCGACGAGTCGCGTCTTCTCGTTCTGGACCGCGGAAGCGGTGCGATCGCGCACCGCGTCTTCCGCGACATCGTCGAGTACCTGCGCCCGGGCGACGTCCTCGTCCTGAACGAGAGCGAGGTCATTCCCGCGAGACTCTTGGGCAGGAAGGCCGCGACCGGCGGGAAGGTCGAGATGTTCCTGCTGCGCGCCGTCGCCGCGGGGGAGGGCGCTCTGCCCAGGTGGGAGGTCCTCGTCCGGCCGGCCGCACGCGTGCGCGAGGGAACGATGCTCGAGTTCGGCAACGGGCGGCTCACGGCGCGCGTCGTCACGGAGCTGCCGGCGGGCAGGAGAGAGGTGGA
>JALGWI010000095.1 GCA_025774245.1 bacterium
CACAGAAGCTCGCCCGGCATGCTGTAGCCGGTCGGGCTCTGATCGGCGGGGATGTCGGCGTGCAGGCTCAGGGTGAAGGTCACGAAGCTTGGATCGCCTGCCGGCAGCTCGTCGAAAAGCCACGAGCCCCAGACGTGGAGGTCGGTGATGTACCCGGGCTGCGTGCACTCGAAGTCGTCCGCGAGGATGTACGGTGCCGTCGCGCTGACGTCGATGCCCCACTCTGAGAGGTCGGGCTCCTGGATCCACTTGAAGACCTGACCCTCGCCGATCGTCACCGCGTAGTCCTCGACCTCGCCGTCGGGCGCCGGGCCCGTGACGGGCAGGGCGACGCCGGCCGCGTTGTAGCGGAACCGGGCGAAGCTCTGGCCGGTCACCGCGCCCACCGGCACGATGAAGTTGAGGTTGTTCCCTCCCGTCGACCCACGCGTCGAGCGCGCCGCCGACCGACGCCGTGACGGTCACCGAAGCCGGCGTCCCCGCGATGAGCGGCGACGTAAAGGCCACGCCGTCCTCATCAGCGAGGTTGGCGATGTCGTCGCCGGTCGCGTTCGCGTTCGGCTGGCCGTTCGGCTCGGCGTCGATCAGGTTCCCGAGGAAGATCCCCGGCACGATCACGTGGCGAGCGCCGTTCGAGAGCGCGAGCGTCGGGTAGGTCGGATCGGGCGCGTCGCCCCAGTCAAAGACCTCGTCGATGGTGACCCTGTAATCCTCGACCTCGCCGTCGAAGGCCGGACCCGTCGGCGGGAGGCCGCCGAGCGAGCTCAGGCGGAAGCGCGCGAAGCTCTGACCGGGCACCGCGCCCGCCGGGACGGTGAAGTTGAGGGTGTTCAGGCCTGCCCCGAGGGGCGTCGCGTTGAAGATCTGGTCGAGCGGACCCGCCCACGCCCCGTCGCTGTTGAAGTCGATCCAGGCGTCCAGGAGGCCGGCGGCCGATGCCGTGACGTCGACGGTCGCCATCATCCCAGGGACGAGAGGCGTCGTGAAAACGATGCCGTCCTCGTCGGGAAGCCCCGCCATGTCGTCGCCCGTGGCCGTCACGTTGGGCTGGCCGTTCGGCTCGGCGTCGATGAGCACCCCCAGCGTCAGCGGACCGACCACGTGGCTCGCGCCGTTCGAGCCCGCCAGCGTCGGGAAGGGCGGATCGGGCGCGTCGCCCCAGTCGAGGTAGTCGATCGGTGTATTCTCGATGGCGAACGCCAGGTCGATCGACCCCGGGAAGAGCTCGTGACCCGGCGGGTACCGGAGCTCGTCCCACGGCCCGAGGTAGGGCTCGGCACCCATCCCCCACACCGCGTCGTCGTTCCAGTGATCGGGCGACGTCTTCCAGCCGAAGAGGTACCCCGGCTCCTCGACGTGCGCCTGGACGTCGAGCCAGTAGACGACCGGGTGCTCCAGCGTGCCTTCCTGGTAGAAGGCGTCCGGCCAGTCCATGTAGAATGTGTAGCGCCAGCAGCTCGTGTCCGCCGGCCAGATCCACATGTCGGGCGGGTCCATCCAGCCTTCCAGGAGATCGAATGCCCAGTCGTCGACGCCGTACTCGAACGTCAAGAACGTCCTGAACCAGAGCACGTCGCCCGGCATGCTGTAGCCCGTCGGGCTCAGGGTGTCCGGGATGTCCTCGTGGATGCTGATGGTGAACGACACCGTGCCGAGCGGCGGGAACGCATCGTCCAGCCAGGATCCCCAGACCTCGATGCGCGAGATGAGCCCGGTCTCCGAGCAGAGGAAGTCGTCCGCCAGAATGAACGGATCAGTGTCGTTGACGTCGATCCCCCACGTCGAGTGGTCCGGATACTGGAGCCACTTGAGGGGACCGAGATCGATGATGAGGACACGGTAGTCCTCGACCTCGCCGTCCGACGCCGGACCCGTGACCGGAAGGCCCGTGCCGCTCGTGTTGTATCGGAACCGGGCGAAGGTCGCACTGACGACCGCACTGGCCGGTACGTTGAAGTTGAGCGGGTTCGGTCCGGCCGCCACGAACGTGGCCGCGAAGATCTGCTCGCCCGGATCGTTCCAGTCGCCGTCGGCGTTGAAGTCGACCCAGCCGTCGATCACGCCGTTCATGGAAGCGACGACCGTCACTGCCGACATCCGGCCCGCAACGAGCGGAGCGGTGAACGTCACTCCGTCCTCATCCGCGAGATTGTTGATGTCGTCGCCGGTCGCGTTCCAGTTGGGCTGTCCGTTCGGCTCGGCGTCGATCAGGGCTCCGAGGAAGATCCCGGGCACGATCGCGTGGCTCGCGCCGTTCGAGAGCGCGAGCGTCGGATAGGTCGGATCGGGCGCGTCGCCCCAGTCGAGCGTCTGCTCTGTGATCGTGATCTGGTAGTCCTCGACCTCGCCGTCGGGCGCGAATCCGGAGTACGGCAGGCCCCCGAGCGAGCTGTACCGGAGCCGCATGAACGTCTGTCCGATCACGGTGCCGGCGGGGACGTTGAAGTTGAGGACGTTGAGTCCGGCCACGAGCGGCACGCTTGGGAATATCTGCTCCCCGATCGTCCACCACGCGCCGTCGCCGTCGAAGTCGACCCAACCGTCGAGCACGCCCGGCATCGACGCCGTGACGTGGATCGTTGCGACCTGTCCGGCGATGAACGGTGACATGAAGGGCACGCCGTCCTCGTCGTCGTTCCCGTCGTTGTCGTCGCCGGTGGCCGTCGCGTCGGGCTGGCCGTTCGGATCGGCGTCGACACCCGCGCCCAGGAACAAGCCGGGCACGATGACGTGCCTCGCGCCGCCCCCGAGCCACGTCGTCGGGTACGTCGGGTCGGGAGCATCGCCGAAGTCGAGCTGCCCCTCTACCCACGTAAGCCCGAACGCCAGGTCGATCGACTGCCCCGCGAGCTCGTGATCCGGCGGGTAGATGAGCTCGTTCCAGTCGCCGTAGTACGGCTCCGCGCCCTGGATCCAGACCGCGTCGTCGTTCCAGTGATCGAGCGACGTCTTCCACCCGAACCGCGCAAGCTCGTCCTGCGGGTACGCCTGGACGTCGAGCCAGTAGATCAGGCTCGTGTCGGCGGTCCCGTACTGCCAGAACGCGTTCGACCGGTCGATGAAGAAGTCGTACCGCCAGCAGGTGTCGTCGGCCGGGAAGATGTAGGCATCCGGAGGATCGAGCCAGCCCTCCATGAGACCGTCCTGCCAGACGGCGGCGGTGAAGTCGCCGGGCGCGAACAGCCCGAGCCAGAGCGTCTCACCCGGCATGCTGTAGCCGGTCGGGCTCTCGTCGGCCGGGATGTCTTCGTGGATGCTGAGCTGGAAGAGCACCTGGTTCGGATCGCCGTTCGGCAGGTAGTCGTTCAGCCACGAGGCGAAGATGTGGATGCCGACGATCGGACCGCTCTCGTGACAGAGGAAGTCGTCGGCGAGGATGTAGGGATCCGTCGCGTTGACGTCGATCCCCCACGTCGAGAGGTCCGGGTACTGGATCCACTTGAAGTCCTCGGCCGGGACGATCGTGACCTCGTAGTCCTCGACCTCCCCGTCCGGAGCCGGTCCGGTGAAGGGCAGGCCGCCCACGGTGCTCATGCGGAACCGGGCGAACGTGACGCCCGCCGTCGCGCCCGCCGGGACGTTGAAGCTCAGATTGTTGGCGCCGACATTGAGCGCCGTGTCGAAGAAGATCTGCTCTCCGAAACCGCCCCAGCCGCCGTTGATGTCGAAGTCGAGCCACGCGTTCAGCAGCGCCGGGGTCGAAGAGGTGACCGTGACGGTCGCCAGGCCGCCCTGGACGATCATCGACGTGAACGTGACACCGTCCTCGTCGTCGTTTCCGTCGTTGTCGTCGCCGGTGGCGGTGGCGTCGGGCTGACCGTTGATCTCGGGATCCACGCTCGCGCCCATGAAGATGCCGGGCACGATGACGTGGTTCGCCCCGTTCGACATCGCGAGCGTCGGATAGGTCGGATCGGGAGCGTCGCCCCAGTCGATCGCGTCGACCGGCTCGCTCGTGATCGAGAACGAGAGGTCGATCGACTCCGGGTAGAGCTCGTGACCGAGCGGGTATCGCAGCTCGAACCACGGCCCGAAGTACGGTTCGAGGCCGTCACCCCAGACGGCGTCGTCGTTCCAGTGGTCGATCGACGTCTTCCAGCCGAACCGCGCTCCCGGATCCTCCGGGTGCGCCTGGAGATCGAGCCAGTAGACGACGGGAGCAGACGGTGTCCCGACCTGGTAGAAGGCCTCGGTCCAGTCGACGAAGAACGTGTACCTCCAGCAGATGGAGTCGGCCGGCCACCACCACTGGTCCGGGGGCACCATCCAGCCTTCCATCAGGTTCTCCGCCTCGATCTCGGCGTCGAACTGGCCGGGCGCGAAGTTCTGAATCCACAGAACGTCGCCCGGCATGCTGTAGCCGGTCGGGCTCAGCGAGTCGGGGATGTCCTCGTGGATGCTCAGGGTGAACGTCATGGCCAACGGGTCGCCGCCGTACGGCAGGTAGTCGTCGAGCCACGAGCCCCAGACCTCGATCTCGGTAATGACGCCCGCCTCCGTGCAGAGGAAGTCGTCAGCGAGGAGGAATGGGTCCGTCGCCTCCACGTCGATGCCGGTCTCGAAGAGGTCGGGGCGCTGGATCCACTTGTAGACCTGTCCCTCCCCGATGTAGACCTCGTGGTCCTCCACCTCGCCCTCGGATGCAGGGCCGGTCGGTGGGAGGCCACCGCTCAGGCTCGCGCGGAAGCGCCCGAACGTCTGGGTTCCCACCACGGCCGATCCGGGCACGTTGAAGTTGAACTGATGGACGCCCGGCAGGAGCGGCTGCGAGAAGATGATCTGATCGCCAAGCTCGAACCAGCTCCCGTCGCCGCCGAAGTCGACCCAGGCGTCGATGATGCCGATCGTGGTCATCGTAATCTGGACGCTCGCCGGCTGTCCCGGCATGAGCGGCGTCGTGAAGACGACACCGTCCTCGTCGTCGTTTCCGTCGTTGTCGTCGCCGGTGGCCGTCGCGTCGGGCTGGCCGTTGGGGTCAGGATCGACGCCGGCGCCCATGTAGACCGGCGAGCCCAGAAGATGGCTGGCGCCGTTGGAGGCGGCCAGCGTCGGGTAGTTCGGGTCGGGCGCGTCGCCCCAGTCGAACTCCTCGAAGGGGAAGCCCGTGATGACGAACGCGAGATCGATCGACTGACCCATGAGTGGATGCTCGAAGGGGTAGATGAGCTCGAACCAATCCTGCGTCCACGGCTCCTCGCCCTGCACCCAGACGGCATCGTCGTTCCAGTGGTCGAGCGAGGCCTTCCATCCGAACTGCGCGAAAGGATCCATGGGCCAAGCCTGGACATCGAGCCAGTAGACGACCGGCTCATCCGGCGTGCCCTCCTGGTAGAAGAACTGCGACAGACTGAGGAAGAAGTTGTACTGCCAGCAGGTCTCGTCGGCGTCGGGCTCGTAGAAGTCGGGCGGGGTGATCCACCCCTCGGGCCCCTCCGACCAGATCTGGGCGACGAACTCGCCGGGGTCGAAGGTCTGCGTCCACAGAAGCTCACCCGGCATGCTGTAGCCCGTCGGGCTCTGCTCCGCAGGGATGTCCGCGTGGATGCTCAGAGTGAAGATGACCGCGTTCGGATCACCCTCGGGCAGGATATCGTGATACCACGATCCCCAGATGTGGATGTCGCTGATCACCCCGGCTTCCGTGCAGAGGAAGTCGTCTGCCAGGATGTAGGGAAAGGTCGCATTGACGTCGGCTCCTGTGAAGGGATCGAGGTCGGGTTCCTGCAGCCACTTGTACGGCTGGCTGTGGTCCCAGTCCGCCGACGCCGGCACCACCATCGCGAGTGCCAGGATCGCGAGCGCTACCAGTATGCTGCCTCGCATCGTTCGTCCCCCTCCTTTGGGAGGCATGGGCCTGCGTCCACGCCTCGGTGGAACCGTGTGACACGAGCAATCTCTGTGATGTTCACCCAGATGCCTGCGCGGCCGTGATTATACCACGCCAGCGAGACTCAGCCAAGTGGAGATGTGCAGGAATAGTGACGCGCGCGTCAAGAATCGAAGCGGCGACTCCGGTGGGAGCCGCCGCTCGGGTCTCGGTGATGCTGTCGTGATGAACCTGCGCCGCGCTACTGGAGGAGCACGACCTTCGCCGTCCCCCTCGCGGAGGCGGTCGACACCTCGACGAGGTAGATCCCGGAGGCGACGCGACGGCCGGTCGCGTCCGCGCCGTCCCAGTCGACGCCGGCGGTGCCGTCGGGTCCGGCGGTCGCGCGAAGCTCGCGCACGACGCGTCCGGCAACGTCGACGATGCGGACGCGGGCCTCAGCGGCGTCGGGCGCCGAGAACGCGATGCGCGTTCCGGCGGCGGCGGGGTTCGGGAACGGCGGTCGGAGGCTGAGCTCCGTCACGGGCGAGCCCTCCTCGACCGACGCGACCGTCGTGTCGTAGACCGCCGTGAAGACGTCCTGGTCGCCGAGGCGCGTGTCGGTCCACACCGGATGCACGCGCTCGGCCGACACGGCGGCGAGTCCGATGTACTCGCCGATGAGGCCGGCCCGAGCGGTCCCGGCGTTGGGGTCGGAGGAGACCGTCGTGATCCGGATGTTCGGCTCGAAGCTCTGCCCGCCGTCGAACGACTGCGCGAGGTAGAGGTCCATGAGGTAGTTCGAGGGGTCGTTCCTGCGGTCGTAGAAGATGACGTTCACGACCCCGTCGTCGCTCACGCACGTCCACGGGTGGAACTGGTCGCGGCCGTTTCCGATGAAGTCGTTGTTGACGCGGAGCGGCGACGACCACGTGTCGCCCTGGTCGTCCGAGTACCTCAGGAAGATGTCGTAGTCGTTGGCCCACCAGTCCATGTAGGAGATGTAGATCCGGCCGTCGTACGTCCCGCCCGTGATGTCGCAGTCCATCGCCGGGAAAGAGAACACCCAGATGCCACCGTTGATGTTCGTGCTGCCGGTGTCGGTGTCGGTGACGGTGATGTCGTTCCCCCACGTGACCCCGCCGTCGAACGACCGGTCGAGCCGAATCTCGGGAGGGTTGTAGTTCACCCAGGCGACGTAGGCGGTGCCGTCCGATCCGACCGCTGGGACCGGCCACTGCACCCCGCCATCGTCGCTGATCGTCTGGGGTGTCTGGAAGCTCGTCGCGCCATTGGTCGAGCGCGAGACCATGATCTGCGTGTCGAAGAAGCGCGCCCACGTCACGTAGACGTTGCCGTCGTGGGCGCCGCCGGTCCGGTCGCATCCGATGAGCTCCTTGTCCTCGAAGACGCCCGGCACGCCGTTGACGACCGGGACGGCGTTCCCAGATCCCGCCGAAGCGATCGAACGTGAGGCCCGGGTCGCTCTGGCGCGGATACGTCGGCTCCTCCATCAGGTAATCCTGCCACGTGTACCCGCCGTCGAAGGAGTAGCCGATCCCGACCTGACGGTAGCCCAGGCGGAAGTCGCGCCAGGTGGCGACGAGGTTGTTCTGGTCGAGGGCGTTGATGACGACCTGTTGCTCGTTGTGGACCTCGGCCGTGGTGTCCGAGTTGACGCGCCAGTTGAGGGGCTCCCAGGCGAGCCGGGTCGCGAGCTCCTCGGGCG
>JALGWI010000040.1 GCA_025774245.1 bacterium
CGGACGCAAGGCGAGATCGCTCAAGCACCTCGAGAGCGATGTCATCGTGATCGCGAGGGAACTGGCGCCGACGCACACCGCCTCGATGCACAGGGAGCGCGTCGTGGGGTTCGGGACGGAGGCCGGGGGCCGGACGTCGCACGCCGCGATCATGGCACGATCGCTCGAGATCCCGGCTGTCGTCGGACTGCGCGGCGCGACCGACGAGATCAGGCAGGGGGAGACGATCATCCTCGACGGCACGGTAGGCCGCCTCATCTACCATCACGACGCGGCGGTCCTCGGCTACTACCTCGAACGCAAGAAGATGCTCGAGGAGTTCGAGCGGGACCTCCTGACGCTCAAGGACTACCCGGCCGTGACGAAGGACGGGCGCAAGTTCGAGCTCGGCGCCAACATCGAGATTCCCGACGAGGTCGACTCCGCCATCTCGCACGGGGCGGAGGGAATCGGGCTCTTCCGTTCCGAGTACCTCTTCATAGCGAAGGACGAGCCCCCTTCCGAGGACGAGCAGTACGAGGCGTACAGACACGTCGTCGAAGCCATGGCTCCCTCCGTCGTGGTGATCCGGACGCTCGACGTCGGCGGCGACAAGTTCGGTCCGCACGGCGCCGCGGAGCGCGAGGCCAACCCCTTCCTCGGCTGGAGAGGGATCCGCTACAGCCTGTCGAACCCCGACCTTTTCATTCGCCAGCTCAAGGCGATCCTCCGCGCGAGCGCGCACGGCAACGTGAAGATCATGTTCCCGATGATCTCCTCGCTGCAGGAGGTCTGGGACGCCAAGCAGGTCCTCGAGGCAGCCCGGCAGGAACTCCGCTACGCCGGACAGGAGTTCAGCAGCGACGTCCCGGTCGGGGTCATGATCGAGACACCGGCCGCGGCCGCCATATCCGACTCCCTCGCACGCGAGGTCGATTTCTTCAGCATCGGATCGAACGACCTCGTCCAGTACACGCTCGCGG
Organism: bacterium; assembly: GCA_025774245.1. GTDB lineage: Bacteria > Joyebacterota > Joyebacteria > Joyebacterales > Joyebacteraceae > JALGVN01. Next base: position 963 of record JALGWI010000040.1, read on the forward strand.
TCGACCGGGGGAACGACCGCGTCGCCTATCTCTACGACCAGTACCACCCGGCGGTCCTCATGCTCATCGATCAGACGGTTCGGGCCGCGAAGCGGCACAAGAAGTGGGTCGGGCTCTGCGGCGAGATGGCGGGCGACCCGCTGGCGGTTCTCATTCTGATCGGGCTCGGACTGAACGAGCTGTCGACGAGCCCTGTGATGCTGCCGGAGGTGAAGAGCATCATCCGGTCGACGAGCTACAACTACGCCCGGAAGGTCGCCGCGAGGGCAATGGGCAAGCAGACCGGGCCGGAGGTGCGCAGATACCTCGAGTCGATCTTCCGGAAGCGGTTCCCGAAGATCAGCGCGACGGAGATGATCTCGTGAACGTTCTCGACGACGTAGCGGCGATCGCCGCCGGCGATCCAGCCGGGATGCTTCGGCACATCACCGGGTTCGCCGACCAGCTGCGCGAAGCCAGGGAGATCGGACGGAACGCCACCCTCTCGCTGTCCGCCGACGGCGTCACTTCGATCGTCGTCCTCGGAATGGGCGGGTCCGCGATCGGCGGCGATCTTCTCGCCGGCTACCTCGCCGGAGACCTCGCAGTTCCGATGCGCGTCGTTCGCGACTACGCCGTGCCATCGTTCGTGGGGCCCGGGACGCTCGTGATCGCGTCGAGCTACTCCGGCGACACGGAGGAGACGCTCGCGGCGCACCGGGACGCGACGGGACGCGGCGCGCGCGTCGTGGCCGTCACGACCGGCGGGAAGCTCTCGGACGCGGCGGGTGGCCTCGGACAGAACGTCGTGCGGATTCCCGCCGGGCTTCCGCCCAGGGCCGCGCTCGGCTACAGCCTGGCCACGGGGCTCGTGATCCTCTCGCGGCTGGGGCTGACCGGAGACTGCGAGGACGAGCTCGGGGGCGCGATCGCCGCGGCCGAGCGGGCCGCCCGCGAGCTCGGTGCCCATGTCCCGGAGGACGGGAACGCCGCGAAGGAGCTCGCCGCGTGGTTTGCCGGGGGATTCCCCGTCGTCTACGGGACGGCCCCGGTGACCTCGGTGGTGGCCTCCCGCTGGTGCGGTCAGATCTCCGAGAACGCCAAGATGATCGCGCACAGGAACGAGTTGCCAGAGATGAACCACAATGAGATAGTAGGGTGGAGCGAGAGAGCGCCCTTCGACGGGAAGGCCAGGGTGGTCTTCCTGCGTGACGCCGGCGATCACCCCCGTGTGGTTCGGCGTATCGGCATCACTCGGCGCCAGATCGAGGCGGCGGGCGCTGAGGTCCGCGACATCGAGAGCGCAGGGGGCACGCGTCTCGGGAAGCTCTTCTCGCTCGTACTCATGGGCGACTACGTCAGTTTCTATCTCGCGATCCTGTCAGGGATCGATCCGACGCCCGTCGAGCCGATCGATCGGCTCAAGCGGGCGCTGACGGAGGCGTAGCGCGCGACCGTCCGGCGCGCCCGGGCGAGAACCGACCGGGCGCCCGATCGGGCACCGCGCTCCGAAAGGAAGGACAATGAGGGCGATCATCCCCGTCGCGGGTATCGGAACCAGGCTGCGCCCGCACACGCACACGATGCCGAAGGTGCTCGTCCAGGTGGCCGGGAAGCCGATCCTGGGGCACATCCTCGACGAGGTGCTCCCGCACGGCGTGGACTCGGTCGTCCTCGTCACGGGTTACATGGGCGACCGTGTGAAGGAGTACGTCGACGCGGCCTACCCCGATATCGACGTCTGCTACGTGCGTCAGGAGGAGAGGAAGGGGCTGGGCCACGCCATCTACCTCGCGCGGGAGTGCGTCGAGAACGGACCGACGCTCATCGTGCTCGGAGACACCGTCGTGACCGCGGACTTCTCGGCGCTCGTCGGTGGCTCCAAGACCCTCATCGGGGTCAAGGAGGTCGAGGACCCGACGCGCTTCGGCGTCGTCGAGGTCGCCGGAGGCGTCGTGAAGAGCCTGGTCGAGAAACCGGACGTACCGCCGTCGAACCTGGCGATCGTCGGGCTCTACTACATCGCGAACACGCCGCTCCTCTTCGAGTGTCTGAGCGAGATCGTCGAGAGGGACATCCGGACGAAGGGCGAGTACCAGTTGACCGACGCTCTGACACTGATGCTCGAGCGCGGGGAGGAGATGGGGACGTTTCAGGTCGAGGGGTGGCACGACTGCGGGCGCCCGGAGACGCTCCTCGAGACGAACCGGGTGTTGCTCGACCGCTCGGGCGGGAACGGGCACGACGTCGCCGGATCGATCATCGTCCAGCCCGTGTCGATCGACCCGTCCGCGGTGATCGAGCGCTCGATCGTCGGGCCCCACGTCTCGGTCGCCGCCGGGGCGTGCATCGTGGACTCGGTGATCAGAAACAGCATTCTGAACGCCAACGCGCGTGTCGAGAAGAGCCTCCTCGACAGCTCGCTCATCGGCGAGAGCGCCATCGTTCTGGGGTACTACAGGAGGCTGAACGTGGGGGACTCATCGGTGATCGAGATCGGCGGCTGACGATCCGCCTGACGGTCGCCGCTTCGTGAGCCGGACACACGCGAACGGAGGACACGTTGGAGAAACATCTCTTCACGTCGGAATCGGTAACGGAAGGCCACCCGGACAAGGTAGCGGATCAGATCTCGGACGCGATCCTCGACGGGATCCTCGGCATCGACACGGCCGGGCGCGTCGCGTGCGAGACGCTCGTGACGACGGGGCTCGCGTTCGTGGCGGGAGAGATAACGACCGAGGCGTACGTGGACATCCCTACCGTCATCAGGAAGACGATCGCGGAGATCGGGTACACCGACGCCAAGTACGGGTTCGATCACGAGACCTGCGCCGTGCTGACCGCCATCGGCGAGCAGTCCCCGGACATCTGGAAGGGCGACTCGAGCGGCCACGCGGTCGCCGAGGGGGGCGCGGGGGACCAGGGCATGATGTTCGGCTACGCCTCGAAGGAGACCGAGGAGTACATGCCGATGCCGATCCATCTAGCCCACCTGCTGGCGCTCCGACTGGCCAAGGTGAGGAAGGAGCGGGTCCTCGAGTACCTGCGGCCCGACGGCAAGACGCAGGTAACGGTCGAGTACGAGGACGGACGGCCGGCGCGCGTCGACACCGTCGTCGTCTCGACGCAGCACGATCCGGATGTGGATCTGGAGACGCTCCGAACCGACATCCGCGTGAAGGTCGTCGAGCCGATCCTGCCGGAGGACCTGGTGAAGTCCGAGTACACGTTGCACGTGAACCCCACCGGACGGTTCGTGAAGGGCGGCCCGCACGCGGACTGCGGCCTGACGGGACGGAAGATCATCGTCGACACCTACGGCGGCCTCGGGAGCCACGGAGGAGGCTGCTTCTCCGGGAAGGACCCGACCAAGGTCGACCGGTCGGCGTCGTACGCGGCGCGTCACGTCGCGAAGAACATCGTCGGCGCGGGCCTGGCCCAGCGATGCGAGATCGAGATCGCGTACGCGATCGGCGTGGCGGAGCCGGTCTCGATCATGGTCGACTCGCTGGGGACGGGATCGGTGAGCGACACGGAGCTGGTCGCCCTGGTGCGGAAGCACTTCGACCTCCGGCCGGGCGCGATCATCGAACGGCTCGACCTGAGACGGCCGATCTACAGGAAGACGGCCTCGTACGGCCACTTCGGCAGGCAGGACTGCGACTTCACGTGGGAGCGACTCGACATGGTGGACACCCTGAGGGAGGGGTAGTCCACGAGGAGACCATATGGGGCACGACATCGCCAACAAGGAACTTGCAGCGAAGGGGCGCGACAGAACGGAGTGGGCGGCCCAGAGTATGCCGGTTCTCAGGAGCATCACGGAACGTTTCGGCCGTGAGAAGCCGCTCGACGGGGTCGTGGCGGCCGGCTGTCTGCACGTGACGACGGAGACCGCGAACCTCATGATCGCCCTCGCGGCCGGGGGAGCGAAGGCGTCGCTCTGCGCGTCGAATCCGCTCTCGACGCAGGACGACGTCGCCGCGCACCTCGTGGTCGATCACAACATTCCTGTCTACGCCGTGCGCGGAGAGGACAACGACCGGTACTACGATCACATCCGCGCCGTGCTCGACACCGGGCCCTCGATCACGCTCGACGACGGGGCCGATCTCGTGTCGACGGTCCACCGCGAGAAGCAGGCGCTCATCCCCGGGCTCCTCGGAAGCCTCGAGGAGACGACGACGGGCGTGATCCGGCTCCGCGCGATGGAGAAGGACGGTGAGCTCAAGGTCCCCGTGATGGCGATCAACGACGCAGACACGAAGCACATGTTCGACAACCGGTACGGCACCGGCCAGAGCACGATCGACGGCATCATCCGCGCCACGAACTTCCTCCTGGCGGGCTCGACGTTCGTCGTCGCAGGATACGGCTGGTGCGGCCGCGGACTGGCGCAGCGCGCCCGCGGCCTCGGGGCGAACGTCGTCGTGACCGAGGTCGATCCGCTCAAGGGGCTCGAGGCCGTGATGGACGGTTTCCGGGTGATGCCGATGGACGAGGCGGCGCCCCTGGGCGATCTCTTCGTCACGCTGACCGGCGACATCCGCGTCATCACGGGTCGTCACTTCGAGGCGATGAAGGACGGGGCGATCGTCGCGAACTCGGGGCACTTCGACGTCGAGATCGACAAGGAGAAACTGAAGGAGATGGCCTCCGAGGTGCGGGCGCCGCGCGCGTCGGTCGAGACGTACGTGCTCAAGGGAGGGAAGCGCATCAACCTCCTGGGCCAGGGACGCCTGATCAACCTCTCCGCGGCGGAGGGACACCCCGCGGCGGTCATGGACATGAGCTTCGCGAACCAGGCGCTCGCGTGCGAGTACCTGGCCAAGCTCGACGAGCGCCTCGCGCCCGGGGTCTACGGTGTGCCGCCCGAGATCGACACGGCGGTGTCGAAGCTCAAGCTCGAGGCCATGGGGATCAAGATCGACACGCTCACGGCCGAGCAGGAGAAGTACCTCGCGTCCTGGAAGCTCGGAACGTAGGGAAAGCGGGGAACGCGTCGCGGCGGGGCGGGGGAGCTCCGGCGGAGGACGCGTCTCTGCGGATCCCGGATCATACGAGCACGGGCCCTTGAGGGAACGAGGGCCCGTTCTTGCGTCCTGGGGTCCTGGAATCGGGGGAGTCGTGCGCGTCGGGATCCTACTTCGGCGCTCTCGCGAGGAGCCAGACGCCGATGGCCCCGAACACGATGTTCCCCATCCAGGCGGCGAGCACGGGAGGCAGAATCCCCTGGCTGCCCAGCACGTCGCCGACCTGGATCAGGCCGAAGTAGACGAACGAGAGGGCGAGCGCGGCGGTGAAGGCGAGCGCGAACCCGCTCCTCCTGATCCCGGCCGCGAGTGGCGCACCGATCAGCGTCATGATGAGGATGGCGAACGGGAACGCGAGCTTGAGCTGAAGCTGCACGGCGAGATCGGTGGAGTCGTTCCCGCTCGCCCTGATCTTCGTGATGTAGCTCCGAAGGTCGAAGTAGCCCAGCTCCTCGGGTTCGAGCTTCCTCGTGCGCAGGTCCTCCGGCGACGGCTCGGCAAACGCGAGGTCGTGGAGCTCGAAGTTCTCCAGGCGTTCCCCGTCGGGCGTAAAGTTTCTGACCTGGCCGTTCTGGAGAACCCAGTGATCGCCGACCCAGTGCCCCGACGTGGCGTCGATCCTCATCTTCGGGCTCGAGTCGTCGTTGAACTCCTCCACGGTGATCTCCTCGAGCGTCTGCTTCCGGACGTTGAAACGACGCGCAAGGAAGATCGTTCCGTCCGGCCGGAGGTAGATCACGTCGGTTCGGATCGTCTGGTCGGCAGACCGCCTGAGGTGCGTCTCCTTGATCTCGAGGCGCTGGCGGGAGGCCGGGGGCAGCAGGATCTCGGCCACGAGGAGGCCGGCGACGCTCATCAGCAAGGCGAGGGCGAGGATCGGAGCGAGGATCCTATAGAGGGAGAGCCCCGAACCCTTCATCGCCATGACCTCGTTCTGCCGCGACAGCTTCCCGACCGAGAGGAGCGTCGCGAGGAGCATGGCCACCGGCGCCGTGAGCACCACGATCCACGGCATGTAATAGAGGTAGTACTGGATGACGATCGAGACCGGGACGTCGTTGTCGATGAATTTGTTCGCGTGATCGAAGAGATCGACGAGCACGAAGATCCCGACGAACGCCACGAAGACGAAGAGAAGGGGCTTGGCCACCCGCCTGAACATGTAGCCGTCGATGATGGTCACTCCGTGCTCCCGGCTCTTGCCCGCTCTGTCGGGACGCGGAGGATGAAGTCGAGCACGCGCGCCATCGGCCTCATCTGCCACTCGAGGCACGTCGCGAGCGTGAGGAAGATCCCGATTCCGGAGAAGATCACGTTCGGCGCCCACATGACGAGGGCGGGGGAGACCATCCCCCGATCGCCGAGCTGTTCTCCGCCGATCAGGAAGAGGTAGTAGACCAGGAAAAAGAGCATCCCGATTCCGGCTCCGATCCCGACCCCGCCGCGCCGGGTCCGGATGCCGAGCGGCGCTCCCACGAGGACGAAGACGATGCACGAGAACGGGATCGAGAATTTCTTGTGGTACTCGACCTCGAGCTGGCGCCGCGAGCGCCTCGCGTTGTTGATCGAGCGGGCCTCCGAGTCGGCGTCACGAAGCGCCCTCGAGCGGGCGGACCTGAACGCGGTGGCGGCGGGCAGCTCCGCGGTCCCGTCGGCGATGTCCAGGAGTCCCGTCAGCTGGTCGTCCAGGCCACTGGCGAGCTTCCCGATGGACTCCTCGATCACCACGTCGCGCTCGTCCATTCTGGTCTTGAGCTCCCCCATGGAGAGCTCCCGGTCCCCCCGGCGGGCCTCCTCGCTCCTGACGAAGGCCGCGGCGTCCTGTTGAATGTTGATCACGTGTCTGTCGAATAGCAGTCGGCTAAACCGCGTCGGATCCTCGGGGTCGATCTCGTGGATCTCACCCTCAAAGAGCTCGAGCCGTAGGAGGCTCTCCGCCTGACTGGTCGAGACCACTCCGCGCCGGGCGACGATCGTCTGAAGGGGCTCTCCGCCCTCGATCTTGTGGATCTTCACCTGGAAGATCTCGGACGTCAGGGGGTCGAGCCTGTCGACGACGATCGTCAGTCCTCCGGGCAGCTCCGTCAGGATGCCCGGCTCGATCGTTGCCAGCGGGCGGATCTTGTGGATGTCGACCAGGAGCGTCTTCAGGCGGTAGTTCGCCGCCGGCAGGACGTGGTTTCCGAAGTAGAAGAGCGCGGCCGTCGTCACGGCGGCCGCGATAAGGACAGGGAGCATCAGCGAGAAGACGTTGATGCCCGTGGCCTTTGCGGCCGTGATCTCGTTGTCGCCCGACAGCCTGCCGAAGGCCGTAAGGACCGCGACCATGACCGCCATCGGCACCGCAAGGACGGTCATCCACGCGAGGCTCAGAATGAAGGCCTCGAGGACGGCGAGCCCGGGGACGCCCTTGCCGATGAAGAGGTCGAGGTAGTCCACGATGAAGTCCATCGAGAGAACGAAGTAGAACAGCGCGAGCCCGGCGAGGGCGGGCGCAATGTGGGCTTTGAGAACGTACCGCGACAAGATGCGCATGGCAGATGACCGGTCGGGGCCTGTATGCTCAGAAGCTCCGAGGCGCGCCCGTATTCACCGGGGCGGCCACAGGGAAGGTCGGCCGCACACTCGACGTGCCTCACGGACGCGGGTATCGGGCCGACGACGTGACGTGAGCCCAACCTATACTACCAAACGGGCACGGCCCGCAATATCATTGTCCGGAAGCTCGGGGCGAGGTTGGGCGCTGCGTCTCCGCCGGACCGGCACGCGCGCAACCGCGGCGGCTCGACGGCGGCCGCCCCGGGTTGACAGGCGCGCGCGACGCTGGTACATTTCCGTCGGTTGCGCCCACTCCAGGAAACTCCACGGAGAGGCCCCGAGGGCAGGCGTCCCACAGACGGATGCAGCGAGGCGCCCGGCAGCGTCGTCGCTCCGATCCGCCACCTCCTCCCAGCCGGCCACCTTCGAGGATTCCACGAGGTCGGGAGTCACGTTTCACACTACGCGCGTCCGGAGTACTCCCATGCTTGTCGATCGTGTGGCACGAGCCTCCTCGCTCGCCAGGATCGTCCCTGGCGTCGTGCTCGTGTGCATGCTCGCGCTTCCCTCGACCCTCGGCTCGCAGGAACCCGAGCCTCCCGGTTCGCAGCCCGAAGGACCCGGGGTCCCTGCCGACTCCACCGCCGTCGTTCCCGCCGGGGAGGACACCGTGGCCCTGCCGGCGGGGCCTGCGCCTCTGCCCGACGGCGAGGCCGCTTCCGGCGAGGGCGATGCGCCCGCCGGAGCTCCGGCGGCTCTGGACGACTGGACGCCCCCCGAGGAGATCGGCGCTGCGGCTGCGACGGGTGTTCCGGAAGAGGCGGAGGGTCCCTTGGGCCCGCCGATCGATGGCGCCGAGGAAGCGCCGGGCCGCTTCGACACGGTGCCGGCGCCCGATGGTTACATCGGTCCCCCGGATCCGGCGACCCTGTTCGGAGAGACGGACTCCTTCCCGCCGGGCTGGATCGGACCTGTCCCCATGCCTCAGGACCTCGGCAGAAGGGTGAAGGTCGACCGGAGAAACCCCTACCGCATCGAGCTCATGATGCCTCAGACGCCACCGGTCTACATGCGGCCGTGGGACGCCTACGACCCCGGGGTCACTCGCGGGATGCGTCACGCGACCCCGTCGCTCCGCCACGGAGCGGCCGACGGTCTGCCGTTCCGAAGCACCGTTCTGGTCGACCGCGACCGGGACATGGTCAGGATCGTGACCGACGCCGGGGACAACCTGTCGTACGTGAGCTACGCCGGCCCGATCGACGAGTACCGCGCGCTGGCCGGGTACGACGCGCTCCAGGACGGCTGGACGGCTTCGACGCAGCGCGACCTGGGGCTCTTCACCGGAACCGACACTGGAGGGCTCCTCGACATCGACATCCCCATGCCGCTCGGCGCCGACGCGAACCTGAAGGTCCGCGGCAGCGAGCGGATCACGTTCGGCGGGTCGACGACCTACCTCGTGGACGCGCTCGACTCGGAGGCGGGGGCCCCGTCCCGCTTCCCGCAGCTCGACATGCAGCAGCAGCTCACCGTGAACCTCGAGGGAACGATCGGAAACAAGATCCACGTCTTCGTCGACCACCGGAGCGGCGGGAACACGTTCGGGATGGGCAAGGCGAACGAGATCCGGGTGCACTACCAGGGTGACGAGGACGAGATCATCCAGAGGATCGAGCTCGGTGAGGTCAATCTGTCGCTGCCCGGCACCGAGTTCGTGAGCTACAGCGGGCACCACGAGGGCCTCTTCGGCGCCAAGATGCTCGCGCGGATCGGCAGGCTCGGCATCACGGCGATCGCGAGCAAGGAGGAGGGGAAGAGCTCGGGAGCCAACTTCTCCGGCACCTCGGAGGCCGACTCCATCGTGATCAAGGACCTCACGTACAAGAAGCGCACGTTCTTCGCGGTCGACAGCCCCTCGCTGAAGTTCACCGACACGGCGGTGGGCGAGATTCGTCTCTTCGTCGACGACCGCAACGGCGCGAACGACATCGAGACGGGTGCCCTGCCCGCGGTCGCGTACTACGTCGAGGAGAACGGGAGCATCGACACGGTCGCGGACACGATCAAGCAGTTCGGGATGTTCGACGAGCTCATCGCGCTCGAGGACTACCTCTTCAACAACGCGAGCGGCATGATCGAGTTTCTGTTCCCGATCTCCGACAACGACGTGCTGGCCGTCGAGTACACCCGACTCGACGGGTACTCTGTCGGAGGGGTCGCCTCCGACACGCTCCGGCTCAAGATGATCAAGAGGGAAGGCCGCGTGAACGGAAGTCCGTGGGAGCCGACGCGGATCTACGAGATGAAGCACGTCTACGACCTCGGGGCGGACGACATCCCCGAGGAGAGCTTCTTCCTCAACATCAGAAAGCAGACGGCGTCCGGCGAGGATCCCGACTCCGAGAACGGCGTGCCATACGTCCAGATCCTCGGGCTCGACACGAGCGGGCTCGGCGGCGACCCCGAGCCGGACGGCCTCGTCGATCCGCAGTGGATCGACTACGAGAAGGGCTACCTGTTCTACCCGGACTTCACGCCGTACTGCCCCGATTACGACGACGGCGGCTTCTACCCCGTCCCGGGGGATACCTCGCTCATCGCGGACGAGCTCGAGGAGCCGAACTGCAACATCTACGAGAAGGAGTCGTTCGACCCGAGTGACGACATCTACTACGCGGTCGTCAAGTACAGCCGGCTCCAGACGACGTTCTACCTGGGGCAGATCAACATCATCGAGAACAGCGAGATCGTACGCCTGAACGGCGTCCGCCTGACGCGCGGCGTCGACTACACGATCTACTACCCGACGGGGCAGCTGACCCTTCTCAACGAGGAGGCGAAGGAGCCCGAGGCCAAAGTCACGGTCGACTACGACTACCGTCCCTTCGGGCTCGCGGGGGAGAAGACGCTCCTCGGGGCGCGCGGCGTCTACCGCTGGAGCGAGAACGTGGAGCTGGGAACCACGTGGATGTACCAGAGCAAGGGCACGCCCGACGACCACCCGCGACTCGGGGAGGAGCCGACGCGAACTGTGATCGGCGACGCGAACATCTCGGCCCTCTTCGAGCCGTACTCCCTGACGCGGATCGCCGACGCGATCCCACTGATCGACACCGACGTGCCATCGAGGCTCGCGGTCAACGCCGAGATGGCCGTCAGCATGCCCGAGCCGAACACGAAGGGCTTCGTCGCGATCGACGACATGGAGGGCGTCGACAACATCAACATGCTCGGGGTCTCGAGACGGCTCTGGACTCCCGCCAGCGTTCCGGAGGCCTCGGGAGCTCTCGCGTCCGACCGAATGGACTTCGACTGGTACAACCCGGACCAGAAGGTCCGCGCGGGCGACCTGTATCCCTACCTCCCGACGCGCGAAGGGAACGAACTCCACACGGTCCTCGAGATCGACTACGACGCCGTCGGCTCCTCGTCCTGGGGCGGCCTGATGCGGCTCCTCTCGAAGACCGGGAACGACTACTCGAAGGAGCAGTTCTTCCAGCTCTGGGTCAACGACGACGGGACCCGCCAGGGGAGGATCCACATCGACCTCGGGACGATCAGCGAGGACTTCTATCCGCTCGATCCGGCGCTGGGCCCGAACGCGGCGCTCGACAGCGAGGACGTCGACCGAAACGGCTTCGACGCGGGCGAGGACACCGGGCTCGACAACGTGTGGGGCCTCGACGGCGACAACATCCCGGGCGACGACGGGAACGACGACTACGCGTTCACGTTCGGGACGCCCGACTACACCCGGATCAACGGGCCAGAGGGCAACGAACGGCTCGACACGGAGGATCTGAACGGGAACTGGTACCTCGACGAGGACAACCGCTACTGGGAGTTCACGGTCGACCTGTCGCCCGCCGGCGACGAGTACCTCTCGGTCAACAACTATCCGATCAACGGAGAGAACTGGCGGCTCTACCGCATTCCGCTCGGCGACGCGCTGCCGATCAACGCGATCACCGACTGGACCGTGATCAAGTCGGCGAGGGTCTGGTTCGAGGACCTGTCCGTCGGCGCCGCCCCCCTCATGATCGGGGCGATGGACATCGTGGGAAACCGGTGGGTGACCGAGGCAATCCGCGACGCGTCCGGCGGCATCGTGCCCGAAGAGCAGCTCGGCGACATGGTGTTCATCGTCGGGTCCAGGAACACGAAGGAGGACGCCGTCTACGCGGCCGACCCCCCGTACGACCCGGGCTTCGACGAGGACACGCAGACTCCGAAGCGCGAGCAGTCGCTGGCGCTCCACTACGAGAACCTCGACGGCGAGCACTCGGGATCGGCGGTCAAGAGGTTCTTCACCGAGGAAGACTACACGACGTACGGGACCCTCGAGTTCTACGTCCACGGCGACCGGGAGGACCTGGAACCGAACACGGTCTTCTTCCTCCGCATCGGCGCCGACTCCCTCAACTACTACGAGTACAGCCTCGAGATGAGCGAGGGGTGGAACCAGATCCAGGGGAGCAGCGAGAGGCGGCTCGCGATCGCGTTCGAGTCGTGGACCGATCTCAAACTCGGAGACTACGCGCTTCAGGACACCGTCGTCGTCTACGGCGACACGACGCGAATCAAAGGCGAGACCTTCCGGCGAATCGGCTGGCCGTCTCTCGCCCGAGTCCGGGCGCTCGACGTCGGGGTGCGAAACGAGAACGAGGAGGCGATCGGGAACGAGATCACGGGCGAGGTCTGGGTCGACGACCTGATCCTCACGAACGTCAGGAAGGACATCGGATGGGCGCAGAGGGTCACCGTCGGGGCGAAGTTCGCCGACCTCATGGCCCTCGACGTCGACGTCAGGCACGTGGACGGGAACTACCACTCGCTCAAGCAGAAGCAGGGCTCGGGCCAGGACAACCTGTCGTACAACGTGAACAGCACGCTGAACGCGGACCGCTTCGTGAGCGGGCTCGGTATCTCGATCCCCGTGAACGTGAACTACAAGAAATCGGTGACCCGTCCCCAGTTCTCCACCGGATCGGACATCGTGCTCGACCCGGAGGAGAGCAACGAGGAGAAGACCGTCACGAGGGACCGGAGCTTCGCCGCCTCGCTCTCGAGGAAGCGGCAGTCGCCGGATTTCTGGCCTCACCTTCTGCTCGACGGGCTGTCGCTCAGGGGGTCTATCTCGGACCACATGCGGCTCTCGCCCACGCGGGCCGACTCCGGGACCACGATCCGGGGGAGGGCGGCCTACAAGTACTCGCCTGAGAAGAAGGGGTGGAACATCTTCGGCGACACGCAGTTCTTCATCAAGCCGACGAGCATCAGGTTCCTCGCCGAATCGCACCTCATCCGAAACCGGAGCTACGACATCTCGCCGGACGACGTCCAGACAAGACGAGCGAACACGCACGACAACAAGCTGAACCTCGACGGGAACATCGACTTCCAGTTCCTGGACAACCTCCGGACGACACACAGCGCGCACTCGCGCCGCGATCTGACGAGGCGGAACGAGGTCGCGAGCGTGAACGCCGGTTCCGAGACGGAACGGCGCTACGCGAACAGCCTCAACTTCAACCCCAAGTTCGGGAGATGGCTGGCTCCGCAGTACAGCTTCGGGTCGAACTACAACGAGCAGAAGGGGCCGGACGTGCGGAGGCAGGACGATCCGCCCGACGTCCGGAACATCCGGGCTTCGACCACGCAGGAGCTCCGCGCGAGCTTCGACTTCAAGAAGCTCCTCGCGCAGCCGTCGGTGCCGAGGCAACCTTCGTCGATCACGAGGCCGCAGGAGCAGGAGCGGCGTCCCCCGCCGGAGCGCGAGGAGAGGTCGGGAGGATTCGAGGACATGCTGCGCGGGCAGGATCCCCCCGACGGGGACTCCGGCGCCGCCAGCCAGCCGATGGAGTCGCGCGAAGAGAGGGACAGGCCTCCGACTTCCGGCCAGCAGGAGAGCCGGCAGCAGGTGGTGACGGGCGAGGGGGACGACGGCGAGCCGCCGGGCGAGGGCGAGGAACCGACGGCGGCCGAGGAGCCTCAGGCAGAGGGGCCTCCGGCCCCGGGCGAGTCCGCGGGCGGAAGCGAGCCGGCGACCGGTGAGCTTCCCCCTGCACCTGCGCAGGACGGCCGAGGACTCAGGGCGCTCTGGGACCCGATCGTCGGGCTGCTGCGCCAGATGGACGCGATCGAGGGGCGCTACGCCCTCAGGTGGGACTCGCGATACGACCGCATTGCCGGTGAGCTGGCGCCGGGGTGGGACTACATGCTCGGGCTCAGCAAGGGCCTCGACTCCGACGACCGCAGCGAAGAGACGACGTTCGACATCGGGACCGGCATCAAGTTCACCAACCAGATCCGTCTGAAGGGAAGCTACAAGAGGACCAGGGACGGGCGCTGGTACAGGAACACCATCTCCGACACCGTCCAGATCACGAGCCAGACGGAGTCGATGAACGAGCTGACGAAGGGGACCCTGTCGTGGAACGCCATGGAGAAGATCGGTCCGCTGTCGGGTCTCTTCGCGAGCGTCCGGGCGAGAAGCGGCATCGAGCTGCGCCGCTCATCCTCCGGTCCGGCTGGGGTACCGACGACGAGGGGCGAGGGGCTCGCTTTCAACCCGATCATCTCGGTCGACACGAAGTTCAAGAACGGACTCACGGCGAACTTCTCGTGGGACAAGAAGCGCTCGACGACCAACAGCCTCACGGGCGCCGGCTCGGTGACCCAGGACGAGATATCGTCTACGAGCATCACGCTGAACTACAGGTTCTCCGCGCCGCAGGGTCTCAAGCTCCCCTTCTTCGGCCAGAGCCTGAAGTTCACGAGCAACCTGGACACGTCGCTCACGATCCGCACGTCGGCGAAGGAGGTGCGGACCGCGCCCGACCTCGCCAGCATCGAACAGGTCAACCCGACATCGTCGTCGACCGACCTGTCGGTCACGGCCGATGCCACGTACAGCTTCTCGAGAAGCGTCTCCGGCGGGCTCCAGATCAACTTCTCGCAGGCGCGCGATGTCAAGAGGGAGCAAACGCGGCGCACCATCGGCATGCACCTTACAGCGGAGTTCAAATTCTGATGTTGAGGAAAAGGACGCACAGATCGCGCGCGGCCGCGGGGGGGGTCCTCGCGCTCGTCGCGGCGGCGCTCCTCAGCGGAGGCTGCGGCAAGCCCTCCTTCGACGAGGACGCGGCGTTCTCGTACCTCGAAGAGCAGTGTCGCTTCGGCCCTCGTCCGCCAGGCAGCGCGGCGCACGAGGAGACGGCCGAGTGGCTCGTGGAGACGCTTCGTCGCCCCGCCGACGAGGTCGCCGTCCAGCGCTTCACGAGCGAATCGCCGGCGGGCGAGACGGCCCTCACGAACATCATCGCCTCGTTCCGCGTCGATGAGAGGGAGCGCGTGCTTCTGGGAGCGCACTGGGACACGAGGGCGGTCGCGGAGCGCGACCCCGACCCGGAGAAGCGAGGTGACCCGATTCTCGGGGCCAACGACGGCGCCTCCGGCGTCGCGGTGCTCCTCGCGCTCGCCGACCTCATGGCGGAGCACCCTCCGCCGGTCGGTGTCGACATCGTGTTCTTCGACGCCGAGGACGGGGGCAACGACGGCGGACTGGGGGACTGGTGCCTCGGCTCCTCGTACTACGCGGCGACGCTCGGAAGCTACGCCCCGCGATACGCCGTGGTGGTCGACATGGTAGGCGACCGGGACCTCGAGCTCCCCAAGGAACCGAACTCGGTGTCGGCCAATCCGGGGCTCGTGGGGATCGTGTGGGACGCCGCGGAGCGCGTCGGCTCCACGAGCTTCACGGAGGGACCCGGGCGCGCGGCGTACGACGACCACGTGCCGCTCATCCGGGCCGGGATCCCCACCGCGCTCATCATCGACTTCGACTACGCCTACTGGCACACGACGGAAGACACCCCCGACAAGTGCAGCCCCTCGAGCCTCGGCGAGGTGGGGCGGGTCCTCGTCGAGCTGATCTACTAGGGTCGGACCCTCGACCCCCCGGGAACCGACATTCTGCCTTCCCGAAGTTTTCCCTTGCGCCTTTCGAGACCCCATGCTACCTTGTCACTCGGGAAGTGGGCTGGGTGCCCACTTTCTCCGTATCAGGCACGGGGGGACGGCCGATTGGAGAGGATCGACGACGAGCTGTACGAGATGACGAACGGGCTGATCAAGGGGATGGGGTACAAGCTCGTGACCGTCGAGGAGGTCTTCGATCACGGCCGGAGGACGTTCCGCTTCTACATCGATCACCCGCAGCGCATCTCGCTCGGCGACTGCGAGACCGTGAGCAGAGAGATCGCGTACCTCCTCGAGGCGGATCTCGAGACCGAGGGCGGCTTCGTGCTCGAGGTCAGCTCCCCGGGTCTCGATCACGCCCTCAAGAAGGAGAGGGAGTACGCGCACTTCGCGGGGCGCGAAGCGCGTCTCGTGTTGAGGGAACCGCTGGACGGCAGTCACGTGCTGACCGGCGCGATCCTCGGAGCCGGCCAGGGAACCGTCCGGTTGAAGACGGACGGCGTCGAGCTGTCGATTCCGCTCGCCAACATCGCGAGGGCGCGCCTGGAACTCTGACGCCCCGCCGCCCTGGCGAGAGATGGCAGCATCCGGGGAACGCGTCGTTCACGTCTATGGGAGTCGAATCATGAACACAGGAGTGCTGGAGGCGCTTCGACGCATCGCCCGCGAGAAGCAGCTCGACGGCTCACTGCTCGTCGAGGCGCTCGAGGCCGGGCTCATGTCGGCGGCACGCAAGAAGTACGGACCGGCCGCGGAGATCGAGGTGCTGATCGACGACGAGAGCGACACGCTGGTCGTGTTCCTCCACAAGTCGGTCGTCGAGGATCCGACTGACGCGATCACGGAGATCGATATCGAGGAGGCGAAGGAGCTCGACGGAACGGCCGAGCTCGGGGACGTCATGCGGGTGGAGGTGCCCCTCGATGACTTCGGCAGGAACGCGATCCAGGCGGCGAAGCAGATCGTCGTTCAGCGCGTCCGCGAGGCGGAACGCGAGCAGATCTACGAGGAGTTCCAGGACCGGATCGGCGAGATCGTGACCGGCGACGTTCAGCAGATCGAGCGCGGCGGGATCGTTGTCAACCTCGGGCGCACCGAGGCGCTGCTCCCGTCGCGGGAGCAGATCCGGCGGGAGCGCTATCGCCAGGGGGACAGGGTCAGGGCGTATCTCCTCTCGGTCGAGAAGACGACGAAGGGCCCGCAGATCATCCTCTCGAGGACGCACCCGAACTTCCTGAAGAAGCTCTTCAGAATGGAGGTGCCCGAGATCTACGACGGCGTCGTCGAGATCATGGGAATCGCGAGGGAGGCCGGCGGACGCTCGAAGGTGGCGGTCGTCTCGCACGACGAGCGCGTCGATCCGGTCGGCGCGTGCGTCGGGGTGAAGGGCTCGAGGATTCAGACCATCGTGCGGGAGCTGTCGGGCGAGAAGATCGACATCGTGCCGCACAACCTCGACACGTCGGTCCTGGTCTCGCGCGCGCTCAACCCAGCGAAGGTCTCGAGGACGGTCATCAACGAGGCGGAGCACCTGGTGAAGGTCATCGTCCCGGACGACCAGCTGTCGCTGGCCATCGGGAAGGGTGGCCAGAACGCGCGCCTCGCGGCGAAACTCACGGGCTGGAAGATCGACATCGTCGGCGAGACCGAGCACTCGAGAGAACTCGACATCGAGCTCCAGCAGCGCGTCAACGTGAGCGAGCTGCCGGGCGTCGGTCCGAAGCTGGCCGCCAGCCTCGCTGTGGTCGGCTACCGGCACGTGCAGGATCTCGATGGCGTCTCTACCGAGGACCTGCTCCGCGTCGATGGGATCGGAGCGAAGACCGCGGAGAGGATATCGATCGCCGTGGCGGCCGTGCTCGAGGTGCTCGAGGAGGAGAAGCTGAAGCTCCTCAAGGAGATCGAGCAAGAGGCGCGGGCCGCAGCGATGCGAAGGGCCGAGAGCCCGTTCGCCGAGGACAGGCAGCCCGCGACGCGCGAGGAGGAGTGGGAGGAAGAGGAGGCGGAGGAGGGCGAGGAAGCTGAGGCGGGCGAGGAGGAGGAAGCGGGCGAGGAGGCGGACGGCGTGAGCGCCGAGGGGGACGACGGCGAAGAGGCAACGGACGACGCCGAGAGTGAGGCGGTGGACGAGGACGAGAAGGGCGAGTCCGACGACAACGAGAAGGGCGAGTCCGACGAGGACGAGAAGGGCGAGTCCGACGAGGACGAGAAGGGCGAGTCCGACGAGGACGACACCGACGGAGAGACGCGAGACACCGGGGCCTGAGCGAGGCCTCGCGGGACGCGGGCGATCGCCGGCGCTCCCGATGCTCGTTCCTGAGAAGACTACCCACGGAGGTAATGCGTGCCAAAGAAGAGGGTGTACCAGGTAGCGAAGGAGTTCCGTATATCGAGCGAAGCCCTGATCGGCATGCTCAAGAAACTGGGCCACGACGTCAAGACCCACATGAACGCCATCGAGGATGACGTCGTTGACCAGGTCCGCGCGGAATTCGAGAAGGAGAAGGAAGCGGTCAAGAAGGAGTATGCCAAGAAGGTCAAGAAGGCGGTCAGGGAACGGCAGAAGAGACCCGAGCCGAAGAAGGCGGAGGCGACGAAGCCCCTGCCGACGAAGCCGCACACCGGAGCCAGCGTCGGAACTCCCGGCAAGGTAGAGACCCCAGCCAGACCGGTGGCAGGGGCCGCTCCCGCACGGCCGGCGACCGCGGGGACGCTGCGGAGGAAGAAGAGGAGGCCGCGCGTCGACCAGAAGACCGTCGAGGCGACCGTTCGGAGGACCCTCGCGGCCACGGGCGAGCGGCGTCCGCGGCGCCGCCGAAGGAAGGTGCGAGCGGACGGCGCCGTCATCGAGGAGGAACTCAAACTCCAGATCCCCGAGTTCGCGTCCGTGGGCGAGGTCGCGGAGCAGTTCGGGGTGGCCGGGAACGACGTCATCAAGAAGTGCCTCGAACTGGGGCTCATGGTCACGATCAACCAGCGGCTCGACGAGGACACGATCCTCCTTCTGGCCGAAGCGTTCGGCGAGGACGTGGAGTTCCTCAAGGAGTACGGCGAGGACCTCCTCGAGGAGCAGCAGGAGATCGCCATCGAGGGAGCCGAGTCCGTGTCGAGGTCGCCGGTCGTGGCCGTGATGGGACACGTCGACCACGGCAAGACGCTCCTTCTCGACTACATCCGGAGCACGAACGTTGTGGCCGGGGAGTCCGGAGGAATCACCCAGCACATCGGCGCGTACGAGGTGGAGACGCAGGGAGAGAGGATCACGTTCCTCGACACGCCGGGCCATGAAGCGTTCACCGCGATGCGCGCGCGAGGAGCACAGATCACCGACCTCGTGGTGCTCGTGGTGGCGGCCGACGACGGCGTGATGCCGCAGACGGTCGAGGCGATCGATCACGCGCGGGCCGCGGGTGTGCCCGTGATCGTGGCGATCAACAAGATCGACCTGCCGACGGCCAATCCGGACAAGGTCCGGACGGAGCTCTCTCAGCAGGGCCTCACGGTGGAGGAGTGGGGCGGCGACATCGTCGCCGTCGAGACGTCGGCCAAGTCCGGTCAGGGCGTCGACAAACTCCTCGAACTTCTGCTCTTCCAGGCGGAACTCCTCGAACTCAAGGCGGTTGCCACGGGCCCGGCCCGCGGGGTCGTCGTGGAGGTCGAGAAGCAGCGTGGCCGCGGGGTGGTCGCGACCGTGCTCATCCAGGGCGGGACGTTCAGGCCGGGGGACTCCTTCGTGGTCGGGCTCGCCGACGGAAAGGCGCGCGCGCTCTACGACGAGCGCAACAACGACGTGACGGAAGCGGGTCCGTCGAGGCCGGTGCTCGTTTCGGGGCTCTCGGGCGTGCCGCAGGCGGGGGACGTCCTCGCCGTGGTTGCCGACGAGAGGCTCGCCAGAGAGATCAGCGCCAAGCGCAGGCAGCAGCAATGGGAACGGCAGACGAGATTCCAGTATCGCGTCACCCTCGAAGACCTCCACAATCAGATCGAGAAGGGCGCGATCAAGGAGCTCCGGATCGTCATCAAGGGTGACGTCGACGGGTCGGTCGGCGCGCTCGCGGACGCTCTGGAGAAGCTCTCCACGGTGGAGGTCAAGGTCGAGGTGATCCGCAAGGGGGTCGGTGCAGTGACTGAGACCGACGTTCTGCTGGCGGCGGCCTCGAACGCGGTCATCGTCGGGTTCCACATCGGAGCCGCCGTTCGCGTCAGGGAGCTGTCACGGCGCGAGCACGTTGAGGTCAGACTCTACAAGGTCATCTACGAGGCCGTCGAGGACATCAGGGCCGCGATGGAGGGGATGCTCGAGCCGGAGCGCAGGGAGGTCGTGGTCGGAACCGCCGAGGTACGGGAGACGTTCAAGATCCCGGGACGAGGCGTGATCGCAGGCTGCTACGTCCTGTCGGGCTCCGTCAAGCGGGGCGCCAAGGCGCGCGTCATCCGCGACGAGATGCTCTTCCACGAGGGCGC
>JALGWI010000096.1 GCA_025774245.1 bacterium
CGGAGAAGGGCGGGTACCGCTCGGTCGTCTGGGACGGCCGGGACGGGCAGGGGCGTCCGGTCGCTTCCGGTGTCTACTTCTACAGGCTCGAGGCGAACGGCGAGGCGCTCCGGAAGAAGATGATTCTGCTGAAGTAGGGGCACGCGGTCGCATTCGATGGGGGTTGCCAGGGGCCGCACCTTCCCAGGTTCGGCCCCTGGCGTTCGGATCCTCGACCCCTCCGGGCTTTCGCAGGAACAGGCACGCCTGGTCTCTCGTGCCGTTCCTTGACGTGCGCGTCCGATATATGACTTGCGTGGTGCCATTCTCACCAAGACGTGCTATAATAGGCCACTCAGCCAAGAAAGATGTACCGCTACGGCAACGGTGTCGGCCCACGCGAGAACTGTGAGCGCAGTGGCCGATGCCGCAGGTCCCGGTGTGACGGGATTTGTCTCCCGGCACTCGTAGTACCGGCACGGCACACGTGCAACAGAGGCGGTACGAATGAGACTCAGACTGCTAACGGTGCTCCTTGTGGGAGTAGCTCTCCTTCTGTTCGTCTCAGGTGCGGCCGCGCGGACGAAGGAGGGACCCAACGGCATCGCCCCCCTTCCGTTCGATCGATCGCCGGCTCCCGTACGAGATCACGTCCCATCAAGGCTCGAGACCCTGTGGATCTTTGACGCGGACTTCGAGACCGAGACGGGGGACAACTCCGGATGGACAACGTTCGACCGGAGCGGCACCGTGGCCCAGGCGAACTACTGGCACCACGACACGATCCGGATCCAGGACTTGGCGTGGCTCGGAGACAGCACGTGGTGGTGTGGGACGTACAACGAGTGCTGGCGGCAACCACGTGGCTACGGGAACGGCTGGCTCCAGATCCTCAAAAGGGAGTTCCCGGAGATCGAGGCGAACACATCGCCGGGGGACACGCTGACCCTCGAGTTCGACCAGCGCTACGCGATGGAGCACGACTACGACTACGGCTACGTGGAGATCTCGACGGACGGCGGGACGAACTGGACCACGCTCCACGCCGCGACCAACGTGGGATTTTCCGGGAAGCCCGGCCGCTCGACGGACTGGGACGACCCGGTCCACGGACACATCACTCTGGATCTGACGAGCTACTCCGGTCAGACCGTGGACATCCGCTTCCGCTTCGAGTCGGACGAGGCCTACTCGTCGCAGGACGAGTACAACAACGGTCCGCCGAACAACTCGTGTCTCGACGGCGCATGGCAGCTCGACAACATCGAGCTGATCGGCCCGTCGGGCACGTTCTGGCTCGACGACAGCGAGTCCGGCAACAGGGGCTGGGTCCACGACGACCAGGCGGCGGCGGGGCAGACCGGCATCGTCTTCTGGCGTGGGCAGTTCGGCATCGACTTCATCACCGGGCGCGACTTCACCTGCGACGATCGGCCGGTTGGGAGCTGGATGTATGCGGCGGTCGATTCGGTCACCAGCCAGATGGTCGACGGGCAGTACTCGTGGCTCATGAGCCCGCCGATCGACATCAGCGGCGCGCCGAGGCTCGTCGGACACTGGGACTTCTGGCTCGACATGCCGCGTAACTCCGACGACATCTGCAATCTCTACGTCGCGTCCGATGACAACTACGACTGTGTGACCGACCCGGACGAGTTCATCGACGAGGATCCGGGCTGGTGGTACGGCGCCGCGGATTGGCGTGTCCGCTATGACGACTGGGACGCCTTCGCCGGCAACGACTGGCTGGCGATCCTCTGGGCGGAGCAGCACAATCCACCGGAGTCGGGGCCGTCGGCCGGGCCGCACTGGGCGGGCATCATCTTCAACCGCCAGCGGGTCGGCGTCCCGTCGGGCGACCCGGGAACGCTCTTCACGGAGGATCGGTGGAATTCGTTCAACGACTGGTTCCACACGCAGATCTCGGAAGCGCTTCTCGACAGCGCGTACGTCAAGATCAAGGACGACGATGGACTCTCCACCGTCTACGTCATCGCGTCGAACGACGGCGGCGACAACTGGAGTTCGTACCCGTGCCACCGCGAGGGCCCGGAGAGCGACTGGTTCATCTGCTCACCGCCCTCCGGCGAGATCGTGCCCGGTGCCGAGATCATGTACTACTTCGAGGCAACGGATGGCGCCAGCAATGTGGCCGTCTACCCCGCCGGGGCTCCCGACGAGTGCCTCGAGATGTCGATTCTCCCGATCACCGGCTCCGTCGAGTCGCCGGGGATCCTCCTTGTGGACAAGTACGACCGAACCACCCCCGGCGAGCACCGGGACTACAGCCGCCAGGCCCAGGAGTACTACGAGGACGCGCTCTCCGCTCTCGGGTTGGAGTGGGACGTGTACGACGTCGAGGTTCCCTCGGGGAGCACCCACCAGTCGGACGGTCCCGACACGTCCGGGATGAAGTACTACGACACGCAGATCTGGTTCACGAACTGGTTCGAAGACTACACGCTCAAGCGCGAGGACCAGTACTACCTGTCTCTGTGGCTGGATCAGGCGAGCGAAGGCAAGGAGAGGAATCTCCTCCTGACGGGGAACGGGATCGCGGAGTACGTCGTCGGCGCGGAACATGAGACGCTCAACTTCTACGAAACCTGGCTGGGGACCGAGTATGTCGCCGGATCGCAGGGTGCCATCACCGTGGACAGCCTGCCGGGGCTCGTCGACTACGCGGGGGGATTCGGTTTCATCACGGACGGCGGCTGCATCCTTCAGGGCGGTTGCCCGGAACTCGGCTACTTCGATGTGATCCAACCTGCAGCAGGTGCTGTCGGAGCGGAGCTCGTCGCAGAGTACGAGAAGCTGGATATGAGTCGGTTGCCGGCGGGGGTCGCGTACACGCACGAGACTGAGGGCTACCAGACGGTGCATCTCGGCTTCGGCATCGAGTTCATGGTCGGTGATCTTCAGGCGAACGGTTACTTCCTGGACGGTAGTTCTCATCGCAGCAACCTCCTCGGCAATATCCTGCGCTACTTCGGGAAGACGTTCTCGTGGACCTACCTAGTGAAACCCGACGGAACCGGCGACTTCCCGACGATCCAGGACGCCATCAACGCAGCCGCCAGCGGCGACACGATTGAACTGGCAAGCGGGACGTTCACCGGATCCGGTAACAGCGACATCGATTTCGGGGGAAAGGCCATTGTCCTCCGGTCTCAGGACGGCGACGCGACGACGTGCACTATCGACTGCGAATCTGCTGCACAGGGGTTCATCTTCGCCTCGGCAGAAGGCCCCAACTCCGTAATCAAGAACATCACCGTCACGAATGGCACGGGCGTCTTCGGTGGGGCAGTGACGTGCGCAGACGCATCTCCCACCCTCATTGGCTGTCGCTTCGTCTCGAACAGCGTGTCTGATGACGGAGGCGCCCTCTACGGCTCGGGTTCCTCTGTCACGGTTGACGGTTGCCTGTTTCTGAACAACCACGCGACCGATGACGGGGGAGCCGCGAAATTCGAGATTGGATCCTCACCGACCTTCACGGACTGCGAGTTCATCGGTAACACGGTCAATGACGATGCTGGAGCGGTGCAGACATATGCTTCGACGCCGTCGTTCGATCACTGCGTGTTCTCGGAGAACGAGTCGGTCGATCACGCGGGAGCGCTGATCTTCGGCGAGAACTCCCAGGGGACAGTGACGAGCTGCACGTTCGTGGGCAATATTGGCGGGACCAGTGGGTGTTCCGGGATTGCCGTTCAGAGCGCCGGCTCGACGTGTGGCATCGACAACACGATCATCGCTCTGGGCACGTCTGGCGAGGCCGTGTTCGAGGCGAACGGTGGAGTCGCGACGCTGACGTGTAGCGACCTGTATGGTAACTCCGGTGGTGACTGGATCGACGGCATCGCGGATCAGCTGGGGGTCGATGGGAACTTCACGGCGGATCCAATGTTCTGTGACCCCGGGAGCGGAGACTTCGAGCTCCACGTACTGTCACCGTGCGCCGATGCCCCGGGCTGCGGGGTCGTCGGCGCCCTTGGGGTAGGATGTGGGGTCGAGTGGCTTGTGAACCCCGACGGGTCCGGGGACCACCCGACGATCCAGGCCGCTGTTGATGCGGCAGAGCCTGGGCACACTGTCAGCCTCGGCAACGGCACCTTCACCGGGTCGGGCAACCATGACATCGACTTCGGGGGCAAGGCGATCGTCGTGCGGTCGGCCTCCGGAGATCCGGCTCTCTGTACAATCGATTGCGAGGATGCTGGCAGGGCGTTCTACTTCCACTCCGGGGAAGACACGACGTCCGTGGTCGAGGGCATCACGGTTCGCGATGGGTACATCGATGCCGGAGGGATTGAGGGCGGTGGAGGCGGGATCCTCTGTGACAACGCTGCTCCGGCGATCAGGAATATGAGGTTCGTCTCAAGCTACGCCGTTCACGGGGGCGCCGTCTACATCCACGAGTCGGACACCGTGATCGAGAATTGCGTCTTCGACTCGTGCAGCGCCATGGGCAATGGCGGTGCCATCCGCATCACGAGCTACACCCCCGCGATCATCCCGGAGCCTCGAATCTACGACTGCGTCTTCACCGGGAACGCCGCAGGCGGCGGAGGCGCCATCGACTGCCACTACGCCAACGCACGGATTCTCGGGAACCTCTTCGTCGCAAACCACGCCTCCAACACGGGCGGCGCGATATCCTCCTACAACCAGGCTCTCCCGGAGATTCGAGGCAACACGCTGGCGCACAACACGGCCACGAACTCCGGTGCGGGTATCGCATGCTACGGCACTGCCGGTGCCCTGACGGAGAACTGCATCATCTGGGAGAACTCCGCGCCCCTCGGTGGTGACGTGTACGTGGAGGATGGCTCCTCGATCGACCTCTCGTGCTGCCAGATCACCTTCGGCGGCGTCGAGGGCCCAGGTACGATCACCTACTCCGGCGCCATCGGAGAGGACGATCCGGAGTTCTGCGGTGCATGGCACAACCCCGGAGAGTCGTACTCCCTTGCGCCGTCCTCACCCTGCGCCGAGGAGAACAACCCCGGATGCGGGCGGATCGGCGCCCGCGGCATCGGCTGCGCTCCGGCAACCATCAGCGCCTGCCCGGAAGGCACGCCTGACTTCTCGACGATTCAGGCCGCGATAGATGCTGCCATTCCGGGTGACACGATCGAACTCTGCGACGACTCCGTCTTCTCAGGTGTCGGGAACCGCGACATCGCCTTCGCTGGGAAGGCCGTCCTCCTGACGTCGGTCTCCGGAGATCCCGATCGGTGCACGATCGACTGCGAGGACCTGGACAGGGCGTTCTACTTCCAGAGCGGAGAGGACACGACGACAGTCGTGAGCGGCATCACAATTCGGAACGGCAATGCCTCCAGCTATGAGGACCGCGGGGCCGCCGTCCGCTGCGAGGGATCATCCCCCAAGTTTGAGAATGTGGTAATGACGGCAGGAAGGGCCTTCTACGGCGGCGGCATGACTTGCGACACTGGGTCGGCGCCAATCCTCGACCACGTTGTCTTCTCCGATAATTACTCCACGAACTCCTCGGGAGGCATGCAGATTGCCGGCTCTGCCATCCTCCGTTACGTGGACTTCCTGAACAACGAGAGCGATACCTATGGAGGAGCCGTCGAGGTGGGAAGTGACGCCACGCCGATTCTCCGTCACTGCACCTTCATCGGGAACGACGGTGACAAGGGAGGAGCGGTTGCGTGCAACAGCACCGCCGCACCCACACTGATAGACTGCGTCCTTGAGGATAACGTGTCGCGTCTGGGGGGAGGCATGTACCTCAGAGTCGACTCGGCACCCGTTCTTGAGAACGTAGCCATCGTCGGCAACGCGGCGGCGGAGAGGGGTGGTGGTATCGATGCGACCACACGCGCGTGGCCGACACTGACCGGAGTCACGCTCGCCAGAAACGAGGCGCCGATCGGCAGTGGAGCCATCCATGTCGCCACCGGCGCAGGCGCGACAATAGAGAATACGATCATCGCGCAGAACATCGGTGAGCCGATCTTCTGTGAGGGAGCCGCCTCCCCAACGACGACGCACAGCTGTATCCATGGGAACACGGTCACCGACACCCTGTGTGGGAGCTACGCCGACAACCTCTTCGTCGACCCCATCTTCTGCGACCCGGAGGCCGGGGAGTTCACACTCAGCGACCTCTCCCCGTGCCTTCCGGCCAACAACGGCTGGGGCGTTCAGATGGGAGCACTCGGTGCTGGCTGTGGTCGCATATGGCGGGTGCCCGACGACGCTCCCACGATCGCCGCGGCGATGGACTCCGCGTCGGCGGGGGAGATCGTCGAGCTCGCATGCGGGACGTACTACGAGCACGACATCGTGGTGACGCCAGGCATTACCCTCCGTGGTGAGACAGGACAGGCCGAGTGCGTGACGATCGAATGCGAACAGCTGGGGAGGGGATTCTTCATAAGCGGCAGTTCCGATACGACCACGATCGTTCGGGGTCTGACTGTCGCGAACGGGGTGACCCCTGATTTCGGAGGCGGGATCTTCATCGGCGGCGGTGGAAAGCCGAAGCTTGAGAACCTTGTCATCGCATCATGCCGGTCCAATCGCGGGGGCGGCATATTCGTCGACGGTGGGACCGCAGCCCCGAAGCTCACACATGTGACGCTCTACGAGAACCACGCGACCGATCAGGGCGGCGCGATGTACTGCAACGGGTCGTCGAGCTCGAGGTTCAGGAACCTGACGCTCTACGGGAACTCCGCGGCCAACGCGGGGGGCGGAATCTACCTCGACAATACCTGCACTCCACTGGTGATGGAGACCATCATCGCCTTCGGCATGGGAGGAGGC
>JALGWI010000010.1 GCA_025774245.1 bacterium
CACGGCGTTCGCGGGCCTCGCCCGCGCCGTCGGGGAGGGTGCCGTGTCGCCCGACGAGACGGTCGTCGTCCTCATGACCGGAAGCGGGCTCAAGGACACGGAGAACGCCATGCGAGCGGCGGGCGAGCCGATCGCCGTCGGGCGCTCTCTCGACGACGTCGAACGCGCCGTCAGGTCCCGCTCGGATATCTAGCGGGGCGGCGGGGAGGCGGAGGGGCGGGAACAACGACGGAGGCAGCGACGGTGGAGGTCACCCTCACGGTGAACGACGAGGAGCGGGTCGCGGACGTCGGACCGACGACGACCCTGACCGAGCTTCTCCGCGAGCACCTCGACCTCACCGGGACGAAGGTCGGTTGCGGCCGCGGCGAGTGCGGGGCCTGCACCGTCATCCTGGACGGCAGTCCCGTGAACTCCTGCCTCGTCTTCGCCGTCCAGTGCGACGGGCGCCGCGTGCTCACGATCGAGGGGCTCGATGCGAACGGGGAGCACGACCGGATCCAGAGCGCCTTCATCGAGTCGGGCGCGGTGCAGTGCGGGTTCTGCACGCCCGGGATGATCATGTCGGCCTACGCGCTCCTCTCCTCGAACCCGCGCCCCACGCGGCGCGAGATCGAGGAGGCGATCTCGGGGAACCTGTGCAGGTGCACGGGGTACGTGAAGATCGTCGACGCGGTCCAGGCCGCTTCGGAGTGAGAAGCCGCCGCGGGCGTGTCGCGCCGCGGCCTCGCAAGTCGAACCGTCAGGGGGAACACGCGAAATGGAATACCGTCAGACCGACGACCTCATCTTCATCCGGCTCAACCAGAACGAGGACCTCTACGAGTCACTGAAGGAGATCTGCACCGCCTGCAAGCTCAAGGTCGGCGTGCTGATCTCGGCCATCGGCATGCTCAAGCAGGCGGAGCTCAATTTCTTCGCCGGCACCGGTCGCTACTCGCCGGTGCTCTTTCCCGAGCCGATGGAGCTCGTCTCAATGACGGGCAACATCATCCTCCAGGACGGGGAGTACAACTTCCACTTCCACGCGGTACTGGCCCGGCGAAACAAGGACACGGTCGCCGGACACCTGTCGAAGGGCAAGGTCAACGTCACGAACGAGCTCGTGATCCTGAAGACCGACGTGCCCGCCGTCCGGAAGCTCGACGAGGCGACCGGTCTCATGGCCCTGACCTTCAAATAGGAGAGCACCATGAGCCCAACACCGATCGAGCTCAGGGAGATCGCCAAGATCGTCAGGCGGGACGTCCTGACGATGGTCCTCGAGGCGGGCTCCGGCCACGTCGGAGGATCGCTGTCGGCGGTCGACATCCTGGTTGCGCTCTACTGGGAGACCCTGCGGGTGAAGCCGGATCGACCGGACTGGGAGGAGCGGGACCGGCTGATCCTCTCGAAGGCGCACGCCGCGCCGGCGCTCTACGCCGCGCTCGCACGGCGCGGGTACTTCGACGTGAAGGAGCTCCTGACGTTTCGGAAGCTCCACTCGAAGCTCCAGGGGTTTCCCGACATGCAGGAGACGTCGGGCATCGACGCCTCGGTGGGCTCGCCGGGACAGGGCCTCTCGATCGCGAACGGGATCGCGATCGCGGCGAAGCGCGACGAAAAGCAGTTCAGAATCTACTGCCTGATGGGCGACGGCGAGGCGCACGAGGGACAGGTGTGGGAAGCGGGGATGACGGCGGCGCACCACAAGCTCGACAACGTCTGCGCGATCGTGGACCGGAACAGGATGATGGGCGACGGGTGCACCGAGGACATCGTCGCGCTGTCGCCTCTCGAGGAGAAGTGGCGGACCTTCAACTGGCATGTCGTCGAGGTCGACGGCCACAACATGGAGCAGCTGACCGCGGCGTTCTCGGAGGCGGAGTCGGTCAAGGGACAGCCGACCCTCGTACTTGCGAAGACCGTGAAGGGCAAGGGCGTTCCGTTCATGGAGAACCGCGCGGAGTGGCACGATCGGCGGGTCACCGAGGATCTCTACGAGGAAGCGATGAAGGCGCTGTCCTGAGCCGGAGCCGGCGCGGGTGCCGAGGAGCTTCACTATGGCCGAAATGGGTTTGGTTGACATCCAGCACAGTGTCGTCGAGACCGAGGCGACGAACCGGGGATACGAGCGGGGCCTGATCGAGCTCGCCGAGCGAGGTACCGACATCATCGTCATGGACGCCGACCTCGCGGGGGCGAGCGGCACGAGCGAGTTCCGGAAGAGGTTCCCCGACCGCTTCATGGACATCGGTCTCTGCGAGCAGGACATGATCGGAACGGCGGCGGGGCTCTCCCTCGCCGGGAAGTGCGTCTTCGTGACGACGCACGGCATGCTCTCGGCGGGGAAGGCCTGGGACATCATCCGGTCGACCATCTGCTACGGATCTCTGAACGTCAACATCTGCGGCGCCGACGCGGGGCTCTCGGCAGGGGCGGCGGGCGGCTCGCGGCAGTCGCTCGAGGACGTGGCGGTGATGAGGACCCTGCCAGGGATGACGGTCGTCGTGCCGACGGATGCCGTGGAGGCGCAGAAGGCGACGATCGCGGCGGCGCGGATCCCGGGTCCGGTCTACATCCGGTTCACGGCGTCGCGGGTCCCGATCGTGACGACCAACATGACGCCCTTCACGGTCGGCCAGGCCGGCGTCTACCGGCAGGGCGACGACGTGACGATCCTCGCGTGCGGCGTCCTCGTGTACGAATCCCTGAGGGCCGCGAGGATGCTCGAGGACGACGGCCTCGGGGTTCGGGTGGTGAACTGCCACACGATCAAGCCGCTCGATCGCGCGATCGTGAGCCGCGCGGCCGTCGAGACCGGGGCGCTCGTGACGGCGGAGGAGGGATCGACGATCGGCGGGCTCGGAGGCGCGGTGGCGGAGGCGCTCGCGCAGTCGTCGAGGCCCACGCCGATCAAGATCGTCGGCATCGAAGACCGTTTCGGCGAGTCGGGCACCCACGAGGAGCTCCTCTCGCACTTCGGCCTCACGGCCAGGGACATAGCGACCGCCGTGAGGGAGGTGCTCTCCAGAAAGAAAGCGCTCGAGGGACAGGGCGCCGGCAGAACGATAGACAGGGTCTAGAACGAAAGGGAGGCGGGCGGGCCCGCTGGGCCCGGTCGCCGGAGATCGGAGAAGGAGGGACGGCCATGTTCGCAGAGAGGATGAACAGGCTCGGAACGGAGACGGCCTTCGAGGTGCTCGCGAAGGCGAGGGCGCTCGAGGCGCAGGGACGGGACATCGTCCATCTCGAGATCGGAGAGCCGGACTTCGACACCCCCGACAACATCAGGAAGGCGGCCGAGAAGGCCATCTGGGCGGGCTACACGCACTACGGACCGTCGGCGGGCCTCATGGAAGCGAGGAAGGCCGTCTGCGAGCACTACGCCAGGGACCGCGGCGTGGAGTACTCGCCCGACGAGATCGTCCTCACGCCCGGCGGGAAGCCGATCATCTTCCTGCCGATCATCGCGCTGATCGACCACGGCGACGAGGTCATCTACCCGAATCCGGGGTATCCGATCTACGAGTCGGCGATCAACTTCTCCGGCGGGAAGGCCATCCCGCTCCAGCTCAAGGAGGAGCGCGACTTCCGGTTTGAGATCGCCGAGCTCGAAGAGAAGATCAACCCGAATACGAAGATGCTGATCGTCAACTCGCCGCAGAATCCGACCGGCGGCGTCCTCGAGGAGAGCGACCTCGAGCGGATCGCCGAGCTCGCGGTCGAGAACGACGTCATCGTGCTCTCGGACGAGGTCTACAGCAAGATCATCTACGAGGGCGAGCATCACACGATCGCCACCTACCCCGGCATGAAGGAGCGGACGATCCTCATGGACGCCCACTCGAAGACCTACGCCATGACCGGGTGGCGCCTCGGCTACGCGGCGATGCCGAAGCCGATCGCCGAGAGGGTGACGAAGCTCAACACGAACATCTACTCGCACGCAACCTCGTTCGTGCAGCTCGCCGGTATCGAGGCCCTCCAGGGACCTCAGGACAAGGTCACCGAGATGGTCGAGATCTTCAAGACGAGGCGCGACGCGATCGTCGACGGCATGAACAGCATCAAGGGCTTCACGTGCCTGAGGCCGAAGGGCGCCTTCTACATCTTCCCGAACATCACGGCCACCGGCATGAAGTCGCAGGAGCTCGCGGACAAGATCCTGAACGAGGCCGGGGTGGCGGGTCTCTCCGGGACGTGCTTCGGCGACTTCGGGGAGGGCTATCTCAGGTTCAGCTACGCGAACTCGCTCGAGAATATCCAGAAGGCGGTGGAGAGAATCAAGGGCATGATGGCTCACGTGTAGACGCGCTTAGGCCGACCGGGACGCGTCGCGCGGGACGTGTCCCGCCCGGACGTTCTCGAAAGGGCTTATGGTTTCTGCAGTCGTTCTTGCTGCGGGCGAGTCGAAGCGGATGCGGGAGAAGAAGGAGATACTCCCGATCGCCGGCGAGCCCATGATACGTATCGTTGTAGAGAAGCTGCTGAATTCGAGGAAGGTCGACGAGATCATCGTCGTGCTGGGGCACCGCGCCAACGACGTCGGTCAGGCGCTCTGCGGGATCGGCGACCCGCGCGTCGAGCTCATCGCGAATGTGCGGTACGCCGAAGGGATGGGAAGGTCACTCGCCCAGGGCTCGACCGCGTGCTCCTGGGGGACGGGCGCGTTCGTCGTCGTTCTCGGTGACGCCCCGTTCTTCCGAACGGAGGACGTCGACGCGCTGATCGACGCCCACGCCGGAGGCGCGAAGATCGCCGTGCCCGTATTCGCCGGAAGGCGGGGGCACCCGGTCCTGCTCGACGGCTCGTTCCGTGATGAGCTCGAGCAGCTCGGGGGCGACGCCGGCGCCAGACACATCCTGGAGCGGGAGGCCGGCGCGACAGCGAGCGTCGAGAGGGACGACGACGGCTTCCTCGTCGACATCGACGAGTGGGACGATTACGAAGCCGTCAAGGCCGGGATCGCGTAGGGACGATCGCGATCCGACGACCGGTTCCCAAGGGCCGGAGACCTCGCGCCGCCCGGGCCACCGGCCCGGTACGGTGCGGGGTCGGCTCATTCGGGGTCGGGTGGAGCGCACGGATGTCGCTCAAACTCGCTCACATGTACGAGGAGATCGCCCGGTTCTGTCGGGACGGTACCGGTGGAGTCGTGGCGACCGTCGTCGCGGTGGGCGGATCGACGCCCCGCGACGCGGGCGCGAAGATGATCGTCTACGCGGACGGCCGCACGCTCGGATCGGTCGGCGGCGGCGCCATCGAGTCCGAGACGATCGAGAGGGCGCGCGCCCTCCTCGGCGGCAGCGAGCCGGTCCTCCTCTCGTTCGATCTCGGCAACGACGTCGGCATGACCTGCGGCGGCCGGATGGACATCTTCCTCGAGCCAATCGCTCGGGGTCCCTCGGCCCTCGTTGTCGGCGGAGGACACGTCGGCCAGGCCGTCGCGGGCGTGGCGAAGCGCGCCGGGTTCCGCGTCACGGTCGTGGACGATCGCGCCGAGATCGTCAGCGAGGAGCGCTTCCCGTTCGCCGACCGAAGGCTCGTCGGGGGAACGGAGCTCCTGAGAAGCGAGATCGAGGTCGACGGTTCCACCTTCGTCGTCGTCGTGACGAGGGGCCACAGGTTCGATCAGGAGTGGGTGAAGGAGCTCCTCGTGTCGCGGCCGAAGTACATCGGGATGATCGGGAGCCTCGAGAAGGTACGGGCGAGCTTCGACGCCCTCGAGGCTCAGGGAGTTTCTCGGAGCGAGCTCGACTGGATCCACGCCCCGATCGGTCTCGACATCGGGGCGCAGACGCCCGAGGAGATCGGCGTCGCCGTCGTTGCGGAGATGATCGCGGTCCGCCGCGGGATCGCCGACACGGCGATGCTCAGGGACAAGGCCGAGTACAAGGGTCGGGACCGGCCATGACGCGGGACGCTCTCGTCGTCGTCAGAGGTGGAGGCGATCTCGGGTCGGGGGTCGCTCACCGGCTCGCCGAGTCCGGCTGCCGCGTCGTCGTCCTCGAGACCGAGGCTCCGACCGTCGTCCGCCGGAGGGTGGCCTTCGCGGAGGCCGTCCGGTCCGGCGAGGTCACGGTCGAGGGCGTCGTCGCGAGGCGCGTCGAGATCGGGGACCTTCCGTCGCTCGGCCGACCAGGCTGGGTGCCGGTCGTCGTCGATCCCGACGGTCGCGCGATCGGGTCTCTCGATCCCGCGTGCGTCGTCGACGCGCGCATGGCGAAGAGGAACCTCGGGACTCGCATAGACGACGCGCCGGTGACGATCGGACTCGGGCCCGGCTTCGAGGCTGGTCGCGACGTCGATCTCGTCGTGGAGACGACTCGCGGCGACTCGCTCGCTCGGCTCATCGAGATCGGGTTCGCCTCCCCGAACACCGGTGTGCCCGGGGAGGTCGGCGGAGCCAGCGCTGAGCGCGTGATGCGCGCGCCGGCCGCGGGCGTCTTCCGCGCGGAGCGATCGATCGGCGATCTCGTCGAGGCCGGGGACGTCGTCGGGACGATCGACGGGGAGCCGGTCCGCGCGAGGATCGCGGGGCTCGTGAGAGGACTCGTCGCCGACGGGGTGACGCTCCCGGAGAACGGGAAGGCGGGCGACGTGGATCCGCGCGGCCGGGAGGTCGATCCCGCCGTCATCTCGGACAAGGCGCGGGCGATAGGGGCGACGGTTCACGAAGCGCTTCTCCAGCGGGGGCTGGTCGCACGGGAGAACACCCGCGCTGCCGCCCCTCGGCGCGAGGTCGCGCCCGACTAGGACGTCCGATGTACGAACCCGCCTGGAGATTCCCGACGAACGCCGCCGAGGCCGCGGAGATACTCCGCGATGCCGGCGGCGACGCCCGGGCCATCGCGGGCGGCACCGATCTGACCGTGCTCCTCCGGACGGGTGCTGCGCGGCCAGGGGTGATCGTCGACCTCGGGGCCCTGGATGATCTCCGGGGCATCGAGTTGGATGGTACGCCTGCCGCCCCCGGGCGGATGGGAATCGGGGCGCTCGTCACGCACGGCGGGCTGGCAGCGCACCCGCTCGTGGTCGAGCACGCGCCGATCCTGGCGGAGGCGTGCCGCACCGTCGGCTCGCCGCAGATCCGGGCACGCGGCACGATCGGGGGCAACGTCGCACACGCTTCGCCCGCGGCCGACGGCTCGGTCGCGCTCCTGGCTCTCGACGCGGCCGCGCTGACGACGACGGCCGGCAGCGCGAGCGACCGTGACGTGCTCCCTCTCGAGGGGTTCTTCACCGGTCCGGGGGAGACCGTCCTCCGGCCGCACGAGCTGATCCGCGGGATCGCGTTCGACTGCCCGCCGCCCGGCGCGAGGAGCGTCTATCTCAAGGCGGGGCAGAGGAACGCCCTCGCCATCGCGATCGTCTCCGTCGCCGTCATCCACGAGCCCGATGGAGGGCTCGTCCGGATCGCCCTCGGGTCGGTCGCGCCGACGCCGATCCGGGCGCGGGAGGCGGAGGATCTCTTCCTCTCGGAGTGGGACGCGGCTACCGACCGGCCGGCCTTGATCGACGGGGTGGCGAAACGGACGGCCGCGTGCGCGAGCCCGATCGATGATGTGCGGGCGTCCGCGAGGTACAGAACGATGCTGGTCGAGGCCATGGCGCGGGACGCGCTCCGGCGCGTGTGCCTCGAACGATCCGACTCGAGCAAACGATCCGACTCGAACCGATGATTCTCGAACGGAGGTTTCGATGATCGACACGCGCTTCACGGGGAGGGACTTCATCACGATCCTCGACTACTCGATGGAGGAGGTCGTGGCGATCCTCGACTTCGCCGATCTGCTCAAGGAGAAGTTCAAGAGGGGCGCTCCCCACAAGTACCTCGAGGACAGAACACTCTTCATGATCTTCTACAACCAGTCGCTTCGAACGAGGAACAGCTTCGAGGCCGGGATGACGCAGCTCGGGGGACACGCCCACTTCCTCGAACCGGGCACGATCTACACACCGGCCCTCGAGGGCGACGAGGTCGCGTACTCGACCGAGCGCGTGTCGGACGTGGCGCGGGTCCTCGATCGCATGGGGCACGGCATCTCGATCAGGATGTACGGCGATCCCGTCGACTGGATCTACGGGAAGGCGAATCGGATCATCCGCGAGTTCGCGCGCTGCGCCGACATCCCCGTCATCAACATGGAGTGCGACATCTACCACCCGTGCCAGGCGATGGCCGACGTCATGACCGTGCGCGAGCACTTCGGCGGCTTCAAGGGGGTGAAGTTCGTCATGAGCTGGGCGTACAGCCCGTCGGTCCACAAGCCGCTCTCGGTTCCGCAGAGCGCGATCATCGCGGCCGCGACCGTCGGTTGTGACGTCGTCCTCGCGCACCCCGAGGGGCTCGAGCTCGACGACGAGATCGTGGCGGCGACCCGGAAGCGCTCGGAAGAGTCGGGCGGGTCGTTCGAGATCGTGAACGACATGGAGGAAGCGTTCAAGGGCGCGCACATCGTCTACCCGAAGGCCTGGACGGCGAAGCAGTTCATCCCGCCGATCGCGGAGAAGCCGATGCTCGAGGAGACGCAGGCGCTCTTCGACGCGAACAAGAACTGGATCTGCGACGACGCCAAGATCAAGCTCGCCGACAAGGACGTCAAGTACATGCACTGCCTCCCGTGCGACCGCGGCTACGAGGTGACGAACGAGGTCATTGACGGACCGCACTCGGTCGTCTTCGACGAGGCGGAGAACCGGCTCCACGCGCAGAAGGCGATCATGGCGCTGACGATGGACCGTGTGGGGGAGGGGAAAGATGTCGGTTGATCTCAAGGGGCGCGATCTCATCTGCACGCAGGACTGGAGCGTTCCGGAGCTCGAGGCGACGCTCGAGCTCGCCGCTCGGATGAAGCGCGAGCGCTACAGCTCCGACCACGAGCGCATCCTCAAGAGCAGGACCTTCATGATGATGTTCTACAACTCGTCGCTCAGAACGCGGCAGTCGTTCGAGGCGGCGGCGACGGAGCTCGGGGGGCACGCGCAGTTCCTGGAGCCCTCCAAACTCCGGCTTCGGACGAAGACCCAGAGCGGGGAGGTCCTCAAGGACACGGCGAACGTGATGAGCCGGTACGCGTGCGGCATCGGCATCAGGATTCTCGAAGACTCCGTCGAGGAGTACGGCGACGGCGACAGGTTCCTCCGCGACTTCGCGGAGATCGCCGACGTGCCGATCGTGAGCATGGCGCACGACAAGTTCCACCCGTGCCAGGGCCTCGCCGACGTCCAGGGCCTCCGCGAGCACATGGGCGAGACGAAGGGGAAGACGCTCCTTCAGATCTGGGGGTACTCCCCGATGGTTCGCTCGTGGAGCTCGGTGCAGGAGAGCGTCCTCATAAACTCCAGGCTCGGCGTGAACGTCCGGCTCGCGTACCCCGCGGGCTTCGAGCTCGATCCCGAGGTCATCGACGCCGTCAGGGCGAACTGCGGGGAGAGCGGCGCGACGTTCGAGATCACGCACGACCAGGAGGAGGCGTACGACGGTGTCGACGTGGTCTACTCGCGACACTGGATGCACCCGAGCAGGTACACCGAAGGGAGGGAGGCCGACCAGCGCCTCTCCGCCGAGCACGAGGACTGGCGCGCGACATCCGAGCGAATGAGCCGGACGAACGACGCCTACTTCATCCACCCGATGCCGATCGACCGGGAGAGCGAGGCGGACGACGACGTCTGCGACGCCGAGCGATCGATCATCTACGACGTCGCTGAGAACCGACTCCACGCGCAGAAGGCCATCATGGCCCTCACGATGGGGACCTAGCAGCGAGGCGGCTTCGCGGCGAGCGCCCGGGGCCCGACACGAGGAAACACATGAGCAGACTGGCCGTGGTCGCCATCGGAGGAAACTCCATCACGAAGGCCGGGCAGCGCGGGACGATCCCCGAGCAGTTCGCGAACGCACGGGAGACGAGCCGGCACATCGCGGGCATGATCGCGAGGGGCCACGACGTCGTCGTTACCCACGGGAACGGGCCTCAGGTCGGGAACATCCTCCTCCGGGCCGAGTTGGCGACGACCGTGCTCCCGCCGCTCCCGCTCGACACGTGCGGCGCCGATTCGCAGGGCGGCATGGGCTACATGATCCAGCAGGTCCTGGGGGACGAGCTCAGGCTCGCGAGTGTCGACAAGGTCGCCGTCACGGTGGTCACGCAGGTCGTGGTCGACAGCGACGATCCGGCGTTCGCGAAGCCGACGAAGCCGATCGGACCGTTCTACACGCAGGAGGAGGCAGAACGGAAGGAGATGGAGGAGGGCTGGAACGTCGTCGAGGACGCGAACCGCGGCTGGCGACGCGTCGTGCCATCGCCGATGCCGAAGCGTGTCGTCGAGGCGCCCGCCATCAAGGCGTTGCTCGAGGCGGGGTGCGTGGTCATCAGCGTGGGCGGCGGCGGCATCCCGGTCGTCGAGGAGAACGGAAGCCTCCGCGGCGTCGAGGCGGTGATCGACAAGGACCACGCGTCGAGGCTTCTCGCGAACGACATCGGCGCCGAGCTCCTTCTCATCACGACGGACATCGAGCAGGTCGCGCTCAACTTTGGCAGCGAGAACCCGACGTGGCTCCGCGAGCTCACCGTCGAGAGCGCGAGGCGCTACTACGACGAGGGCCACTTCGCCGCCGGCAGCATGGGACCGAAGATTCTCGCCGGCATCGCCTTCCTCGAGGGCGGCGGCGAGGAGGTCATCATCACCAACCCGGCGTCGATCGGGAGAGCGCTCGACGGCGAGACGGGGACACGCATCACGAGGTAGCCTGAAGGCAACACGACCGGAGCGAATCCATGAAAGAGCTCGCGAAGATCATCAGGGCGGCGCGGGGCAAGATCCAGCCCGACCTCGTACTGAAGAACGCGCGCGTGGTGAACGTCTTCTCCGCGGAGACCTATCCCGCGGACATCGCCGTGCTGGGAGAGAGGATCGTCGGAATCGGGGAGTACACGGGCAAGAAGGAGATCGACCTCGAGCGCGCGTTCGTGCTTCCCGGGCTGATCGACGGCCACATGCACATCGAGAGTGCGATGGTGAAGGTGCAGGAATTCGCGCGTTCGGTCGTGCCGCGAGGGACCACGTCGGTCGTCTGCGACCCCCACGAGATCGCGAACGTCCACGGCCTCGAGGGGATCCACTACATCCTGAACTCGAGCAAGTACAGCCCCGTGAACATCTACGTCATGCTCAGCTCGTGCGTGCCCGCGACGGAGTTCGAGACGAGCGGCGCGAACCTGAGGGGCTTCGATCTCTACCCGCTCCTCAGGGAGAAGTGGGTTCTCGGTCTGGGTGAGATGATGAACTACCCGGGCGTCCTCAATGAGGACGAGGGGCTCCTGGACAAGATCTCCATGACGCACGACAAGCGCATCGACGGGCACGCGCCGGGGCTCTCCGGGAAGGACCTCAACGCCTACGTCGCGGCGGGCGTGACCTCGGACCACGAGAGCACGTCGATAGACGAGGTGATCGAGAAACTCCGGCTCGGCATGTACATCATGATCCGTGAGGGATCGGTCACGAAGAACCTCCGCGACCTCCTTCCGGCGGTGACTACCGAGAACCTCTCCCGCTGCTTCTTCGTCACCGACGACCGGCACCCGAAGGATCTCCTCGAGAAGGGGCACATCGATCACATGGTCAAGATGGCGATCAAGGAGGGACTCGATCCCGTCTCCGCGATTCGCCTCGCCACGATCAACACGGCGCAGTACTTCGGGCTCAAGGATCTCGGCGCGATCGCCCCGGGGTACCGGGCCGACCTCGTCATGGTCGACAGTCTCAAGCGGTTCAACGTCAAGATGGTCATGAAGAGCGGGCGCGTCGTCGCCCGCGACGGCGAGATGGTCGTCCCGCGACCGAAGACGCCGGAGATCACGCTCAGAAGCTCGATCAACATCAAGTGGCTCGCCCCGGAGGACTTCGACATCAGGGCCGACGGCGAGCGTGTGAAGGTGATCGATCTCGTGCCGGGACAGATCGTCACGCGCGCGAAGGTCGAACGGGCGAAGATCGAGAACGGGGTCGTCGTCGCCGACACCGAACGCGACCTGCTTCCGATTGCCGTCGTCGAGCGCCACCTCGCGAGCGACAACATCGGCCACGCGATCGTGAGAGGGTTCGGGCTCAGGAAGGGCGCGATCGCGAGCTCGATCGCCCACGACTCGCACAACATCGTGGTCGTGGGAACCTCGAGCGAGGACATGATGGCCGCCGTCGTCGAGATCTCGAAGATGCGGGGCGGGCTGTCCGTCGTGAGGGACGGACAGCTCCTGGCCGGCCTCCCGCTTCCGATCGCCGGGCTCATGTCGGAGCTGACCCTCGCCGAGGTAGTGGCGGGTCTCGACAAGGTTCGGAAGGCGGCCCGCCGGCTCGGGTCGGGGCTCGACGATCCGTTCATGGCGATGTCGTTCCTGTCGCTCCCGGTCATCCCGGAGCTCAAGGTCACCGACAGGGGGCTCTTCGACGTGGAACGCTTCGAGCTGACGAGCCTGTTCGCCTAGCTCCTTCTCTCCCAGGGACACCACGTGCACCGACGAGCCTACATCGTTCTCTTCATCGCCGTGTTGGCTTCTACCATGGGGATCGGGTTCATCGGCCCCCTCTTGCCGCTCTACGGCCGCGATCTCGGGGCCGCCGGGCTCCAGATCGGCATGATCTTCTCGGGCTTCTCGATGGCGCGCCTCGTGCTGACGCCCTTCATCGGGAGGCTCTCCGACAAACGGGGGCGGAAGATCTTCCTCGCCCTCGGCCTCGCGATCGTGTCGCTCTTCTCGCTCGCGTACCTGAGGGTCGAGACCGCCGGCCAGCTCATTCTCGTCCGCGTGCTGCACGGCGCGGCGGCGGGGCTCGTCATCCCGATCGCGCAGGCGTACATCGGCGAAATCTCGCCGAAGGGAAGAGAGGGGTCGTACATGGGGACCTTCACGGTCTCCCTCTTCCTCGCCTTCGGCATCGGCCCCCTCCTGGGCGGCCCGCTCGCCGACCGGTTCGGAATGAGCGCTCCCTTCATCGTCATGGGGTCGCTCTCCGCGACGGCGTTCCTGCTGGTCCTCCTCTTTCTTCCGGAGCTCGGGATCCACAAGGAGAGGTGGAAGAAGCGGGTGCCCGTGGGCGTCCTCCTCGCCGAGCCGGTCGTCATCGCGCTCCTGATCTTCCGCTCCCTCGTCTCGTTCGGCAGAGGCATCGTCATCCCGTTCCTCCCTTTCGTCGCGGAATCGCGAGGGGCTTCGCTCTCCATGATCGGTGTGCTCATCGCGACGAACATCCTCCTCGCGGGGCTTCTGCAGATCCCGTTCGGGCGGCTGGCCGACCGCGTGTCGAAACCGCTTCTCATGGGACTCGGGATCGTCGCGAGCGCGGCCGTGATCTTCGCGATCCCGTACTGCACGACGATCGGTTCGCTCTTCATCCTCCAGGCGGCCACCGGCGTCGCGGGAGCGCTCGGCTTCCCGGCGGGGCTCGCGATGGCGACGCAGTGCGGCCGGCGGTTCAACGGCATGGGCACCATGATGGCGATCTACAACACCGGCATGAGCATCGGTCTGATCCTCGGACCGCTCGGCGGCGGTCTCGTGGAAGGGATGTTCGGGCTTGACAACGTCTTCAGGGGTGGTTCTCTTGTGGTCGCGGCGGGTTTCGTCGCGTTCGTGGTCGTGATGAGACGTGCGAGGGTCACCGGATCGCTGGCCCTCCTCGAGGAGCCGGCCGACGACGACCCCGAGCCGGAACCGATCGATCGGACTCCCGCGGAGCTCGCGGGGAGACCCGCTTCGTAGCTCGTCCGCCTCGCTGCGAAAGGAGATTCGACATGAGAACGGCATTCGCGATACTGATGATCGCCCTCGCCTTCTGGCTCGTGGGCGGGTGCAACACCGGCGACGACGCCACCGAGGTGGACGCCTTCCGGGTCGGGATGGTGTTCGACGTGGGCGGGAAGGGCGACAAGTCGTTCAACGACTCCGCGTACCGGGGCCTCCT
Organism: bacterium; assembly: GCA_025774245.1. Classification (GTDB taxonomy): domain Bacteria; phylum Joyebacterota; class Joyebacteria; order Joyebacterales; family Joyebacteraceae; genus JALGVN01. Next base: position 13,954 of record JALGWI010000010.1, read on the forward strand.
CCGAGCGGCCGACGACTTCGAGGTCGAGCACACCGAGTTCGAGCCGGGACAGGACGCCGATCGCGAGACCGGCCTCCGCAAGCTGGCCCAGGCCGGCTACGACGTCATCATCGGCGTGGGCTTCCTGTTCAGCGAGGCGATGAGAAACGTTGCCGTCGACTACCCGGATGTGAACTTCGCGTGCGTCGACTTCGACGTGAGGCCGGGCGAGACGCTCCCGCCCAACTTGGCGGGCCTCAGGTTCCGCGAGGAGGAAGGGTCGTTTCTCGTCGGCGTGCTCGCGGCGATGTACAGCAAGACCGGTCGGCTCGGTTTCGTCGGCGGCATGGACATCCCTCTCATCCACAAGTTCGAGGCGGGCTACGTCGCGGGCGCCCGCTACGTCGATCCCGGCATCTCGACGACGGTGGCCTACGCGGGCACGACGCCCCAGGCGTTCGCCGACCCCGCACGGGGGAAGGAACTCGCGCTCCTGCAGTTCGGCCGCGGCGTGGACGTGATCTACCACGCCTCGGGCAGCACGGGGAACGGCGTCATCGAGGCGGCCAAGGAGGTCGGGAAGACTGCGATCGGCGTCGACTCGAACCAGAACTACATGGCGCCCGGCAACGTTCTCACGAGCATGGTCAAGAAGGTCGACAACGCCGTCTACATGACGGTCCAGGCCGCGCTCGAGGGGACGTTCGAGGGGGGGCTGAGGGAGTTCGGCCTCGAGGACGAAGGCATCGGGTACGCCGTCGACCAGTACAACGAGGACCTCATCACGGACGAGATGCTCGCGAAGGTCGAGGAAGCGAAGGCCGCGATCGTGGCCGGCGAGATCGTCGTCCCGAAGCGATAGGGCGGATACCCGGAGGGGGCGAGCGATGGCGGGTGGGCCCGCGATCGAGATGCGCGGCATCACGAAGCGCTACCCGCGCGTCGTGGCGAACGATCGCGTCGATCTCGAGGTCGCGGACGGCGAGATCCACGCCATCGTCGGGGAGAACGGCGCCGGCAAGTCGACGCTCATGAAGGTCCTCTACGGGCTCACGCCTGCGGACGCAGGCGTGATCAGACTCAAAGGGAAGAAGCTCGAGAAGCACCGGCCGGCGGACGCCATCCGGGCCGGACTCGGCATGGTGCACCAGCACTTCATGCTCGTCGACACGCTGACGGTCGCCGAGAACGTGATCCTGGGCGAGGAGCCGAGGAGGAACGGCGTCCTCATCGACGCAGCGGCGGCGCGCGAGCGCGTCGAGTCCCTCTCCGCCGAGTACGGGTTCGAGCTCGACCCCGCCGAGTACATCGAGAACCTGTCGGTCGGCCTCGAACAGCGGGTCGAGATCGTCAAGGTGCTCTATCGCGGCGCCGACGTTCTCATCCTCGACGAGCCGACCGGTGTCCTCACGCCGCAGGAGGTGAAGGAGCTCTTCGTCATCCTGCGGGCGCTCCGCAACAGCGGGCGGACGATCGTCTTCATCACACACAAGCTCGACGAGGTCATCGAGCTCGCCGACCGCGTCACCGTCATGCGGGACGGGCGCGTGGCCGGCGTCGTCGAGGCATCGGCGACCACTAAGGAGGAGCTCGCGAGGATGATGGTCGGGCGGGACGTTCTCCTTCGCGTGTCGAAGGACGTCGCTGCGCCCGGCCCGACCGTTCTCGAGGTCGCAGGTCTTACGGCGGTCGGGAGGAAAGGGAGGGAGGTCCTCTCGGGGATCGACTTCGAGATCCGGGCGGGCGAGGTCCTGGGGATCGCGGGCGTCCAGGGGAACGGCCAGACTGAGCTCGTCGAGGTGATCACCGGCCTTCGGAAGGCCGCGGGCGGCCGCGTCTTCCTGAACGCGACCGACATCACCAACAGGTCTCCCCGGCAGATCAGGGACCTGGGCGTCGCGCACGTTCCGGAGGACCGCCAGGCCCGGGGGCTCGTCCTCGGGTTCACGATCGCCGAGAACATCGCGCTCGGTCGCCATCACCGGGAACCGTACTCCCGACACGGCCACCTCCGGCTCGACGCCATGCGGGAGCACGCCGCCGAGCTCATCGACGAGAACGACCTCAAGCCCCGCGACCCCGACGCGGAGGCGAGGCACCTCTCCGGCGGGAACCAGCAGAAGCTCATCGTGGCGCGCGAGTTCGACTGCGAGCCTTCGCTCCTCGTCGCGTCGCAGCCGACGCGGGGTGTCGACATCGGCGCCATCGAGTTCGTCCACCAGAGCCTCCTCGGCATGAGGGACGCTGGCGCGGCGGTGCTCCTGGTGTCGGCGGAGCTATCGGAGATAATGACGCTCGCGGATCGCATCATCGTGATGTACGGCGGACGCATCGTCGCGGCGTTCGACGGGGGCTCCGTCTCCGAGGAGGAGCTCGGCGTCTTCATGACCGGCGCAGGTGGTGGGGGAGGCGCGGGGGCCGGGGAAGGCGCGGGTGAGGCCGGGCGCGCGGGAACGCCGGACGGCACGGGGGCGCCGGAGGCCATGCACTGATGGTTCGCTGGAACAGACTCGCGGGCGTGCTCTCGCCCCTCGTGGCCGTCGCCGCCGCCTTCCTCGTCGGCGGACTCGTCGTCCTCGCGATCGGCGAAAGCCCCATCCGGATCTACGCGATCCTCTTCCGCGGCGCCTTCGGGAGCGTCGACGGCGTCGGCCACGTGCTCTTCAACGCCTGTCCCCTCATCTTCGCCGGCCTCGCGGTGGCGTTCGCGTTCCGCGCGGGGCTCTTCAACATCGGCGGAGAGGGACAGCTCTACATCGGATCGTTCGTCTGCGCCTGGGCAGGCCTCGCGCTCGTCGGCGTCCCGGCGTGGATCGCGATCCCGCTTCTCATCCTCGCGGCCGCGGCGGGCGGCGGGCTCTGGGCGTCGATCCCGGGCGTTCTCAAGGCTCGCTTCGGCGTCCACGAGGTGATCAACACGATCATGATGAACTTCATCGCGATCGGGCTCACGAGCTACCTCGTGATCAACGTCTTCAAGGAGGCGGGGCAGATGACCCCGCAGACGGTGGAGATCACCGCGGGCCAGCTGCCGAGGCTCGCTGGCCCGCTGCGCGCGATCGGCATCCCGCTTCCTCTCGCGAATCCCCTGAACGCGTCGATCCTGATCGCCCTCGCGGCGATCTGGCTGGCGTGGTTCATCCTCTACCGCACGACGTTCGGCTACGAGGTGCGCGCCGTCGGTCTGAACCCGCAGGCGGCGGAGAACGCCGGGATCAACGTCCGGCGGACGATCGTGCTCGCGATGGTCGTGAGCGGCGCCTTCGCCGGACTCGTGGCGACGAACGAGATCATGGGGTTCCGGCACCGCTTCCTCGATAACTTCTCGAGCGGGCTCGGGTTCATGGGGATCGCCGTGGCGCTTCTCGGGAAGAACACGCCCGTGGGGGTGCTCTTCGCGGCGCTCCTCTTCGGCGTGCTCAACACGGGCGCGCTCGAGGTCGACGTGTTCACCGACGTTCCGCGGGAGCTCATCCTCGTGCTCCAGGCGGTGACGATCATCCTGGTCGTCGTCGGAAACGAGGTGCTCGCGCGGAAGCTCCGCGCGCGCGAGGCGCGTGTCGCGCTCGAGGCGGCGGGGGAGGCATCGTGAGCGAGACTCCCGAGAGGAGCAGGGTCACGAGGGTTGCGGTGTCCGCCGTCTGGGTCGTCGCGCTCGCGGTGTTGGCGAAGATCCTCGGCGTCGGGAAGGACATCGTGGTCGCGGCCCGGTTCGGGACGACCTCCACCATGGACGCCTGGCTCGTTGCCGCCACGGTGCCGATGCTCATCGGGAACTGGTTCCGCTCGCCGATCCGCTCGGGCTTCGTGCCGCTTTTCACCGAGCGACTCGAGAACGAGGGAGAGGAGGCGGCGTGGCGTGCGGGAGGCACGTTCCTCGGCAACTTCCTCGTCATGACCAGCCTGATCGCGATCGTGGTCTGGGTCTGGGCGTCGGCCATCATCTCCGGCATCGCTCCCGGGTTCGGTGAGGAGAGTCACGCTCTCGCGGTGAGCCTGGTCCGGATCCTCTCCGTCTCGATCGCGCTCGCCGCCGTGACCGGGACCTTCCGGAACCTGAACCACGTCTACGGGAACTTCGTACTCCCGGGACTCCCGCGCCTCGCCACCAATTTCATCACCATGGTGGCGGTGATCGTCCTCAGCGCGCGCTTCGGGATCCACGTGCTGGCATACGCCTGGGTGTTCGGATCGATCACGTCGGTTCTCATCCAGTCACCGACCGTACTGCGGCACCGAAAGCACATGCGGATCCGCGTCGATCTCAGGGACCCGATGTTCTGGGGCGTGATGAAGCTCGGTCTTCCTCTCTTCATCGGCATGGCCGGCGCGAAGCTGGACGAGGTGATCGACCGCGTGTTCGCGTCGATGCTGTCCGCGGGGAGCATCTCGGGACTCTCGTACGCGCTCCGCCTGATCGATCTCCCGAAAGAGATCCTCGTCGCCGGGTTCTGGACGGTGCTCTTCCCGTTCTACTCGCGACTGGCCGCGAGGGGGGAGACGGAGGTGCTCGCCGATCGGCTGAACGCCTCCATGAGGATCGTGTTCTTCATGCTCTTCCCGATCTCGATCGCGATGGCTCTGCTGGCGGAGCCGTTCGTCAGCGTCGTCTTCCAGCGCGGGGCGTTCGACGAGCAATCGGTCGAATACACCGTGGCGGCGCTCCTTCTCTACACGCCGACCATCTGGGCGCTCGGGCTCACGACGACGATGATCTCGGCGTTCGTCGCCATGAAGGACACGAAGACGCCGGTCATCGCCGGGTTCATCAGGCTCGGCGTCAAGGTGGCGCTCGTCTTCGCCTTCATCGGTCCGTTCCAGCACGCCGGCGTCGCGCTCTCGACGTCGCTCTCGCACGTGTTCAAGCTGGCTCTCTTCCTCATCTGGCTCCCGCCGGTTCTGAAGAAGGGGAGGCTCAGAACGCTCTTCCGGGCGTTCGGAGGGACGGTGGCCGCGACGGCCGTCATGGCGGCGACGCTCTTCTTCCTCGGCCGGCTGGTTCTCTGGATGCCGATCCCGCCGTCGCTCGCGGCAAGGGTCGCCGTGCTGGGAGGCACGGCGCTCGTTGGTGTCGGCGTCTACGTCGGGGCCGCCCGGGTCTTCGCGCGGCGGGAGCTCACTGAGATGTGGGAGACGATCCGCTCGGGGGTCGGGGACATCCTGAAGAAGATGAGACGTCGTCCCCCGAAGGAACCGTAGCGCAACCGGGCGCCCGATTCCCCCTGACACGGGAGTAGCACGAACGTGTTCGAACTCGTGGTTCTCGATTCGGCCCTCAGGATGGCGACGCCGCTGATCTTCGCGGCGCTCGGCGGCATCTTCTCGGAGAGGTCGGGCGTGATCAACATCGCGCTCGAGGGAATCCTCCTGACCGGCGCCTTCGCGAGCGTCGTCGTCACCTACTACACAGGCGACCCGTGGGCCGGCGCGTTCGCCGGCGTCTTCGCCGGGATGCTCATCTCCCTCATCCATGCGATCGTGTCGATCGTGTTCAGGGCCGATCAGATCGTGAGTGGCGTCGCCATCAACCTCCTGGCCATGGGGGCGACGCAGTTCCTGACGTGGATCATCTGGGGGAGCTCCGCGAACTCGCCGCCCGTCCAGGGGATGGCGCACTGGGGGCTGCCCGAGTCGTGGGGGGCGATCGCGCGCGGCGTCAACGCCGTCATCGGGCACTACCCGCCGCTCGTCTACATCGCGCTCGCATCGGTCGTCGTCGCGCAGGTCGTGCTCTTCCGGACACCGTTCGGTCTCCGCCTGAGGGCGACGGGCGAGCACCCGGAGGCCGTCGACACCCTCGGCGTCAGCGTCGTTCGGATGAGGTTCTCGGGCGTCCTCCTCTCGGGAGCGCTCGCGGGCCTGGGCGGCGCCTTCCTGGCCCTCAACACGCACCAGTTCGTGAAGAACATGTCGGCGGGGCGCGGCTACATCGCGCTCGCGGCCATGATCTTCGGCAAGTGGAACCCCATCGGAGCGCTCGGCGCGTGCCTGCTCTTCGGCTACGCCGAGGCCGTCCAGATGGGGCTCCAGGGACGTGACGTCCCGACGCAGTTCGTCCAGATGATCCCCTACGTGCTCACGATGGTCGCCCTCGTGGGCGTCATCGGCCGGGCGCGCCCGCCCGCTGCGATCGGGAAGCCCTACTGACGGAGGATTCCCATGATGAGAAGGACCCGCACCGCGGCCGCTGTCGCGAGGACCGCCGTCGTCTCCGCCGTCGCGGCCGCACTCGCCGTCACGGCCCCCTGCGCCTCCGCCCAGCCGGCCACGGTCTGGGACATCGCGTTCGACGATCTCTCGCCGATCGACTTCTTCGCATCGCCGCTCGTGGTCGACGGTCCGACGCTCACGGGCTTCGAGGGACCGAAGGCCATCATCGAGCTCACGACCAGCGTGCCGACGCCGCCGGTCGTCGTGCGCTACGGTCCCTACTTCGAGGCCGGCGGGGTGGAAGAGCCGGCCTTCCGGAAGGTTGCCGTCGAGCGCGCCGGAGGGGACGAGGAGACGTGGACCCACCACCGGGTCGCCGTCGACTTCTCCAGGCTCGAGTCGCCGCTCTACGACGAGACGTTCATCCCTGAGGGCGGGGGCGTCGTCGCCTGCCGCATTGAGGTCCTGGACCCCGAGTACTCCGCGGTGCGGACGCTCGAGCGGCGGTACCGCTACACGAGGAGCGGTCCGCCCAAGACCGGCGAGTACCGGCGGGCGGAGACGTTGACGCTCGGACCCTTCGTCGACCTGGTCGAGCCGCACTCGTTCGTCATCTCGTGGGAGACCGACGGCCCCGCCCCCGGGGCCGTGATCGTGGGGGAGGAGTTGTACGCTGCCCCCGAACCCGCGACGCGGCACGAGATCGAGGTTCCGGACCGGGAGCCTGAGACGAAGTACGAGTACCGCGTCCGGTACGGAACCGACGAAGCTGAGACGCGCGCCTACCGCGCGACGACGGCGCCGCCACCCGGCGCGTCGGGCTTCCGCTTCGGGTTCGCCTCCGACAGCCGCGCCGGCGCGGGCGGCGGAGAGCACGCGATCGAGGGGGTGAACCACGCCTGCTTCACGGACGTGCTCCACGGGGCGGTGGCCAATAGCATCGATCTCCTCCTCTTCGGGGGCGATCTCGTCGACGGGTACACGAGCTCGTCCGATGTCCACGAGAGGCAGCTCGATTCGTGGAAGCGGGCCGCGTCCCAGGTGGGCTTCTCCCTTCCTATCTACCAGGGCGTCGGCAACCACGAGCAGGTCGGCGACTACTTCGAGGTGCCGGACCCCGAGAACGAGGGCTCGCGGATCATCATGTTCCGCGACCGCGACGACCCGGCGAGCGCCGAGTCGATCTTCTCCCGCTCGTTCACGAACCCGCGCGGCAGCTGCTACGGGTTTGGCGTCGGTCCCGAGACGCGCACAGCGAGCGGGAAGATCGTGACCGGTCCGGACTACGGCGAGACGGTCTACTCCTTCAACTACGGGAATTGCCACTTCGTGTCGGTCAACTCGAACTACTGGTTCACCGGAATCCAGATGGGCGATCGCGCGAGGCGCTACCCGAGCGACAAGGACGGCACCGCCGTCGCGCTCGAGGTCCTCGGCGGGAACCGCGAGGGGTACCTCCTTCCGAACCAGCTCGGCTGGCTGGCGGAGGATCTCAAGTTCGCGCAGGCCGACGAAGACATCGACTGGATCTTCCTCTTCACGCACGAGCCGGCGTTCCCGAACGGCGGGCACCTCTGGGACGCGATGTTCTGGGGCGATGCCGGGAAGGGCCACGAGGGCGGGCTCAACGATCCTTCGGTGCCCCTGGGCGACGTTGTCGACATGCGGAACCGGTTCTGGCAGCTCCTCGCCCGGCACGACAAGGTTGTCGCGTTCCTCTGCGGGGACGAGCACAATTACAGCCGGACCATCGTGGACGCCGAGGTCGATCCGTCGTTCACGCGGCCCGTGTGGCACATCGTGAGCGGCGGGGCCGGAGCCCCGTTCTACGTCCAGGACACCTCGGTGCCGTGGTCGGACAAGGTGGAGGCGTTTTTCCCCGTCAACCACTACTGCACCTTCGACGTCGGCGACGATCGGGTCTCCCTTACGGTCTACTCCACGGCGGGCGTGATCATCGACGAGGTGCCGAACCTCGCCGGATACGCCGGAGCGCGCGCCGGCACCCGCGCCGGCGGCTCCGAGTGAACGCCGCCGTCGCCGCTCCACGGTGAGAGCCGACCGCCTTCGCGTTCGTCAAACCTGAAGGCCTCCGGTCCGCCGCCCGCCCCTGCGTCCACGCGAGTCGGGTCGGGTCGAGCGCCCGTTCCTCACGACCGAACCTCCGGTCTCTCCTTGACTTCCGCGCCCGAGACACCCTAGAATCGGTGGACTTGGCGCCGCGCCGCCGCTGGCGTCCGAGCGATCCCGCCCTATCAGAGGATACAGAAGGAGAACGCCGCCATGGGACGAGTCAGACTCTGGCCCTTGGGCCTCACTGTCCTCGCACTCCTCGTCATCTCCGGCTGCAGCGAGAAGGAGAACAACCCGTTCGATCCCGCTCAGGATCGCGATCCCCCTGTCGTCACGAGCTTCTCCTACGCCAACGGCGTTGCCACGTGGACGACCAACGAGCCCGCGCTCTGCATCCTGGAGTACGGTCCGGGCGGCGGGGAGGAGTACTACCACTACGTCTACGAATCGGACAAGGAACACGCGAGCGACCACTCGGCGACGCTGCTCGGGATGGAGGCCGGGGAGGAGTACACCCTCAGGATTCGCAGCATCGACCGCGCCGGGAACGAGGCGTACGAGGCGACGGCGGCCATGCCGCGCCTGGTCGACGGCACGTCGTTCGGCGGTCTCACGATGACCCTCTCGATGATCGACGTCGGGTGGGGACTCGCCATGGTGCTCACGACGCCCGACGGATCGCACGTCATGATCGACGCGGGGCAGGTCAGCAAGCTCGACGACGTTCTGACGTTCCTGCAGGATCACGGCATCGACATCTTCGACGCCGCGGTCGTCACGCACCACCACTCCGATCACTACGGCGGGTACGTGGGCGACGACGACGAGCTGGACTTCGTGCCCGGGATCATGGATCTCTACGCGATCGGAGTCGTGATCCTGCCGGACCCGGCGTATCTCCTCGACGGGATCAGACCGGCCCTCCAGGACAAGATCGACCTGTACAACTTCCCGGTGGCGTTCGTGAGGCAGGGCGACAGCAACGGCAGCCTGGACGCGCTCCGGTGGGACGCGACGCCAGGGTTCTCGGTCCAGGTCCTCTCCGCGGGCGTCGGAACGCAGCTGATCCCGCCCGCGGAGGTCGGCTCGCTCGAGCTCTCGGGCAACAACGACTCGGTCGTCGTGAGGTTCAACTTCGGGGATGTCTCCTTCATCACGATGGCCGACGGGGAGTTCTTCGTCGAGCACTACATCGTGGACTACTATGGGAGGTACGCCACCGAGGCGCACGTCCTGCAGGTGGGCCACCACGCCAACGACGACGCGACCTCGACCTTCTGGCTCGACAACGTCCGGCCGCGGGTCGGGCTCATCTCGAACGCGATGGCCGAGGCGCCGCTCGAGAAGGAGATCGTGCTGAACGCGATCCTCCGCTATCAGGCCGACTACTTCGTGACCGATCGCATCTTCCCCAACACGTCGCGGAACGCGGACCCGATCTACGGGAACCTGCTCGCGGAGACCGACGGCGAGACGATCGAGATCATCCTCGAACCGCACGATTGGTAGCGACCGCCGCGGCGACGGACGGCGGCGCGCGGCGGGTGACCGGTGACGGCGAGCGAGGACGGGCGCGGTGGAAGACCGGAGGCTGACATGAGGGGGTGGGGAACGTGAGCTGGCTCTCGACCCTCAGGCGCAGGCGGTTCGTGGATCCGCTGACGGCCGCGCTCTACCTCGTTCCCGCCGGTGTCGTCATCGTGATCTTCCGCATGCTCCCCATCGCCTCCGCGTTCTTCCTGAGCTTCTTCGACGTGAAGATGGGCCGCATCCGCGGGTTCGTCGGACTCGCGCACTACGCGAAGCTGGGTGCTGACCCGACGTTCTGGAATTCGCTCGGGACGACGGCCTACTACGTGGCCGGTGTCGTCCCCGTGAGCCTCTTCCTGGCGCTCCTGGCCGCCGTGGTCCTGAACAGGAAGATCCGCGCGCTCGGTTTCTACCGGACGGTCTACTTCCTGCCGGTCGTGACGTCGCTCGTCGCGGTCTCGATGGTCTGGAAGTGGATCTTCCACCCGCGCCTCGGGCTTCTCAACTACCTCCTGGAACGGTTGGGCGGGGGTTCGCTCCTCTGGCTCGACGAGCCGCACGGTATCTTCGAGATGGCGGCCACCGCCGTCGGATGGCAGTGGTGGCCGGACGGTCTGGCCGGCCCGAGTCTGGCGCTCATCGCCGTCATGATCGTCGCGATCTGGCGGGGCATCGGCTACAACATCGTCATCTTCCTGGCGGGGCTCCAGAACATCCCCGACCAGTACTACGAGGCGGCTAAGATCGACGGAGCGAGCACGATGCAGATCTTCCGGAGGGTCACGTGGCCGCTCCTCTCGCCGACGACGTTCTACGTGCTCCTGTCGACGACGATCGTCTCGTTCCAGGTCTTCACGCAGATCTACCTCATGACCGGCCCGCCGGTCGGGGGTCCGATGGGCACGACGAAGGTCATCGTCTACTACCTCTTCGAGAGGGGCTTCGACGCGGGCGGGAACATGGGCTTCGCAAGCGCGGTCGCGCTCGTGCTCTTTGCGATCATTCTGTCGCTGACGCTGTTCCAGCGACGGATCGTCGAGCGAAGGGTCTACTACTAGGCGCGCCGATACGGGCGGCCGCGATGCACAGGGGCGCCGCGCGCAAGCGAAGGGCCGCGCCGGCACAGCCGGGGGAGAACATCGGAAGGAATGGAAGCGGCAGCGACGATAAGAGGCAACGATCCGCACACGGGGTACCGGGCGAGACGCATCCTGGGAAGGGGAGGAGTCTACGCGGCGCTCTGGATCGGCGTCATCCTCATGACCGTCCCGTTTCTCTGGATGTTGACGACGTCGCTGAAGTCGCCGATCGAGATCCTCGAGTTCCCTCCGACGTGGGTCCCGACGGGGCACTTCGTCGAGGCGGCGCCCGGCGTGTGGGACGAGGTCTACATCGTCTCGCGCGACGCGGCGGCGGGGACCGTGACCGTCCGACCGATCGTGGGTGGTCTCCAGCGAGCGGTCGACGAATCGCTCGTGAGGGACAGGATCAGGCTCCGCTTCGAGAACTACGCCGAGGCCTGGCGGCAGGCGCCGTTCGCGCGCTACTACGTGAACACGATCTTCGTCACGATCTGCGTCGTGGCCGGCGTCCTCGTCACGTCGTCACTCGCCGCCTACGCGTTCGCGCGCATGAAGTTCTGGGGGAGGGACAACATCTTCGTCCTGTTCCTCTCGATGATGATGGTCCCCCAACCCGTGTACATCGTTCCGTCGTACATCATCCTCGTGAAGCTCGGGTGGATCGACACGTACCAGGCGCTGATCGTGCCGTGGCTCGCGCACGTCTTCAGCATCTTCCTTCTGCGGCAGCACTTCAAGACGATCCCGAACGATCTCTACGACGCGGCGATCATCGACGGCTGCAGCCGCTTCGCGTTCCTGTGGCGGGTGATGCTGCCGCTCTCGAAAGCGATTCTCGTCGCGGTCGTGATCTTCACGATCGTGGGCACGTGGAACTCGTTCCTCTGGCCGCTCGTGATGACGAACACGCCCGAGGTAAGGCCTCTACAGGTGGGGCTCGCGAGGTTCTCGCAGGAGCAGGGCACGAGCCACGAGCTCATGATGGCGGCGGCGACGTTCTCGATCGCGCCTCTGATCGCGGCGTACTTCTTCGCGCAGAAACATATCATTCAGAGCCTGGCAACATCGGGCATGAAGACCTAGGGCGGGAGGAATCAGAATGAAGCGGATCTTCACGTTTGGGGTTCTCGCGGTTGCGCTCGCGTCCACCGTGGTCCTTCTGGCCGGCTGCGGCGGCGGGGGCGAGGAGGAGACCGCCGCAATCGGCGCCGTCAAGGTGCCCTTCTGGCACGCGATGGGGGGTCCCCTGGGCGACGCGCTCGACGAGCTCGTCCTCGAGTTCAACGCGACGCACCCGGAGATCGAGGTCGAGTCGATCAGCATGGGGCGCTACCAGGCGCTCTCCCAGAAGATCATGGCGGCGGTCGCCGCCGGCGAGCCGCCCGTCCTCGCGCAGGCCTACGAGGCGTGGACCGGCGAGCTCATCGAGAACGGAAGCGCGGAGCCGCTCCAGGGCTTCTTCGACGGGCCCGACGGCCTCTCCGAGGAGGATCTCGCCGACTTCGTTCCGGGCATGCTCGACAACAACACGTGGGACGGGGTCGTCTACTCGTTCCCCTTCAACAAGAGCGTGAGAGCCCTCTACCTGAACAAGAACCTCTTCGAGGCGGAGGGGCTCACACGGGCGCCCGCGACCTGGCGCGAGTACGAGGACATGGCGCGCCGCCTCACGAAGGACACCGACGGCGACGGCGAGATCGACCAGTGGGGGACGGCCGGACAGATCAGCGCGTGGATGTTCGAGAACCTGCTCATCCAGAACGGCGGCCAGATCCTCACCGACGACGGGAAGCACGCGGCCTTCGCGCGCTCGGAGGGGGTCGAGGCTCTCGAGTTCATGGTCCGCCTCCTCACGAAGTACGGCAAGGTCACGTCGGGGTACGAGTACCAGAACGACTTCCAGGCCGGGAAGGTCGGCATGATCGAGGGGTCGACCGTCTCGCTCTCGTTCATGGAGGGGAAGTATACGTTCGACATGGCGGTCGCCCCGCTTCCCGCGGGGAAGCAGAAGGGCTGTTTCGTGGCGGGCACGAACGTCGTGATCTTCGCCGAAGCGAAGCAGCAGGAGAAAGAGGCCGCCTGGAAGTTCATCAAGTGGTTCACGAGTCCCGATGTCACGGCGCGCTGGGCAGCGAAGACGGGGTACGTGCCGGTCCGGATGAGCGCGATCGAGTCCGAGGCGATGGCGGCGCGGCTCGATGAGGTGGAGGGTCTGAGGGAGGTTCTCGCTCAGCTCGAGTTCGCTTCGTACGAGCCCAGATCGGCCGCCTGGTACGCCGGACGGAAGCACCTCGAGGAAGGCGCCGTCGAGGGCGCCCTCCGGCAGATCCTGACGCCGAAGGAGGCGCTCCAGGGCTCGGCCGAGGCGGTCGAGGCGGAGTTCCTGGGCGTCGTTCCCATGTAGGGGACCGCACCGGCGAACGTATGCGTACGCAGAGAATCGAAGTTCCGAAGGGGGGATTGATGGCACACAAGAGGAAGCGTCGAGCGTTCCTTGCCTTCGCCCTCGTCGCCTGGCTCGCCGCCGCTACCGCGGGCGCCCAGACGACGATCTGCGAGGTTCAGGAATACGACGACATGGGGTTCTCGCCGCTCGTGGGGGAGGTCGTGACGGTACGGGCCGCGGTGACGTTCCCGCCGGGCTATCTGGTGCCGCAGTACACGTCGATGTACATCCAGCAGGACGGGTGCGGCGTCAACATCTTCTGTCCCGTACCGCCCGCCGAGCTGCCGTTCACGCTCGGCCTCGGGGACAGCCTGGTGCTGACCGGCGAGGTCCAGGAGTACGTGAGCACCACGACGGGCGCCGGCGCTGTGACGGAGCTCTTCTGCTCGGGCGCCGACCAGATCACGCTCATCTCGCAGGGGAACGACGAGCCCGAGGCCGCGATCCTGCCGATCGCCGAGTGCAACTACGAGGGGAACGAGGGGCGGCTCGTCCGGACAGTTGGGGTGGTGGTCGAGACCAACTTCGACTACAGCATGTACATCGCGGAGCCGTGGAGCGGCGACGAGATCCAGGTCTACCAGAGCAACAACGAGAGCGTCGACTTCAGCGGGTTCAACGTCGGCGACACGCTCGACGTCACCGGGGTCATCCTGCAGTACGACCGGACGCCCCCGTTCTTCGACGGCTACGAGCTCGTCCCGCGGTGGCAGAGCGACATGCAGTACGCTTCGCCTCCGGAGCTGCCCGATCCTGTCTACTGGGCGAACGCGACGCTCGACATCCCGGCCGCCACGTTCAATCCCGACATCGGGGAGATCCTCCCGATCAAGTACGCCGCTCCCAACGGGAGCTTCACGCGCATCGAGATCTACGACCTCCAGGGCCGCGACGTGCGGCTCCTGACCGAGGCCGTCTATGACGGGCAGTCGACCCTGCCCGAGCACTACAAGCCCGGGTATTTCGAGCAGGGGATCCAGGGCTGGGACGGCCGCGACGATCTTCGCAGGATCGTCCGGGCCGGAACCTACATCTGCCGCCTCGAGGTGATCGACGAGGATGGAACCGTCAGCTCTGCGGTGGCGCCGGCAGTCGTCGGCGTCCGCCTGCGCTGACGCCGAGCGCATGAAACGAGATCGAAAGGACGAATCCATGAATGTGATCCGGACGTTGCTTCTCGCGTTCCTTGCGATCGCTCTCCCCGCGTCGGCGATCGGGGAGGTCATCCCGATATCCGTCGTCAACGAAGACGACGCGGATGGGTTTCCGGTCCTGTGGGGCGAGACGGTGACGGTGCGCGGGGTGGTCACGGTGGGGACGGGGCTCCTGGCTTCGAACACCGACGTCTACATCCAGGACGACACGGGCGGAATCAACGTGCTCCAGCAGATCGCCGCCTCCCCGGTGGTGGCGGAGGGCGACAGCGTGAGGGTGACGGGCGTCGTGTCCTCGGCCTCCGGCAAGCGGACCTACATCCGCGTCGACACGACCGCCGAGCCCCTGGCGAGGATCGAGGTCCTGAACAGCGGGAACCCGCTGCCCGACCCGGTCGTCGTCACACCGAGGGATCTCGCGAGCGCGAGCGGCGAGGACTACGAGGGGATCTACGCGGTCGTGAGGGGCGTGACGCTTCCCTACCCGACGCAGTGGCCCGACGAGCCCTGCGACCAGGACCAGGCGACCTACATCGCCGACAGCGACACGATGTGCCGCCTCTGGTTCGATTCCGACACCGACCTCTGCGGCTCGGCTCCGCCGATCAACACGTTCGACGTCAAGGGAGTCGTGATCCCGCGCCCCCGGACGGTCACCTCGTGGCGAGGCCACGGGATGCTGCCGCCGGCGCGATCGTACGTGCTCTCCCGCGGCAGCGGGAGCGGGACGGCCGAGGTCGATCCCGACTGGGTCTACTCGCATCAGATCGTCGAGCTCGCGTTCGATTTCACGGGCGAGGCCGAAACACTGACGCGGGTCTCGATCGCGATCCCCGACGGCTGGAGCTTCAGCGGTGACGCCGTGGACGTCGTCCTCGAGGGCGACGCCTTCGCGGGCGCCCACGTCGTCGACGACAGCACGACCGCCGATCTCGTCACCGTTGCGGGGTGCGCACTCATCGATGGCTCCCCCGGCGAACTGACGCTCGAGAGCGTCGGCACGCCGTCCGGAGTGGGTTCGTGGCTCTTCGAGGTGGCGACGGCCGTGGCCGGCAGCGACCTCGAAGCCGTTCAGGTGTCGCCCGAGATCGGCGTGGGCTTCCTGGCGGATCCGGGTGTTGTCCTCATCAACGAGGTGTACGCCTACGGGAACGACAGCCAGGACCGTTCCGAGTTCATCGAGCTCGTGAACATGACCGCCAGCGCGATCAACCTGTCAGGGTGGATCCTGACCGACATGGACGGTTCGGGGTTTTGCGGCGGCGTCAACCTCTGGGCGTTCCCGCCGGGCTCGACGATCGGGCCGGGCGAGTACATCAGCATCGCCAAGGACGCCAGGCGCTCGTCGTCGCAGGGGTTCTACCCGGTCTTCGGGTTCTACCCGGACTACGAGCTGTACGATCCGGACTATCTCGACATCGACAACGCCAACTCCGTCAACCTCGAGGTCGTTTCGCCGCCGCCCGACGGGAACATGGCGACGAGCCGGGAGATCCGGCTCCTCGGCGGGCGCGACGGGAACGGAACGAGCGTCGTCAGGGTTCCTTCCTACGAAGCGGTCTTCCTCTATTCCGACGCGAGCCTCACGAGTCTCGTCGACGCGATGGAGTACCGCGACCCCGTCTTCTGGGACGAGGACGCGTGCGACATGGAGGGGCTCGGTGGGCCGGACGACGCCTGGATTCCGGGCCCGCCCCCGAAGCACTACTCCCTGAGCCGCTACACCGATTCGCACGACACCGACTCGTCGAGGGACGACTTCGTGCTCTCGTCGGAGCCGACGCCGGGAGCGGTGAACGTGCCTGACGACTCCCTGCCGCCCGAGATCGACCTCGTCTCAACGGCCGGGAGCTGGTACCTGCTCGTCGAGTTCACCGAGCCCGTCGATCCCGAGGACGCGGTCGACCTCGGCAACTACGAGATCAATGCGAGGCTCGAGATCCTCGATGCCGTGCTGTCGCGCGACGGACGGACGGTGCTCCTCTCGACCGACACCCAGGAGGCGTCGACGGCCTACACGTTGAGCGTGAGCGGCGTGGCCGACCTCGCCGGAAACCCGATGGACCCTGCGGAGGAGTCGTTCTCCGGGCACTTCCCCGAGTCGACGCCGATCTCAGAGATCCAGGCGTACGACGAGCTTGGGCTCTCGCCACTCGTGGCGCAGCCGGTGGAGATCGTGGGCTTCACGACCGTACCACCCGGCATCTACCAGCCGGGCAGGACGAGCATGTTCGTCCAGGACCAGGACGGGTGGGGCGTGAACGTCTACCAGTCTGGCCTCATGGCCAGCCCGCCGCTCGAGGGCGACCTCACGATGGCGAGCGGGCTCGTCGTGGAGTACATCAGCACCTCCGGCGCCGGCGCCACGACGGAGGTCACAGGCAACGATCTGTATCCGATTGCCATCACCGTGGTCGCCCGCGGATTCGATCCGCTCGAACCGATCGTTGTCGCGACGGGTGACGTCGGAGACGAGGACATCGAGGGCGTGCTCGTCCAGGCGACGGGCGTGGTGATCAACCTCTCGGGGTTCGCCTTCTACATCGACGACGGAACGAACTCGATCCAGGTCTACCAGAACTTCACCGACCTCGACTTCTCGGTGTTCGCCGTCGGCGACAACGTCACGGTCACGGGCGCGGTGCTCCAGTACGACCAGACGGCGCCCTACTTCGCCGGCTACGAGCTGGCGCCTCGCTACCAGAGCGACATGGTGAAGCTCGACGACGATTACTCGACGAGCGCCAGGATCCAGACTGAGGCGAAAGTCCTCGACACCGGAGCGGACGAGCCCATCACGATCCAGTACAACGCGACGAAGGCGAGCAACGTGGTGGTCAGAATCTTCGATCTCAAGGGTCGAGCCATCGCGACGCTCTTCGACGGGATCTGTCTCGGTCCGCAGGAGAGCCTGTGGGACGGGAGGGACGACAACGGCCTCACGGTGGCGTCCGGAGTCTACGTGTGCCACATCCAGGTGAGGGAGAGGGACTCGGGCGGAGGAAGCGATTCCGCGGTCCCGATCGTCGTCGGAAGGAAGCTCAAATGAGAGGAATCCGTGAGAAACGAGGACTCGCAGTCGGAAGGTCCCAAAAGGAGGCGAGTGTGAAGCGGGTGAAAACGACAACTGCCGCGGTGGCCGTGGCTCTCCTCCTCCTGCCCTCCCTGGCAGGGGCCGCCGGGGTGTTCGACAATCTGGTTCTCTCTCCGAGAGCGCGGGCGATGGGAGGGGCCTTCGTGGCCCTGTCGGATGACGAGACGGCGCTCTTCACGAACCCCGCCGGCCTGGCCGATCAGGAGCAGATCGGCGTCTACGCCAGTTACGTCGATCTCTACGGATACGACTTCCTGAACCTCGGGTCCATCGCGGCCAGGTTCCCGACGAGCTGGGGCACCTTCGCCGTGGGAGGGAGACTCCTCGGTGTCGAGTATCAGGGCGTGAAGCTCGAGAGCGAGTACACCATGAGCCTCGGGCACGGCTTCACCCTGATGAAGGACGTCCACTCGTCGCTCTCGGTCGGCTACGGGCTGAGCCTCTACGGTCTCCAGTTCGACGCCGACAGCGTCGGCGGCGACGACCTCGGTTCCGCGAACGCCTTCGGGTTCGACATCGGCGTCATGGGCACGCTCCGCGGACGCACGCGATTCGGTTTCTTCATGAAGAACCTGAACAACCCCAAGATGGGCGACCCCGACGCCGAGGATCTGCCTCAGTGGTTCACGGCGGGCGTCGCGTACAGCCCGTACGGGGGCGTCAACACGACGCTCGAGGCGCAGAAACAGGACGACGAGGACATCCGCGTCTGCTTCGGGCTCGAGTTCAAGCTCAACGATTATCTGGACCTCAGGGGCGGCCTCCAGAGCCAGCCGAACAGGCTCTCCCTCGGCTTCGGGACCCATTGGGAGGCGCTCCGGATCGACTACAGCTACACGTCGCACGAGGTGCTGCCCGGTTCGCACCACTTCGGCCTGGGCGTGGCGTTCTAGGTGTCCGTCGCGCGGCGGGGCCGGCAGGATGCCCGCCGCCGCTCAGGGGAGGATCCGCGAGTGCATTCGGGAGGTACGATGAAACGACTGAGAGCCATGGGGTTCGCTGCGATCCTCGTCGGCTTCGGGCTCATGGCGGGAACGCCGTGCGCCCGGGCGGAGGAGCAGCTGGACCTGAACCAGGCGAGCTTCGAGGAGATCATGAAGCTACCGATCTCCATCGAAGACGCGCGCGCGATCTGGGAGCACAGGGAGTACATCTCGTACTTCAACAGCGTCTACGAGATCCGCGCGCTGCCCGGGTTCACCCAGGAGGAGTTCGATAAGATCAAGCCGCTCGTCAAGATCGTGTCCGTTCCGGTCGATGACGAGGAGCTCCGGCGGGCGAACGAGATCTACTACCGGATCAGGAACTGGGAGGCGGAGGAGGGTGCGTCCGAAGCGCTGGTCGACTACTGGATCGACCTCGCGAAGGATCCGGTCAACATCAACTCGGCGTCCTACTGGGACATCGCGAACCTGCAGCAGCTGTCGCCGCCCGATGCCGCCGCCATCTACAACTACACCCGGCGGAACCAGATCGAGCGGAGGACGCAGCTCAGGAACGTGCCGGGCCTGACGTACTGGGGCTACTACAACGCGAGGAACTTCGTCCGGTACGACGAACCGCCGGCAACCGGCGGTCCCAGGGGGAGCTACCAGTACAGGGTCTACAACACGTTCGTCCTGTTCGACGTCGAGGAGATCCTGAGGGAAGACAGGAACCTCGCGGACGGCGCCTACGACTCCTGGTGGGACCGGCTCGGTCTGGACTACATGGGTCCGGCGTACCAGCACAAGGTCCGCACTCGGTGGAGGCAGGACATCCGCGCCGGAGCGCTCGTCTACCATGGGCTCGGCGGCGGGGACGACATCGACGCCTTCAAGCTGCACGTCGAGATCAAGAATCGACAGCTCGGTCCGCTTCACTTCGACAGCATCATCCTCGGCAGCTACCAGGTCGGGTTCGGCCAGGGCCTCGTCATGCAGAACACCGACTACTTCAAGTCGAGGAACTCCGGCTTCGGGTGGGACAAGCGCTACATAGGAATCCTGGGCGACATCAGCCCGACCCAGGAGTACCAGCTGGCGGGCATCGCGACGGAGATCGACGTCGGGCCGACGCGGACCATCCTCTTCTACTCGGACGACTGGAAGGACGCCGTCCTGAACCCCGACGGCTCGGCGAACCAGTACATCATCATGACGCCGAGGATCGACAACAGCACGCTGGAGGCGGGGGGCCTGAGGCCCATGCGCGACGTCCTCCACGAGCAGTTGTACGGCGCGAACTTCAAGTACATCTTCGGACCGGGGACGTGGGTCGGCCTCTCCGGCTACGAGGCGCGGTACAACAAGTACTTCAAGGCCGCGTACGATCCCGACGGGGCGAGCGACGTCACGTGGATCGTCGACGACGACAACGAGGACAACCTCGCGGCGATCGACAGCGAGTACTTCAGCACCTACACGAGCCCCGGGAAATTCAGGCGGGTCTACGGGCTGGAGTACCAGTGGGTGCACGAGAACTTCTCGTTCGCGGGGGAGTACGCGGGCCTCGACGCCGACGGCGACCTCTTCAAGTTCAAGGACGACCCGAAGGCGCTCGTCCTGAACGGCTACGCGTCGTACAGCAACCTCACCCTCCTGGCGCTCTACCGCGACTACGACGTGGAGTTCGACAATCCCTACAACCGCGGGTTCGCCGAGTACAGACGGTTCAAGGGGACCATTCTCGAGGACCCGTACTATCTGACCGATCCCCTCTACTCGCTCATGTCCGTGCACTCGGCGACGCCGCAGGCGGAGCGGGGGCTCTATCTCAACTCGCGATTCAGGGTCTCCCACAAGATGACACCGTCCATCGAGTTCGACGTCTGGGAACGGAAGGCGGACGGGGCGGACTACGGTCGGGTGCTTCTCAGACTCAGGTACCAGCCGATCTACAACATCGTGATGAACCTCCGGCAGAAATGGCAGGGCCGCCTGGGGACCGACTGGCTCACGCCGATGAGCTACGAGCAGGTCGAGACGAGGTTCCGGCTGGAGTACCGCCTCTCGAAGTTCGACGAGGTCGAGTTCCTCCTGGCGCGGTCCTGGATCAAGTGGCCGCCGCGGCCGCGGCTCTCCGACAACGTCGAAGCCGACGGCGGGCACCCTGAGATCGGCCTGGCCGCGATGCCTTCGTACGCGATCGGCGGGGCCGTCACCCACAACTTCAACGAGTTCCTTCGGGTCACGGCGTCGCTCATCTACTACGACGGCTTCCTCTGGATCTTCGAGGACGGGCAGTTCACCGTGAGGGACAGCAAGTCCCTCCGGTACTGGATCGCCATCTCGGACCGCATCTCCGATCACCTGGCCATCAGGTTCCGCTGGACGAACGACCACGCGAACCCACTGACGTACGTCGACGCGAGGGAGTACAACGAGAACCCGACGGGCAACCCGGAGCCGGACGGCTGGTACGTGAGGGACGACATCAACACCTTCCGGCTGCAGCTCGACTACTCGTGGTAGTCGCGGCGGCCGGCGCGGCGTCCGCGATGGGCGCCCGTTCGAGACAGACATGAACACGAATATCACACGGTGCGACAACGGAAGAGGGAGGCAGAGCATGCGATCGATGACGGCCGCAATCGCGCTCCTCATGATCACGATCCTCGCGGGGAGCGCATGCGCCTACACCTACGCCGAATGGCAGTACGGCAACGTGATCCCGCCGCTTGACGGCCGGGCGCTCGCGCTCGGGGGAGCGGGGATCGCGTCGGCGGACGGTGTGCGGGGGATGTGGCTCAATCCCGCGCTCCTGGGGAAGACCGAGAGGGTGGAGGTCATCGGGAGCGCCTACTTCGTCGGGGCCGAAGAGGCCCGCGAGGCTCCGCTCCACGACAGCTTCGACGGGATCATCGCGTACAACACCTACGCGCTGAACATGAACCTCTACGACCACTACATCGGGGCCGTGTCGTACAAGACTCCGGTGGAGGCGAGCTGGGCTCCCACGGTGGCGATCGGGTACGCTCCCAGGCTCGACATGAACTACGGCTACCACGTGCAGTACAGGGACCCCGACTTCCAGACCGAGCCGGACGACAAGATCCTCGCCGACTACTACGCCGATGGAAAGGGCAGCGTCGGCGCCTTCACCGTGGCGCTCGGGCAGGAGGTGACGGACGACGTCTACCTCGGGATCGGGATCGACTTCCTCCGAGGCAGCTGGGACGCGGAGACGCGCTGGGTCTTCCCTCAGGGTTCGGACGGGGAGGACGAGCGGGAAGCCGCGAGCTTCGACGGCGTGAGCGGAACGCAGTTCACGATCGGGGCGCTCTCGCAGCAGCTCCACCGGTGGGACATCGGGGCGGTCTTCCGCTCGAGCTTCACCCTCAAGGGTGACTACGCGCTCTCGTCCTCCGGGTCCGACGACGTGTCCCAGGGCCGGTTCGAGTACAAGTACCCGTGGTCGTTCGGCCTGGGTTGTCAGTACCACCCGCGGAACCTCATCCGGACGACGGTGAGCTTCGACCTCGAGTACACGAGGTGGTCGGGTCTCAAGGACAACCTCGCCGGCGATCCCGATTTCGAGAACACGACCACCTACCGGCTCGGAGTGGAGCACGGGTTCTTCGACTCGTCCTTCGCCCGGTTTGGATTCTCGTACAAGCCGGCCTATTTTGATCAGAGCACGTCGCGCGCGGCGTTCAGCATGGGGCTGGGGATGGACGTTTTTGGCGCGAGGGCCGATATTTCCGGCGAGATAGGAGTGCGCGAGTACAGCCTCGGCGGGACCGAGCGTCTCCGGGAAACGACGTCGGTGGCCATGGCGAGCCTCTACTACGCCTTCTAGGCTCGCGATCTCCGCGGCCGATCCGGCGATCGCAGTGCGACCGCGCCTGGGTCGCGGGAACCCGTCGCGAGACAGGCGGCGTCGAGTGGGGAGGAGAACACGATGCTGAGACAGAACGGACGACAGCCGCTGGTCCTCGTTGCGGCGCTCGCGCTCATCCTGGGCGTGGCGCCGGGCGCGGGGGCCGACGACGATGGGCTGATGACGCTCACGGTGATCTTCACGAACGACATGCACGGCGGGATCGACCCCACCGGGGCAACGTTCATGAACCGGGAGTTCCCGCCGCCGCTCGGCGGCGGCGCCTCGGCCGTGACCTACATCGGGCAGGTGAGGGAGCGCGCGCTGGAGGAGGGGAACCACGTCCTGGTGATAGACCAGGGCGACATCTTCCAGGGCACGCCGGTCGGGAACTTCGAGCAAGGCAGGAACATGATCGAGTACTTCAACTACATCGCTCTCGATCTTTGGACGGTGGGTAACCACGACCTCGACGAGGGGTCCGAGAACCTCTTTCGTCTGATCGAGATGTCGGAGATGCCGGTTCTCACCGCGAACATCGTGGGCGAGGAATCCGGGATGCCCCTCGAGGGCACCGTGCCCTACGTGATCAAGGACTACGACGGCGTGAAGGTCGCGGTCATCGGGCTGACGACGACCGACACGCCCAAGATGGCCTTCCCCGACCACGTCGCGGGCTTCGCCTTCCTGCCGGAGATCGAGACTGCCGAGAAGTACGTCAAGGAGGTCCGCGAGAAGGGCGCCGATCTGATCTTCGTGTCTGGACACGTGGGCCTTCCGTACGACCCCGAGGCGGGATACAAGGAGATGATCGCGGAGGAGGAGGCCCTCGAGCGCGAGAGCGAGCGCGAGCCTACCGAGCAGCGGAAGTGGGGGCCGAGCGCGATGGAGATCAGCCACGGCGTCCCGGGTATCGACGTCTTCTTCGGCGGCCACATCCACAAGGGATTCGATGAGCCGTGGGAGGAGCCCTCGACGCACACGCTGATCTTCCAGACGTACGGCCGCGGGTCGGGCGTCGGACACGTCGATCTCGTCATCGATCGCGAGACGAAGACCCTCGTGGGGTACGAGCTGCCGAGCTACCGTGGCGACCTCATTACGCTCTTCGAGGACGAGTGGTGGCCGGACGAGCAGACGGCGGAGATGATCCAGGGGATGGTTGCCGAGGCGGAGAAGGGCATGGACCAGATCGTCGGTTACACCAACGTCGACCTCACGAGGGGCGGCGAGGGTGAGACGAGGATGGGGAACCTGGTCTGCGACGCCATGCGCGAGGAGGTGTCCGCCGACTTCGCGTTCACGAATCTGGGCGGGATCCGCGACGAGATCCCTGCCGGCGCCATCTCGCCGAGACAGGTCTTCCGGGTCCTGCCGTTCGGCAACAGCCTCATGGTGTTCGAGATCGACGGCAGGCTCCTGAAAGAGGTTCTCGAGTACCGCGTCAGCGCAGACCACCACGGCGTGTACATGTCCGGCGGGAAGGTCGTCTACAACAAGACGAGGCCCGACTACGACCGGCTCACGCACTTCACGATCGGCGGGGAGCAGTGGCAGCCCGACCGGATCTACCGCGTCGTGACGAGCGACTTCCTGGCCACCGGGAACGCCGGGCTCTACATGCTGCCGACGGTGCCCGAGGATCAAAAGATGCGGACCTCGACGACCTGCATGGACGCGGTGGTGCGCTACGTGGAGCGGCACACGCCCATCGAGGACAACATCGACGGGAGATGGGCGCGGGACGACGCCGCCGAGGTTGATGCGGCGCTGGTCCAGGCGATGGAAGGGATGGAGCCGCTGGCTCCTCCGGACGAGGAGTCGTCCGGCGCGTATCAGTAGGTCCGCCGGGAGCGCGCCCCACACGACGTTGCTGCACAACGGCCCGCCGGGAGACGCCCGGCGGGTCGGTCTCTCCCCGGCTGGGGCGCCCGACGAACACTGGACAATCGATGGAGAATGTGTTATAGTTGTAACGTCGAAAGGAATGCGTTCCGCGGGCGTCCGCAAACCGGGCGCGCGGTACCGCACACGTACGCGTACGGACAAAGGAGGCAGGCGAAGGACGACCCGATCGAGCAGTTGACCCCCTGCGACACTGATAAGGGTACGGACACTAAGGAGGTCCTCAGAATGAGGAACGCATCAGTATTCGCCATCGCCGTTCTCGTCGCGGCCGTCGGGCTGGCGTCGGCGAACCCCGGTGGAACCAACGTCGTCATCAACGAGGTCTACTGCGATCCCTCGGGTCCGGGAAGCTACGACGGAGCCGAGTTCATCGAGCTGTACAACCCGACCGCGAGTCCGATCGACATCGGCGGGTGGGTCCTCACCGGGACCGAGTACGACCAGGAGTGCGGAGGCGAGGACGACTGGTCGTTCCCGCCCGGCACGATGATCGCGGCCGACGGCTACATCGTCGTCGCAAAGGACGCCGCCGACGAGGACGGCTTCTTCCAGGAGTTCGGGGAGTTACCGGACTTCGAGCTGGTGGATCGCAAGATCACGGACTCCGGCAACTACGACACCTGGAGCGGCCTCGTCGACACGCTCATCCTGCGGGCGAGCGACCAGGACACGCTGCACGACGACCAGATCCTCCTCGTGGGCGGGCGCGGCTATGGCGTCACCTGCGGGGGCTACAGCGAGGCGGACGTCACCTACCTGTATACGGCCCTCGACTACACGGAACTCGTCGATCTCGTCGAGTACGCCAACATGGAGATCTGCACGTCGGACCCGTGCCCCGGAGACGACGGTCCTGTCGACAACGCGTTCCCGGAGATTCCGTTCGCCGGAAACACCCTCGGCCGCAATACGGACTCGGACGACACAGACAGCAGCATCGACGACTTCACGCTCCAGGCGCCGACCCCCGGCGCGCCCAACGTCCTGAACGAGCCGCCGTGGGTCAGGGAGGTTCGGTACGCCCCGATCCCGCCGAACGCCACAGAGCCCACGCAGGTGAGTGCGATCGCCACCGACGACGGCTCCATCGCGTCGGTCGAGGTTCACTACTCCGTCGACGGGGGCGCGTGGGACAGCGTGGCGGCGAATCCGATGCCCGAGGACAAATACGTGGGTCTCGTCCCGGTGCAGCCGGAAGGGTCCCAGGTCGGCTACTACGTGAGGGCGATCGACGACCAGGGGGCCGGGACGAACTACCCGGGCGGAGGGGAGAGCGATCCCTACAGCTACTCGGTCGGCTACACGTTGATCGAGGACATCCAGAACCCGGGCCGTGCGGACTCGCCGCTCGTCGGGCAGGCCGTGAACATCCTGGGCAGAGTGACCGCCAGCGAGGGCACCTACGCGAGCGGCGTCTTCATGCTCCACGAGGGAACGGGCGTGTACAAGGGAGTCAAGTGCTACGCTCCCTCGTACGACGGTCCGATCGAAGAGGGCGACGAGCTGACGATCTGCGGGATCGTCGCCGAGTACTACGGCGAGACCGAGATCATCCTCCACTTCGAGGAGGCCCTCGTCGTTCACTCCAGCGGCAACGGGCACTACGGCTACACGCCGATCACGAGCGCCCAGATCAAGTACGGAGAGGACGTGGAGGGCGAGAAGTACGAGGGGCAGCTCGTCTCGATCGCGGACGCGGTGGTGCACAGCGAGGACATCGGGTACGGGATGTGGACGGTCTACAACACCGGCTCTGTGGCCGACACCTGCCGCGTCGATGACCTGGCGTACTACACGTACGATCCCGAGGTGAACGACGTGATGGAGCTCCGCGGCACCGTGCAGTACAGCTACGGCACGTTCAAGGTGCAGCCGCGGTACGACGAGGACATCATCGGACCGCCGAGGATCCAGAACGTGCGCTACTCGCCGGCCCCGGTCCTCGACGGCAACACGGTGACGATGTCCGCCGACATGATCGACGACACGGCCATCAGCGCCGCTACGCTGTCCTACAAGTCCACCTCCATGGGATCCTACACCACGGTGGGCATGACGCAGGGGACGGGGGACGAGTGGTCGGTCGACATCGGTCCGTTCACCGACGGCCAGAGGGTGTACTACTACATGAACTGCGCCGACGGGGACGGCCAGGACGCGCGGCGACCGGGCGCGGGCACGTTCAGCTTCTACGTGGGGATGCTGACGATCGCCGAGGTCCAGACGCCCGATGGCGGCGGCGACGCGTCCCAGCTCGACACCCTCGCGGTCAACGTGCGGGGTGTCGTGACGGCCGAGCCCGGCGTCTTCAGCGACTACAGCTTCTACATCCAGGACGGCGAGGGGCCGTGGAACGGTGTGCGCGTCTACGACAGGACGGGAAGCCTCACCTTCAACCGCGGCGATGAGATCGTCGTGTGCGGCGAGGTCGAGGAGTACCCGACCTACGTCTCGACCGGCCTGAAGGAGACGGAGATCGCTCTCCATTTCGAGGAGGCGGTGAAGTTCGTGCACTACGCCACACCAGTACCCATGTGGACCACAGTACTGACGCCGGAGCTCCAGAACGTGAACACGGCCGAGAAGTACGAGGGCGTGCTCGTCTTCGCCGATGACTCGACGGTCGTCGATCCGAACCTGGGTTATGGTGAGTGGTCGATCACGAACACAGGTAACGACCTGGACGCCTGCATCGTCGACGACCTCGCCGACTACGACTACGTGCCGGTGGAGGACGACGACGTGTACGTGATCGGAATCGTCACCTACAACTTCAACCAGTACATGATGGAGCCTCGGGGGAACGAGGACATCTGGTTGAGCACCGGCGTCGACGGCGAGTTCGAGCGGAAGTTCGGCCTCGCGCAGAACATGCCGAACCCGTTCAATCCGAGGACCCGGATCGCCTTCAGCATCGAGCAGGCGGGCGACGTGAAGCTCGAGGTGTTCAACGTGGCCGGCCAGAAGGTCGTGACCCTCGTGAACGAGAAGCTCGAGGCGGGACCGCACCTTGTGGATTGGAACGGTCGCGTGACGACCGGTGAGAGGGCGGCGAGCGGCGTGTACTTCTACCGCCTCACCGCCGGCGACAAGGAGACCAGCAAGAAGATGGTGCTCCTCAAATAGGCTGAGGCAGCCATCATCGAAGTGGTTCCGAGGGCTCCCGTGGCGTGGCCACGGGAGCCCTCTTCAGTAGGGGGCGACGCGGCGACGACGGGGCTTTTCGTCAGAGGGCCGGCTGAAGCGCCGGAGCGCGCCGGAACCCCTCGAGAGCGCCCCCGGAGCGCGGCAGGAACGCCCGGAAGTGCCCCGGAGCGCACCGGGACGCCCCGGAACCGCCCCGGAGCACGCCGGAATCGCCTCGAACCCCCCGGAAGCGCCCCGGAACACCCCAGGAACGCCGCGAAAAGCTCCGCCAGCGGCCGTCCGCAATGCTGAATTCGCTTGATTCGTGACGGGTGTTGTGCGATAATACCAGCGCACTAAGGGAAAGCTGACGCTGGCAATCATCGGCACGAGCTGGATCACAGGAGCGCGACGAAGCCGAGACTGCTACACACCGTTCCACAGGACGGAACGATCGGATCGAGGCAGCACGCGAACCACGCGCGTCCGTCGCGGTCCGGCGGCTCGGCCGGCGTCGAACCATCTCGTGCGAGCGCGACCACGCCGGGACCGGGACCGTCTTGCGGGCGAGTTCTTGGTCCCGGTTTTCGTGTGTGGTAGTCAACTTCGGGGTTCAGTGAGCAGGAAGGAGTAAGTCATGGTGCGGAACGGACACGCCGTTCTCCTTGCCCTCCTCGTTCTGGCGCTCAGCGCGCTTCAGGCAGCAGCGGTGGGGCCCGTCGTCGAGACCTCCTACGATCCTTCACAGGTACAGATCCAGAGCAACGGGGAGTATGCGAGGCTCGCGATCAAGGGCGCGCGACACATCAAGACGCCGGGCGAGCCCGCTCTGCCGGTCGAGTACCTCTCGTTTGTGATTCCGGCGGACATGCGCGTCGAGGACGTCGTGATCACGTGGCTTGAGGAGACACAGCTTCCGGGGACGCATCGGGTGATCCCGGCACAGCCGGAGGTTCCCACCGGCGAGACGCCCCCGTGGGTCGGTCCCGATCCCTCGATCTACGAGATCGACGGGACGTGGCCCTCGGCGCGCGTCGAGTACCTGGGCGACGGCTACCTCGGCGGCTACCACATCGCGAGCGTGGCGGTCTATCCTCTGACCTACGCCCCGACGACCGGGACGCTGACGCTGGCGACCAATATCGGGGTCGAGCTCTCCCTCGCCGCGGACGTGGATCGCTCGCTTCCACGACACAGGATGACGGCCCGCTCCGACCGGACGTACCGCGAGATCGTCGAGAACCTCGTGGCGAACCCGCACGAGGTGGCGGGGAAGCTCTCCGGTGTGGACGTGGTGGACGACGTGGGGCCGGAGGGGTTCATGCCCCGCTACTCGCCGTCCCTCGAGGGGAGTCCGGTCGAGTACATCATCATCACGACCGACGAGTTCCAGTCGCAGTTCCAGGAGCTTGCCGACTGGAAGACCAAGAAGGGCGTTCCGACCGTCGTCCGGACGATCGACTGGATCGAAGCGAACTACCCCGGCGGCTGTGACAGGGCGGAGCGGATCCGTCTCTTCATTCGAGACGCGTTCACCAGCTGGGGAACGACGTTCGTGCTCCTGGGCGGTGATACCGGCCACGTTCCCGTTCGCTACGCGTGGTCGGGCTACTACGGCGGCTGGGACATCTCGACCGACCTCTACTACAGCGACCTGGACGGGAACTGGAACGCGGACGGCGACAGCAAGTTCGGCGAAGCCTACATCAGCATCGCGACGCCGGGCGACAGCCTCGACCTCTACCCGGATGTCTTCGTCGGGCGCGCCCCGGTCGCGACGCCGATCGAGGTCGAGACGTTCATCGACAAGGCGTTCGCGTACGAGAAGACGCCCGATCTCATCTTCGCGCGGCGGATCGCCTTCCTGGCCGAGGTCCTCTTCCCCTACGACTGGACGCCCGGTACTTACATCACGACCGACGGCGCGGGCGACATCGTGGAGCCGTTGCTTCACCTGATCCCGCACTGGATCCACTACACGCGCCTCTACCAGAACTACGAGGCGTATCCCGGCTCCTACCCCCTGACGCATCAGTCGGCGATCGATTCGATGAACGCGGGCTACAACATCGTCTCGCACGTCGGCCACGGCAACAAGGACGTCCTGAGGGTCAGCAGGGGCAACTACATAAGCCCGCAGGACGCCGACGCTCTCGTGAACGGCGTCGACAAGTCCGGCTTCTTCTGGATGCTGAACTGCTCGTCGACGGCCATCGAGTACGATTGCATCTCCGAGCACTTCCTCAACAACCCCGACGGGGGCGGATCGCTGCTCTTCGGGCCGACCCGCTTCTGCTTCCCGACGACCGCCGACGAATACTTCTACGACTGGTTCGAGGAGCTCTACGTGGTCGGCGCGACGCAGGCCGGGATGACGTCCGCGAACTGCAAGCTCGACTTCATCCCCGCGTCGTTCTACGACAACACCGACCGGTGGACGCAGCTCTCGTTCCTGCTGCTCGGCGATCCGGAGGTCAGGATCTGGACGCACGAGCCGGAGATGCTGACGGTGATCCACGATCCGTCGATCCCGCTCGGGGCGACCGATCTCACGGTCTCGGTCTCCGACCCGGGCGCCGTTGAGGGCGCGCTCGTCTGCGTCGTCAAGGAGGACGAGGTCTACGCGACCGGGTACACCAACGGTTCGGGACAGGTCGTGCTCTCGTTCACACCGAAGACGACGGGCACGATGACCATCGCCGTCACCGCGGAGAACCACCTCCCGTACGAGGACACGATCGGTGTCTCATCGTCGACCGGTCCGCACCTGACACTCAGGACGATCGTCGTCGATGATGACGACCTCGGCTGGAGCGACGGCAACGGGAACGGCAAGGCGGAGGCCGGAGAGGCCATCGAGCTCGACGTGACCATCGGGAACGGCGGCCAGAGCGGCGCCACGAACGTGACGGCGACGCTCGTGGACGGCGACCCGTACGTCACGCTCATCGACAACACCCATTTCCTGGGGACGATCCCGCCCGGCACCGAGCTCACGTACCAGGACGCCTTCCTGCTCTCGATCTCGGACGACTGCCCGAACGAGCACGACGTGGCGCTCGAACTCGTCATGGACGACGGGAGCCGGGCGACGTGGACGAGCGACTACGTCCTCAGGGTCTATCGTCCGGAGCTTCTGCAGGTGTGGAACGACGTCGACGACGGCCCGGGAGGGAACGGCGTGCCCGGCGTCGGCGAGACGATCGTCCTGACGATCGACGTCCTGAACGAGGGGAACGGAGACGCCGACATCGTGACGGGCGTCCTACGGTATCCGGGAGCCGAGGTGACGATCACCGACAGCACGGACACATGGGGCGACATCGGCGAAGCCGGGACGGTTGCAGGTCTTGGCGGGTTCGTCTTCGACGTGGAGGCCCCGTTCTGGGGGCACTTCCAGCTTCTCCTCTACGACGAGGACGGCAAGGAGTGGACGAGCTATTTCGACCTCGATCGACCGCTCTCCCTCTTCGGACTCGAGGGACACGTCAGGGGCACGACGATCTACCTCGACTGGCAGCTCTCCGAGGAGTTCGACCTCTGGGGCTACAACATGTACCGCACCGACCATCCGGCGGGGACGTACCAGCTGGCGAACGACGGCGTCGTCGAGAGGATCTCGTACTTCGAGGACTCGGGACTCGCCGAGAACACGCGATACTACTATCGCGTCGCAGCCATCGATTCTTCCGGCAACGAGGGCCTGCTGTCGGCGACGCTCGAGATCAGCACGAACCCGCCGAGCCAAGCCGGGTGGCCGCTCTACGCGGGCGAGGCGAGCTACGGCACGCCCGCGCTCGCGGATCTCGACCTCGACGGCGATCTGGAGATCCTGATCGGGTCCGGGGACGTCTACTGCTGGCATCACAACGGCGTTGAGTACATGGACGGCGATGGCGACCCGAGGACGAACGGCATCTTCACGGTCGACGGCGCGGGCGGCTACCGCTCGTCGCTCGCCATCGGCGAGCTGGACGGCGATCCCTATCCCGAGTTCATCGGCGCCTCGTGGGGCAACTTCGAGCGGGGGGACTATCGCGTGTTCGCCTGGAACGGGGACGACGGGACCCTCCTTGACGGTTGGCCGAGGTCGACGCCGGATTACTGCTGGTCGACGCCGGCCCTGGGCGACCTCTCCGGCGACGGGCTCCACGACGTGGTCATCGCCTGTGACGACGGGAACCTCTACGCCTGGGACTCGTACGGACAGGAGCTGATCGACGGCGACGATAACCCCTTGACGGACGGCGTCTTCGCGTTCCTCGGGTGGGAGTTCGCGCACGGTTCGCCAGCGCTCGCCGACATCGACGACGACATGGACCTCGAGATCATCATCGGGTCGCGGTCGGAGAGCCTCTACGTGTTCAACGCGGACGGCACCGACGTGCCCGGCTGGCCCGTCTGGTGCGGCACGATCGTGGCCGGTTCGCCGTGCGTGGCGGACCTCGACGCGGACGGGAGCTCCGAGATCATCGTCACGGCAAACAACGGCGACATGTTCGTCTTCAGCGCTTCGGGGGACACGCTTCCCGGGTGGCCGATCCCGATGGACATCGGCGGCGACTTCCCGCCGTCGCCCACGGTCGCGGACCTCTACGGGGAAGGCGAGCTCGTGATCATCCAGCCCGACGAGGACGGGCTGGTGCACGTTCTCACGATGGACGCGGAACCGGTGCCGGGATGGCCCCAGCCGATGGACACGGCCGCCAACTCGAGCGCGGCGGTCGGCGACGTAGACGGCGACTCCCACATGGACGTCGTCGTGACGAGCACATCGGGCAAGGTCTTCGCCTTCTCGGCGATCGGAGAGCTTCTGGACGGCTGGCCGATCCAGACGGACGCGGAGATCTACGCCACGCCGACGCTCGGCGATCTCGACCTCGACGGCGACATGGAGGTGGTCGTGGCCAGCCAGGACGTCTTCGTCTACATCTGGGACTGTGACGGCAACTACGCAGGCGGCGACGGGGTCGAGTGGGCGTCGTTCGGCCACGACTTCCAGCGAACCGGGAACTACGACTACGAGCCTCTGACCGGCGTCGCCGAGGACGACGGGACCGTCGCGCGCGTGCTGTCGCTCGAACAGAACGTCCCGAACCCCTTCAACCCGATCACGATGATCGCCTACAACGTCCCGGCCGACGTCAGCGAGATCGAGGTCTCGGTCTACAACGTGGCGGGGCGGCTCGTGAGGACGCTCGTCGAGGGCGAGGTGGAGTCCGGTCGCGGCCAGGTCGTCTGGGACGGTCGGGACGCGGCGGGGGAGAAGGTCGCCTCTGGCGTCTACTTCGTGAGGCTCTCGGCGGAGCGCGCGTCGCGGACCAGGAAGATGGTCCTGCTCAAGTAAGGCCGCCGCCGGCGCCACTCGTGACGACAACTGCGTCACCACATCCGGGGGAGCGGTCGATCGCGGCCGCTCCCTCCGGCGTGGAGCCCCGGGCGGCCGGGACGGGTGCCGACGGGCTCCCGCGCGGTCGCGGAACCCGCCACAGGCCGGGGGTCATCTGCAGGAGCTTGCGATCTGCTGCGGATTGTGGTATACTCAGAGAGTCGAGGAGATACCTTTGGCTGCCCCTCGTGGGGCACGTCGGCTCACGGGAGCTGCGACAGGCCGACACTGCTACGAGTCGTGACAGAGCACGAGGCTTTGGGATCGGGGCGCCGCACGGAGGGAGCGCGTGCGCCGTCGATCGACGGCTCGGCGCGGCGTCGGTCGGTGTGACCGGCACAATCGCGCCAGGATCGGGCACCGCCGCGGCATGGGCCCGGATCCTGGTTTCTGTTTTGTGCGATCCTGCAGCGGACCGGTTCGAGTGGGAGGGAAGGTCGATGGCTCCGAGATGGCTCGCCTGTCTTCTCGTGATCCCGATCCTGGCGCTCGGAGCGGCGCTCGCGTCCGCCGCCGGCCCCTCGGTCGAGACCTCGTACGATCCCTCGGAGGTCGCCCTCCGGGCGCTTCGCGGGTACACGAGCGTGACGATCGCCGGAACGGAAGCGATCACCACGCCGGGAGCTCCGGAGCTTCCGGTCGCGCACCTCTCGTTCGTAATCCCTTCCGACTTCCGCGTCGAGGACGTGGTGTCATCGTGGTCCGAGGAGGAGCTCCCTGGCACGCACCGCGTCGTGCCGGTCCAGCCCGACGTCCCGATCGGCGAACCGACGGAGTGGGTCGATCCCGACCCGTCGATCTACGACAGCGAGAGCCCGTACCCGGCGAACCGCGTCGTCTACGCGGGCGAGGGCTTCCTCGGTGGCTACAGGATCGCAACGGTGACGGTCTATCCCGTCACGTACGCCCCGCGGACGGGCAAGCTGACCCTGGCGCGCGACCTCTCGGTCGAGCTCGTGCTCGCACCCGCCGCGGACAGCCCCCAGCCGCGCCACCGGATGACGGCTCGCTCTGACCGGCTCTACCGGAGCCTGGTGGGGAGCCTCGTCGAGAACCCGGGCGACGTCGCCGGGAAGCTCCCCGGCGTCGAGATCGTCGAGGACGTCGGTCCCGGAGGCTTCGATCCCCGCTACACGCCCTCGCTCGAGGGCAGTCCCGTCGAGTACGTGATCGTGACGAGCGACGAGTTCGCGCCAGCGTTCCAGGAGTACGCCGACTGGAAGACGAAGAAGGGCGTCCCGAGCGTCGTGAGGACGGTGGCATGGATCGAGGTGAACTACCCCGGCGGGTGCGACGCGGCTGAGCGGATCAGGATGTTCCTCAAGGACGCCTTCTCGTCGTGGGGGACGACGTACGTCCTTCTGGGAGGCGACACGGCGATCGTCCCGCTCAGGTACGCCTGGACCGACTACTACGGCGGGTGGGACATCACCTGTGATCTCTACTTCAGCGATCTCGACCGCAACTGGAACGCCGACGGCGACGAGAAGTTCGGCGAGGCCTACACGAACAGCACCGATCCCGGCGACAGCACCGATCTCTACCCGGACGTCTTCGTCGGCCGCGCACCTGTGGCGACCGCTGTCGAGGTTGAGACCTTCCTCGACAAGGCACTCGCGTACGAGAAGGCGCCGGACATCGCCTTCGCCGGGAGGGATCTCTTTCTGGGTGAGGTGATCTTCCCGTACAACTGGCAGCCGGGCGAGGAGATCGACACCGACGCTGCGGAGCACATCATCGAGCCCGTTCTTCCCAACATCCCGCCGGAGGTTCACTACACGCGCCTCTACCAGAACAACACGGCGTTCCCGGGATCCTACCCGCTGGGGAGGGAAGCGACGATCGACTCCATGAACGTCGGCTACAACATCACCTGCCACGTCGGGCACGCCAACAAGGACATCCTGAGGGTCAGCTGGGGTGAGTACATCAAGATGGAGGACGTCGACGCACTCGCGAACGGCGTCGACCGCTCGGGGTTCCTCTGGATGCTGAACTGCTCGACGTCGGCAATCGAGTTCGACTGCATCTCCGAGCGCTTCATGAACAACCCCGACGGCGGCGCGTCGTCGCTCTGGGGTCCGTCCCGCTACTGCACGCCGGCCACGGTCCGGCGCTATTTCTGGCACTGGTACGACTACCTCTTCCTCGAGCAGACCAAGAGGGCCGGCGTGGTCTGCTCGATGAGCAAGGTGCCGCGCATCCCGCTGGCGATCTACGACAACAACGACCGCTGGACGCAGCTCTCGTACTTCTATCTCGGCGACCCCGAGGTCCGACTGTGGAGGGCGCGGCCGTCGCAGCTGACGGTGATCCACGACCCGGCGATCCCGCTCGGGGAGACCAATCTCCTCGTGTCGGTCTCAGACCCTGCGGCCGTCGACAGCGCGCTCGTCTGCGTGATGAAGGAGGGGGAGGTCTACGCGACCGGCGTGACCGACGCCTCCGGGCAGGTGACGCTCTCGTTCACGCCCGAGACGACGGGCGCGATGTCGATCACCGTCACGGCCGCTGAGTATCTTCCGTACGAGGAGGAGATCAGCGTCTCGCCCACGGCGGCCGCCCACCTGTTCGTGAACGAGGTGACGATCGACGACGACGACGTCGGCTGGAGCGACGGCAACGGGAACGGCAGGGCCGAGGCCGGCGAGGCGATCGAGCTCGACATCGTCGTGGAGAACGGCGGGCAGGGCGGCGCCACGAACGTCTCCGCCACGCTTCTGAACGGCGACGGCTACATCACGCTCGTCGACGACTCCCACTACCTCGGCACCATTCCGCCGGGGACCGAGGTGGCGTTCCAGGACGCCTTCCTGATCTCGATCGCCGACAGCTGTCCGAACGAGTACGACGTCCCGCTCACGTTCGTCATGACCGACGAGGCGCGATCGACCTGGCAGACCGACTACCTCCTCCGCGTCTTCAGGCCGGAGCTGGTGCAGGTCGAAAACGACGTCGACGACGGCATCGCCGGGAACGGGACGCCCGACGTGGGGGAGAGCGTCATCCTCACGATCGACGTTCTGAACGAGGGAAACGGAGCGGCGGATCTGGTGGCCGGTGTCCTGAGCTACCCGGACTCGTCGGTGGCGATCACCGACAGCAGCGACACGTGGGGCGACATCGCCGAAGGGACCACGGTGACAGGCTCAGGCGGGTTCGCGTTCGACGTCGTCGCGCCGATCAACGAGCCCTTCCAGCTTCTCCTCTCCGACGAGGACGGGAAGGAGTGGACCCACTCGTTCGACCTCACGCGTCCGGCCGTCGTCGAGAGCGTCAGGGCGTCCGTCCGGGCGACGACGATCTACCTCCGGTGGGAGCCGGCCGGCGACGCCGACCTGTGGGGCTACAACATCTACCGCACCGACCACCCCGCGGGCACCTACCAGCTCGCGAACGACGCGGTCGTCGAGCGGGCCTCGTACTTCGAGGACGCAGGGCTCGACGAATACACGCTCTACTACTACCGGGTGTCCTCGGTCGACTCGTCGGGGAACGTCGGCGAGGGATCCGAGATGATCGAGGTCAGCACGAATCCTCCCGCGCAGGAGGGGTGGCCACTCCTGGGCGGCGGGACGATGTACGGCACGCCGACGCTCGCGGACATCGATCTGGACGGCGACCTCGAGGTTCTCGTGGGATCGGGGGACGTCTACTGCTGGCACCACAACGGCATCGAGTACATGGACGGAGACGGCGACCCGCGGACCAACGGGATCTTCGCGGTCGAAGGCATCGGCGGGTACCGGTCGTCTCTCTCCGTCGGCGAGATGGACGGCGACCCCTATCCCGAGATCGTCGGCGCGCCGTGGGGCAACTACGGGACGATCGAGGATCCCGAGTACCGCGTCTACGCCTGGAACGCGGACGACGGAACGGTCCTCTCGGGCTGGCCCGTGACGACCGGCAGCTTCTGCTGGGCGACGCCGGCGCTGGGCGACCTCACCGGCGACGGGCTCCACGACGTCGTCCTGCCGTGCGCGGACGGGTTCCTCTACGGGTGGAAGCGGACCGGCGAAGAGTTGATCGACGGGGACGACAACCCGGCGACGGAGGGCATCTTCGCGAACCTGTCGTGGGAGTGGGCGTACGGCTCGCCGACGCTCGCCGATCTGGACTTCGACACCGAGCTCGAAATCATCGTTCCGTCGCGCTCCGAGAGCATCTACGTCTTCAACCCCGACGGGTCGCTCCTGCCGGGCTGGCCGGTGTGGGCGGGAGAGTTCGCGATGGCGTCTCCGTGCGTGGCGGACCTCGACGTCGACGGCAACCCGGAGATCATCGTCGCGGTCAACGACAGCAGGATGTTCGTCTTCAACGCGGCCGGCGACACGCTTCCCGGGTGGCCGGCCGTGATCGACATCGGCGGGGACTTCCCGCCCTCGCCGTCGGTCGCCGACCTCGACGGCGACGGCATGTTCGAGATCATCCAGCCGAACGAGTACGGCGACATCTACGTGATGTCGCTCGCGGGCGACACGCTCCAGCTCTGGTACGATGTGCTCGATGGAAACACGGGCTCGAGTGTCACGGTCGGCGACGTCGACGGGGACGGCGAGGACGACCTCCTCGTCGCGGGCTGGTCGGGCAAGATCTTTGCGTTCAGCTCCAACGGCGTCCCCCTGGACGGCTGGCCGATCCAGACGGACGCGGAGGTGTTCGCCACCCCGACCCTGGGCGATCTCGACCTCGACGGCGACGTCGAGGTGGTCGGCGCGGGAATGGACGGGATGGTCTACGTCTGGGACTGCGAGGGCATCTACGCCGACGGCGAGGGCGTCCAGTGGCCGACCTTCCGGTACGACTTCATGCGGACCGGGAACTTCGGGTTCGAGCCGGACGTCGGCGTGGCGGAGGGCGAGGACGATGCGCGCCTCCGACTCGACCTCGAGCAGAACCATCCGAACCCGTTCAATCCGGTGACCTCGATCGCGTACACGGTGCCGGCCGGCGTCAGCGAGATCGAACTCTGCGTGTACAACCTGGCGGGACAACTCGTGCGGACGCTCGCGGCGGGAGAGACCGAGCCCGGGCGTCACATGACGGCCTGGAACGCTCGCGACGCGGGCGGCAAGCGCGTCGCTTCTGGCGTCTACTTCGTGCGGCTGTCGGCGGGTGACGTCTCGAGGACCAGGAAGCTCGTCCTCCTCAAGTAGGCGCGCCCGTTCCATTCTCCTGCATGTGATCTGAGATTCAAGACCAGGGCTGGAACGCGATCTGCTTGTATCGCGTCAGGGCCCTGGTCTCTGTCCATCCGGGTGACAGCGCGTCGCCGCGCGGATCCGGATGGCTCCCCCTGCCTGCATTCCGTCCCCCGATGAGCATCGCGCGCCCCTCATCTCCCCGGAGAGTCTGTGAACGCGGTTGACGGGGGCTCCCCGCGGAGCCTCCCACGGCGAGGAATGGAGGGGAGCGATGAGATCCAGGTGGATGATTGCTGTGTTGGTATCGGTCGCCGCGGGCTTCCTGTTCGTCGGGAGCGCGGCGGCGTCGGTCGTGATCAACGAGCTCATGGCCGATCCTGCGAGCGACTGGTCGCCCTCGGACGGGAACGACGAGTACGGCTCGCTCGAGGACGAGTGGCTCGAGATCTACAACATCGGCTCCGAGCCGGTCGACGTTACGGGGTGGAGGCTCCGGGACGCCGTCTCCGATTCGAGCTGGCGGTACGGGTTCGAGGGGGTGCTCGAACCGGGCGAGTTCCTGGTCGTGTACGGGAACGAAGCCTACGACTGGGAGGACGCGAACGGCTACCCGAGGAACGGCCTCTCGATGAACAACGGCGGCGACACGATTACGCTCGTCGAGTCCGATCTCACGACGATCGTGGATCAGGTTACCTACGAAAGCTTCCAGATGCTCGACGACCGGTCGTACGGGAGGTGGCCCGACGGCGACGCCGAGTGGAGGGTGTTCGACGGGCTCAATCCGATGGACCCGCCGGCAACGGGGCTCTTCCCAACGCCGGGGGAGCCGAACGCCGGGTCGCCGGTCGAGGCCGTCGCGTGGGGGAGGATCAAGGCGCTCTACCGCTGAGCGCCGAGGCGGGACGATCCCGCCACGTGCTGTCCGAAGGGGCTCCGACGTCTGCCGGAGCCCCTTCCGTGTTCTGGTGCTCGCGTTCCATGGCCGCCCCCGGTGCGCCGCACCCTGCGCGCCGCGGCCGCGTCCCGCCGCCGGCCGGATGCCCCACGGTCGGCCCGTTTCCGTTGACACCCCAATCCCCGCGCTCCATACTGCTCTCCTGAGGTCGTCAGGACTGAAAGGAAGGGCCCTTGCCGACAGGTGCGATCGTCCTCTTCGTGGTGAGCGCGGTCATGATCGTGGTGAGCGGTATCCGGCTCCCCGTGGTCGGGAAAGACCTCGCGGCGCGGATGGGGATCGGAGAGACCGCCACGGGGCTCTTCGTCCTCGCGATCGTGACGTCGCTCCCGGAGCTCTCGGTCACCATCACGGCGATGCTCAAGGAGGGCGCGCCGGACATCGCCCTCGGGAACGTCATCGGCAGCAACAACTTCAACGCGACGGCGATCGCCTTCATCGAGGCGATCTTCATCGGCGGCTGGTTCCTGGGGTCGGTCGACGCGCGGAGGTACACCCGAACCTGTTGGCTCCTCCTCGCGCTCACGGTCATCGTCGGACTGGGCGTTCTCTTCGGAGCTGCGATCCCTCCCTGGGCGGCGGTACTCCTCTTCAGCATTCCCATCGTCGTCATCTTCCTCGTGGAATCGCTCTGGGGAGACGGGAACGAGCCCGGAGGCGGCCTCGAGGAGTCGGAGACGGGCGGTCCCTCCACGTCCTCGCTCGCCGGCTGGTTCGTCGTTCTCTCCGCGCTCGTCATCGTCGGGGGCTTCCTCATGGCGATCTCCGCCCGGCAGCTCGCCGACCACACGTTTCACTGGAACGGCGCGGCGTTCACGCTCGGGCAGACGTTCGTGGGAACGCTCTTCGTGGCCGTCGCGACGTCGCTGCCGGAGGTCTCCGTAGCGTACGGGGCGATCAAGCGCGCGCGGTCGCTGGACATCGCGCTCGGTACGCTCCTCGGGAGCAACAGCATCAACATCCTCATCTTCGCGCTCGGTGCTCCTCTTCTCATGCTCGCGTCGGGCGGCGAGTCGGCGTGGTCGAGCGTGTCGAGCGTGCATCTCGTCAACGTCGCGGGCGCGGTCGTTCTCACCGTCCTCGTCCTGATCGGAATGACCTCGCGCTGGTGCACAGGCGCGTCGTGGCGGCCGAGGTTCCTGACCGCCCTCATGATCCCCGTCTACCTCGTGTGTCTCTACCTCGTCCGCAGGGGATTTCCCTGGTAGCTGCCGGACGGAAGGAACGTCGTCCGGAGATCGGTGGACCTGATGACCGCCCCAACGGGAATCGATTACTGGAAGATCGTCGAGCGCTCGCTCAGGATCACGTGGGACCACAGGTTCCTGTGGTTCTTCGGCTTCTTCGCCTCGTCGAACGCCGGGAATGTGTTCAGCTGGAGCGACGAGGGTGGCCCCGTGCTGCGCGACTTCCTGACGTCGCACCTCGAGCTCCTGGCGCTCGTGATCGTGGGGCTCGTCGTTCTGTGGCTCGTCTTCTTCGCGCTGAACGTCATCTCGAAGGGGGCGCTCGTGGCGTCCGTGCACGGCATCGAGCGTGGGGAGAGCCCCACGTTCGACACCGCCTGGTCGCGGGGCCTGAAGGCGTTCCTCGGGCTCCTCGGTCTCGCGGTGGTCGCCGTCATCGTCTTCGTCGCGGTGACGCTCGTCTGTGTCCTCGTCGTCGTGCTCCCCCTG
>JALGWI010000097.1 GCA_025774245.1 bacterium
CGACCACCAAGGTCAAGGTGCACTACACGGGTACGCTCGTCGACGGCACGCAGTTCGACAACTCGCACGACCGAGGCCAGCCGGCGGAGTTCCCCCTGAACGGCGTGATCCCCGGATGGGGTGAGGGCCTGCAGCTCATGAGCGTCGGGAGCACGTACCGCCTGTTCGTTCCGCCCGATCTCGGGTACGGGCAGAGGGGCGCGCCCCCTGTGATCCCGCCGAATGCGGCGCTCATCTTCGACATCGAGCTTCTCGGGATCGTGGAGTAGAGATCGCAGGCCGTTCTGCGCCGTCGGGGCCCGAGGTCCCGCCGGCGCGGGTGGCGTTGGGAGATGGACGGACCCCCGCGTCGATCGCGGGGCGCGTCCCAGCCGGTGGCCGGGACGAATCACGGGAGCCACCGTTGTTCGACGACGCACTCAGGCAGCTGCTCGCCGAGGCCATCGCGCGCCTCGGCCTCGCTGCGGAACGGATCGAGGTGTCGCCACCGCGCGACCCGTCGCACGGCGACGCATCGACCACCGTCGCGCTCGCCCTCGCCAAGAGCGAGGGGCGGAACCCGCGCGAGGTAGCGCAGGCGATCGTCGATGCGCTCGAACTCGACCCCGACTTCGTCGACAGGGTCGAGATCGCCGGGCCGGGGTTCATCAACTTCCGATTCGCGCAGGCCTGGTACGAATCGTCGCTCCGTGACGTCGTGAGGGGAGGGGAAGACTACGGCCGCTCCGACGGCGGG
Source organism: bacterium (assembly GCA_025774245.1). Classification (GTDB taxonomy): domain Bacteria; phylum Joyebacterota; class Joyebacteria; order Joyebacterales; family Joyebacteraceae; genus JALGVN01. The sequence goes on from JALGWI010000097.1 coordinate 737, forward strand.
ACCGGACGGAAGATCCAGATCGAGTTCGTGAGCGCGAACCCGACGGGGCCCGTGAACGTCGTGAGCGCGCGCGCCGCCGCCGTCGGCGACGCGATCGGGAGTCTCCTCGAGGCGACCGGCGTCGAGGTCCAGCAGGAGTACTACGTCAACGACGCCGGCCGGCAGGTCGAGAAGCTGGCGCTCTCCGTCGAGGCGCGCTTCCGGGAGGCGACCGGGGAACCCTTCGACATCCCGGAGGGGGGCTACCACGGGGAGTACCTCGTGGACGTCGCGAGGAAGCTCGTCGAGGAGAAGCCCGACCTCAAAGCTCTGCCGGCCGAGGAGCGCATCGCGCAGTTCAGGTCGGCCGCGATCGCCGAGATCGTCGCCGGGCAGAGGCGCGACCTGTCGGAGTTCGGTGTCACGTTCGACCGCTGGTTCCACGAGAGCGAACTCGCGGAGGCGGGGGAGGTCGACGCGGCGCTCGCGAAGCTCGAAGCGAGCGGCGAGACCTACGAGAAGGACGGCGCCGTCTGGCTTCGGACGAGCACGCGGGGCACGAACGAGGACAAGGTCATCGTCAAGCAGGACGGCGTGCCGACCTATCTGCTTCCGGACGTGGCGTACCACCTCAACAAGTTCGACCGCGGCTTCGATCCGGTCATCGACCTCTGGGGTCCCGACCACCACGCGCACGTCGCGGAGACGCACGCCGCGCTCGAGATCCTCGGCATTCCGCGCGAGCGTCTCGAGATCCAGATCGTGCAGCAGGTCAACCTCATCGAGGGCGGCAAGCAGATCAAGATGTCGAAGCGCGCGGGGAAGATCGTGTCGCTCCGCGATCTCGCTGAGGACGTCGGTGTCGACGTGGCGAAGTTCTTCTTCCTCATGCGGAAGCAGTCGGCGCACCTCGACTTCGATCTCGACCTCGCGAGGGACGAGAGCGAGGAGAATCCCGTCTTCTACGTCCAGTACGCGCACGCCCGCGTGGCGAGCCTCGGCCGGTTCGCAGAGGAGAGGGGCTACGAGGTACCCGACGCGGACGACGTCGACCTCACCGACCTCAGCTCGGGCGACGCCAATCCCCTGATCCTGCTCCTCGCCGAGTTCCCCAGGCTCGTCGCCGGGGCGGCGCGGGCGCGGGAGCCCCACCGCCTGACGACCTACCTCCGGGATGTCTCGGCCAGATTCCACTCGTACTACCACGACCACCGGATCGTGACCGACGATTCGGGAGCCTCGATGGCGCGCCTCTTCCTCTCCCAGGCGACGAGGACGGTGCTCAGGAACGGGCTCCGCCTCCTCGGGGTCAGCGCACCGGACCGGATGTAGGCCCCCCCTGAGCCCCTGCGGAGGGCCCCCGGAATACGGGATCCGATGTGCCTCATAGTGATATCTTGTCAAGCAACAGGGGTTTATGGTAGAATCGGGGTTGGGCTGAGACACAACGGGTGCGTCCTGTAACCTCAATCAGGACGGAGGGGTAGCCATCCTTCTCAAAGGGAGAGATCGCGTTTTCCCGATCGAAGACGTCGAGAATACGATCCTGGGCCTCCGGGATGTCCGTTCCGCACGGATTATCGCGAATAGTCAAGGAGCGATTCTCGAGGTTCACATCGTTGCCGACTCGGGGAGGGCGGCGAAACAGATCGCGCGCGACGTCGAATCAATGCTGGTCGCGAAGCTGGGTCTTGCTGTAGACTACCGCAAGATCAGCATCGCGCAGGTCGATGCGGAGCGCGAAGAGCCGCCGGTCGTGGAGGAGCTGCCGAGTGCCGCGCCTTCACCGGTCGAGCCGGCTCGCCCGCCGCCGACGCAGTCTCGGATCGAGTTCATCGGCGTTTCGGTGGCGCAGTCGCACCTCAAGGCTGAGGCGAGGGTGGAGGTTACCCTCGAGGGCGTGACGACGGTCGCGGCCGCGACGGGCGCCGACTCGTCGGACTCGGTGATGAGGCTGGTGGCGGAGGCGACGCTCGAGGCCGTGCAACGATTCTACGAGAGCGGCGGATTGTTTGCCGTGAGCTCGGTGGAGCAGTGCACGGTCGGGGGTAAGCCGATCGTCGTCGTGAGCGTCTCCCACGTAGTCGAGCGACACGAGCGACTACTGGTGGGGGCGTGCCCCATCAACGGCGACGTCCCCCAGGCGACGGTGCTCGCGACGCTGGACGCGATCAACAGGTTCCTGTGGAGACTCGTTCGCAAGGAACCCACCGAATACGAAGTCGGGCCGGCATCGGAGGACTAGAACACCTACACTGGAAGAAGCGGAGCGGTAACACCTCGCAGTACGAGCGAAGCGGAGCCCCTTTTGCCCTTGGCTTGACTCCACCGTGAGTCAGCGGTAATCGCCTTCGAGCCAGGGGTATGATCCGTTAGGAGGTGAGACTGTGTTCTTCGTACGCTTTCTAATCGAGCTTTTCCAGTCAGGTAAGTCCGGTTGGTGCTAGTGGTCGTTTGGTGTCGGCCCGTTCCCCTGCCATGAGGTGCCACACTTGAGCGACGCCCCGTCGAGAGGACCGTTCGCGGGCACATCGCTTCTCTTCAAGCTCTACTACTTCGCAGTCCTGGCCGCCGGACTCGGGCTGGCATTCTGGAAGTTCCCGACGGCGCGGATCGACTCGCTGACTCCCATACTCTGGTGGCTGGGCTTGGCGATAGCGGCCGAACTCAGTCCGATCCTCATGCCGGGATCCACCGCGTACATCACTGTCTCCTCTGCCCTTGAGTATGCCGCGATCGTCGTGTTCGGACCGGTCGTGGCCGCCATGATCTCCACGGTGAGCACCCTTCTGACGGGGGTCTTCGTCTCACGGCAGTCTCCTCACAAGGTCCTGTTCAACATCTGCCTTTTCATCATCACGGTCCTCGCGGCGGGGTTCGCGTTCGAGTTCGTCGGCGGAAGAGCGACAACGAACGTTGGCGAACTGGTCATCCCCCTGGCAGCCTGCGGTGTGACGTACTTCCTGATCGACACGTTCGGTGTGAGTCTGATCATCGCACTCGTTCAGAAGACCAGCACCTGGAGAGTGTGGCAACGGACATACCTATGGACGACCGTGACGCACCTTGTGGGTTTCGTGCCACTCGGCGCGATCATCATCGTCATCTACCTGCACATCGGCATCCCAGGGGTAGCGTTGTTCTTCGTCCCTCTGATGCTGGCGCGCTATTCGTTCAAGCTCTACATGGACATGAGAAACGCGCACATCGATACCGTGCGGGCACTAACGTCAGCTATCGATGCCAGCGACCCGTTTACCTGCGGCCACTCAGAGCGCGTCACGGAGTACTCCGTCGCCATAGCTCGCGAACTCGGGTTGTCTGAGGGCCGCGTCACAATGATCGAGTACGCAGGTCTCCTCCACGACATGGGAAAGGTCGCGGTTCAGCACGAAATCCTCCTGAAACGGGGATCGCTGTCAGAGGCCGAGTGGGAGGTCATGCGCATGCACCCCGCAACTGGTGCGAAGATCGTCTCGGATCTGCACTTCCTGGCGGGCGCGAGGGATGTCGTCCTCTACCATCACGAGCGCTACGACGGGAAGGGGTATCCCGAGGGCCTCGCTGGGACCGACATCCCCCTTGAGGCACGGATCGTCAAGGTAGCTGATGCCTTCGATGCCATGATGTCGAACCGGCCCTACCGGGATTCGTTGGGCCGAGAGAAGGCGGTGTCCGAACTCGTAGAGGGGAAGGGCACGGAGTTCGATCCCCGAGTTGTCGATGCGTTCCTGAGGCTCTTGGAAGATGGACGAGTTGTGGTACCGGACACTGCTGACGCAACAAGGGACTGGAGTCAGAGTCAGAACTGAGGCTAGGGAACCCCTGAGGCGCTCGGATCATGGAAGGGAGCCAGCAACGTCACGGTGGCGATTCGCGACACGCGCTCGTCTGTGGCCGTTTTGAGATCCTCGGTCCACCGCATCGGGATGGGGGCATCGAGTGGTGCGATGCCGTGGACACCATCGAGCAGAGGCGTGTCGTCCTGAAGTCAACGAGCGTGGCCGGCCCCGAAGCCGGCCCGGCCCGGTCTCGTCTGATACACGAGTTCTCGCTTCTCTCAACGGCATCCCACCCATCGATCCCAAAGGCGCTCGACTTCATCGCGGATGACGGCGGACGCAGCCATGTGTCTCTGGAGAGCAACGAGGGCTTCATCCAACTCCTGAGGTGGGCCGAGTCGGGACCATCGCTCGACGAGTTCATTCCCTGGTTCGATTCCCTCCTCTCTGTTCTCGAGTATCTCCACGCACTCGGGTTGGTTCACACCGATCTTGGCCCCTCAACGGTGCTGGTGAGCGACCAAGGCCCCGAGCGGCCGACCCCATCGATACGTCTCACCGGGTTCCACCGCTCGCTGTGGTACGCGACTACCTCTGCCGCTCCACGGAAACGCAGGGGGTTCTTCCTGCCTTCAGAGAACGCTCAATCGTCCGCCCTGGGCCCGCGCGTGGACCTCTACTCGGCCGCAGCTCTGGCTGCCTGCGTTTTGAGGGGCGTTGGTGAGGGAGACGCCAAGGACCTGCGCTCTCCGGATGTTCTCTTGAGCGACGGCGGCGACCGGATCCCCGAGCCGCTCAACGCCGTGCTCAAGAGAATGACGGCGAGTGATGAGTCCCTTCGCCCATCGTCGGTGCGCGACGTGCGACGTCAACTGGACGACACGCCGTTCCGGGGGCTCGGCGGCGGTCCGCTCACAGTGCGCTCGGGCCAGGATTGCGGTGTTACCCCGAGAGCAGCCCTGACCAGCCTCCTGTCCGCAGGCTGCAGCGAGGCGTCCATTCGCGGTGCCCACGTTGTCGTCCTCGTCGGCGCGGGCGGTTCGGGAAAGACAACCCTCGGGAAGCAGTTGAGAGTCGAGAGTCTCATCAGAGGCTATGAGTACAGCATCTGTACCGAGGCGGTGGGGCGCAGCGGCACCACATGTCTCTCCGACGCCTTTCGATTCGTGTCGACGCGAATCGCGAGCCGTGGCGACACGCCGGCAAGCGCCGGTTCGCCGGACAGCGCCCCGCGCAAGTGCCGTGGGAGCGCGCTGTCCGCGGGGGCTGGTTCGGCGTCGCCATCAAGGGTCGTCTGCTTCGCGGACAACATCGACCGGTTGGCGGATGATGATCTTGACTCCCTGCTCGAGATGGCTCGGGCAGCCACGCACGCTCCGGATTCCGTCCTGATCGTGGCGACCTGCCGCGAGGTGCCAGTGGGCCTCCTGCATGGGGAGGCTGTGAGACTCCGCGGAGAGGTGCAGTCTACCGGAGGCGCCGGGTCGTCCGAGCTTGCCGTCGATGTACGGCCACTCAGCATGTTCACCCTCGACGAGACAGAGCGCTTCATCGCGGACATGACCTGCGCTCGTCCCACTGCCGCCCTTGCATCCTGGATCCTGCGACGCTCCGGGGGGCATCCGTTCTTCGCCCAGGAACTCGTCAGGTACGTCGCCAAGCAGGATTGCCTGCTCCGGACCCCGGACGGGCTGGACATGACAGCAGGATGCGGTGCCGATGTTGGGGTGCCACGCTCACTCACTGCGGCGCTGGAGGACCGCCTGCGAACTCTGTCTGACGACGAGATGCGTCTGGCTAGCGTTGTCTCACTCGGGCCGGGTGTAACCCCCGAAGTGGTCTCGGGTGCGATGTCTCTGACTGACGAGAACGCAGGTCGTGTGCTTGGGCGTCTCACGGAGGCCGGCTTGCTCGGAGCGGCCACGGCAGGCGGAGACATCACGTTCACCCATGGCCTGCTGAGGGACGCGGTCTACGATCGCTTGCCAGGCGCCCGCCGCCAGTCACTGCACCGCTCCGTTGCCGCGATCTGGGAAGAGACTTCCCCTGGCGAATGCGCCCCGAGTCACCGGGAGGACGTCCTGGCGTGGCACCTGTTCCGGAGTGACCGCCGGGGGGAGGCTGCGGTGCACGCTGTTCGTGCCGCAGCGATGCTGGCTGCGGAGGGACGAGCGGAGGACTCCGTTCGGTGCCTGCGAATCGCGGAGGAA
>JALGWI010000098.1 GCA_025774245.1 bacterium
TCGATCCGCAGCCCCAGCCCCTCCCTCCCCATCCCGGCCAGACGGCTCGTCGTCACGGACTCGACGAGGGCGAGGAAGATGAATACCGTCGAGACGAAGATGAACACGTCGAGCCTCGTCTGGTACGAGATTCGCGGCATGATCGCCCCGAGCGTGAAGCGGAACGTGATCATCGTCAGCATCGAGGTCGCGCCGACGGCGAGCTGCGCCTCGATGCGGGCAGGGTCGATCCAGAAGACCGTCCACGACATGAAGACGATCATGGCCAGCGGGAAGATTACTCTCCAGAGGTAGTACCCGACGAGGCGGCGCGCGGGGAGCTCATACGTGAAACCCGGCAGGGTGTCGAACCCCGTATCGAGCGACGCGACTCGGATCGAGCCCCGGCCGATGGCCCAATCCGCCACGGCGAGGCTCTCTCGCTGTCCTGTGCCTTCCTCGTCCGGAACGAACTCGACCTCGATGCGGTTGACCGAGATGAAGTCGATCCAGAGAACGTGGGAATCGAGAGGGAAGTCTGAGATGTCGACAGGAATGGAGAGCTCTCCGACGTACCGCTGCGGGTAGAACGCGGTACCGTCGGGCCAGACCTCGACCACATCCGGGCGTGTCTTCACGAGAGCCACGCCGTTCACGATCTGGATCTCCGGCGCCCAGATCGCGCTCGCGTCCACTTCCTGCACGTCGTCCCACCGTCCCACCAGCGCGTCGTCGTGCCAGGTCAGCGTGAGACTGAAGTCGACCGTCATGGTCTGCGCGGCGCCGTCGATCCTCAGGACGTCGATCAGGTAAACGCCGGCGGAGACCATCCGGGTCTCTCCCGCGGTGTCGCGGACGCTCTGCCTCGTCGGTGGGCTGTCTTGGGGGAAGGCCGTTGAGGGCGCGAGCATACCGACAGCGAGCACGCAGATGACGAGAGCCCGGGAGATACGACGCACACTTGCCTCCTCACCGAATCAGACGACCTGCCTGTGCCGGCGGTGCCGACCCGAGGCTGAGACCCGGGCAGGACCTAGAACGCCTCGCCGATCCGGAAATAGAAGACCCCGCCGTCGACGCCCACCGCGTAGTCGATGCCCACGTTGGTCGCGTACTCCTCGGATGCCATGTACCGTATCCCGACGCCCGCTGCCGGGAGCCCATTGCCCCAGTCCATGTCGGAGAGCGAGGACGCCACGCCGCCGGTCCCCGCGAATGCCACGATCCCCCACTTCTTGTAGAACCGCCACCGGTACTCGAGCTGGGTGACGATCATCATCTTGTCCTGGTACGTGCCGGCCGCGTAGCCGCGGAGGTCGGCCATGGTACCGTAGTAGCTCAGATCGAAGAGCGGCACGTTTCCCGCCACGACTCTGGTGTAGAATCGGTAGGCTAGGACGTGTCCGGGCTTCATCCCCCAGTAGTAGTTGTAGGCGCCCTCGTAGATCTCGTATTCCCTGTCGCTGCCCAGGAAGTCCGCGTTGAACGTCGCCGACGCGTCAAGGAAGTGCCCCCCACTCGGGTTCATATGGTTGTCCCGGCTGTCGTACTCGACGACGAGGCCGAGGCCCGAGCTCAGTAACCTCCACTTCGGGTTCGGGAAGTCCCACCACTCCGGAAGATCGAGCTCGTCGATCTTGAGCTCGGTCTCCACGGTGGCGAGCCGGTAGAGCGCGCCCACGTAGGCGTGGCCGCTGACGCGATAGAGGTACTCGGGGACGAAGAAGACCCCCCTCTGGGTCATCGGCAGATACCTGTCGGCCTCCCCCGGTTCCTGTCCCACGCCGTAGAAGTCGTAGTTGATGTTGAAGTAGCCCAACATGCCGTTGATCCTGTGGCGGTTACCGGCGAGGTAGGTCTCCTGCAGGATCCCGGTGCCCCACGTCTTCGAGCTGGTGTAGAACCCCCCGAAGGTCGTGGTCGACGGAGACGCGTCGGGGGCGAGCTGGTAGAGGAACATCCCGGCGAGGCCGAGCCCGATCCCGACCGTCGGGTTCGAGATGGGGATCGGCATGAACACGAAGTCACGCTCCCCGCCCGTGAGTTCCAGGATGTCCTGGGCCTTCTCGATCTCCTCGCCTCCGGACTCCTCGGCGACGACCGGAGCGGCCGCGCACACGAGAGCGAGGAGAAGCGCGCACACAATGACGTGTCGCCGGGGCGTCCCCAAAGCGAAGCTGGAGCATCCTCCGAGCATGGCGTTCCTTCCGTTCAGGTTCAGCGGATTCTACTTGCCTGGCGACGGGGAGTCAATGGAGCGCGGCGGGCGTCCGGGGCGATCTGAGCGCGAACGGGGGCGGCCGTTCCCGGCTGCCCCCGCCTGCGGTTCGCGTCGCTGTACTCCAACAGTGCTCCCCTACGCCGCCTCGATCGCCTTCCCGGCGCCCCGCATGTTCACGGCAACGCCGATCAGGAAGGCGCCCATCAGAATCGCGAAGATACCGATGAGCCACGCGAAGGCGAGCACGCCACCCGCGGGCCACGCCATCACGACGATGCCGAGGAGGACCGTGATGATGCCGCCGACGACGTGCATCCACTCGCCCGCGACCTCCGCGCGAAGACGGACCGCTCCGACGATCCGGAAGAGACCGACGATGATGGCCCACAGCCCGAGCAGGCGAACGAAGAGGATCGCCGTCATGAGCGGATTCGTGAACATCACGATGCCGATCAGGATGCCGGCGAGTCCCTGGATGAGAACCGCCCACCAGTTCGGGTTGCCCTTTCGGCCGGCGAATGCAGCGATGACGGCGAAGATGCCCTCGACGAAGGCGAAGACTCCGAAGAGCCACACGAGGAACGACGTGCCTGCCCCCGGACGCGCCAGCATGACCAGGCCGAACAGGATCGCGAGAACACCTCGGATCAGAAACACCCACCAGTTCTTCGAGATGAGACCGAGCATTTGACACCCCCTTGTCTTCTCGCGGGCTTCTGCTGCCTCAGTCGTCGTGCCGATCCCAAGCCCGAAGGTCCGTTGTCTCCGCGCCGGCGTGGAGCCGCGCCTCCTTCCTACTCGTACGCCGCGCGCAGGTTCTCGACGTTTGTTCGCATCACCGTCAGGAAGTCGCCCTCCTCCGGCGTGTTTCCGCACGGATCGAAGACGAGGCTCCGAACGCCGGCCGCCGCGAGCATCTCGACCGCGGCCTCGACGGGCTCGCCCTCCCAGACCATCCAGCCGGCCGGATGCCGCTCGAGAAGCTCCTCGAACTCCCGCCACTGGGCGGCGTCCGGCGGGGCGTCCGGCTCCCAGTGGACGCTCGCAGCATTGAGGCCGTACCGCCTCGTGAAGTACTGGTAGACCGGATGCGACACGACGACCGGACGCTCTTCCTTCCCAGCGACGATCGCCGCGATCTCGACGTCGAGCGCGAGGAGCTCGCCAGCGAGCGCCTCGTAGTTCGCGAGGAACTCGTCGGCCAAGACCGGCCGCTTCCGCGCGAGCGCCTCCCCCACCGCCGCCGCCTGCTGCGCCGCCAGCGCGGGATCGAGCCACGTCGTGAACGCCAGCGTACCCTCGTGCGAGTGCTCCCCGGTGGGCCCGTGGCTGTGCGTGGTCGTGTCGGCGATCTCGATCAGCGTATCGCGGAGGGCCGCCGACGTGTCGACGAGCCGGAACTGCGAGAGCGCGACCTTCCCGACCCAGTGCGCGTACCCCGCGCCGTTCAGAAGGACGATGTCCGCGCTCTGGTACCCGGCGATCGCCTCTTCGTCGGGCATCCAGTACGCGGGGTCGCCTTCGGCCGGGGCCGGGAAGGCGACCGACGCGTGGTCTCCCGCGATCCTCTCTGCGAAATACTTGAGCGGGTAGTTGACGGTGTAGACGCTGAGCGCGTCCTCCGCCGGAAGGTCCGGGACGATGACGAACGACACTCCGACGGCGAGGACGCATGCAACGAGGAGCGTCGATCGACGCTTCGAGGCTGGCATGGCTCCCACCTCCTCTTGAGGCCGGCTGTCGCCGGCGTGGGCGCTACCGGATGAACAGCATCCGGACGAGCGCGTTGTCGTAGCGGGCGATCACGGCCGCGAGCACCCCGACGAGAACGGCGCTCGACGCGACGATGATCAGGATCTCCGCTGTCAGCAGTCGGGCGATCGTAGCACGCTTGCACCCGATCTTGAAGATCGTGTCGACCTCGCGCTTCCGCAGCCGGAGCGAGAGCGCGAAGACGAGGACCATAGCCAGCGCGGTGGCGAGTCCCACCAGGAGGATCACCGCGTCCAGGACGTTCTTGATGCGGAAGATGTTGCTCAGAAGGCCGTCGACGACCTCCTTCGGAACGATGATCTGGTGGATCGCTTCTGGCGTCAGGTACCTTCCTCGTAAGATAGTGCCGGCCTTCTCGTCGTTCGGAACGGCGATGACGGCGGTGATCGGGGCGGTCGTCGGGTCGCCGTGGAAGTGGAACGCGTCGAGGTTCTCCTCTGTGATCTCGGTGAACTCGTAGACCTTCGGGCTCCCGACGACGTTCCCCTCCTCCTCCTTGAGGATGAGCTGGCGATCGTCGGCCTTCGTCAGGTCCTGGTGCCCGTGGACGAGGCCCTGCATGATCCACGCCGTCTTGAGGTCGACGAAGATCGCGAGGTCGTCCGAGGTGTGGGACTTCCTGAGGACACCCACGACGTTCATCTTGAGGGGGTAGATCCCCGCGAGATCGAAGACGGTCTCGGGCGACGACACGATCCCGTCACCCACACCGATGCCGAGACGTTCGGCCGCCGTCGCGCCGACGACGCAGTCCCCGAGGACGAAGATCTGCCGCCCCTCCGCGACCTCGAGCCCGCGGAAGCCGAAGTAGTCGATCGTCGTCCCGACGATGGGGTGTCCGCGCGCGCGGAACCGCACGTAGACGGGGATCGGAAGCGCGAGCCCGGCGTCCGCCACCTGCTGCGCGGCCTCCATGGTGATGATCTCGGGAACCTCGTCTCCGAAGTAGAGCGAGTTCATGACGAGGTCGAGCGCGCTTCCTTTCGCGCCGACGACGAGCGGCGTCGTCACGGCCCGCGAGAGGAGCTGCTTCTCGCTCTCGTCGAGCAGGAGCTCGAGCGCGATCGGGAGGAAGGCGACGAGCGTGATGCACGCGACCAGCGTCCAGAACTTCACGCGGTTGAATCGCACGTACTTCCACGCGAGGTAGAGGCTGTCGATCATGGAGCCTCCCATACGTGGAAGTCGTGGAAGTCGGCGACGCGATCGAATCGGTCGAGGAGCTCGTGGTCGTGTGTGACCGCGAGGAGCGTCGCGTCGTGATGGTCGACGCTCTGGAAGAGCAGATCGAGGATGTGCCCCTTGTTCACCGGGTCGAGGTTGCCGGTCGCCTCGTCAGCCAGGATGAGCTTCGGACGCGGCAGCAGGGCCCTGCAGATCGCCGCCCGCTGTTTCTCCCCCTGCGAAAGCTCGGTCGGGTGCCGCGACACGAGGCCACTGATGCCCATCTCGGAGGCCAGGTCCAACGCCCGAGCGCGGACGTCGCTTCCCAGTTCGAGCGCCCCCGTGATCCTGTACGGAAGGAGGATGTTGTCCATCACGTCGAGGTAGTCCAGAAGCTCGAAGTCCTGGAAGACGAACCCGATGGTCGTGATCCGGTAGTCGCGCCGCTCGGTGTCGCCGAGCGCGTGGACGCCCGTGCCGCCGACCTCGATCGACCCCGAGAGCGGCGTCAGGATGCCGGCCACGAGGTTCAAGAGCGTCGTCTTCCCCGAGCCCGACGGACCGATGACCGCGACCTTCTCCGACTTCGCGACGTCGAACTCCGGCATGTTCAGCCGGAACTCGCCGGTCGGGTAGCGGAACGTGAGCGCTCGGATGGAGATCATCGCACCTCCCGCCGCATGAATCAGCGCGTGCCGGCGGAGTCGGCCGCCGCAGGCTGCGCGTAGGGATCTACGCGCGTCTCATCAAGAAGATCGAGGCCCGTGATCTTCCACGCGCCACCGACCGGCTCGACGGTGAGAACGGCCTCGTACTGGTTCTGTCGGGCGTGGACGTGCCCCCAGTGCCCGACCTTCCCGAGCGCGGTCCACTTCGAGGTGAACGCGAGCGCGCCGCGACGGTCGGGGTGATCGTCGACCGCGACGTCGATCACCTCGACGTCCGTGACCTTCGCCTGGGCGCCGCCCGCCCTCGCCACGACCCACGACTGCCGGTTCTGAAGATAGACGTCGGCGAGAAGATCGCCGCTCACGCTCACCGAGAGCCTGTCGTAGACGTCCTCCTCCTCCCGGAAGTCGAAGGCGCGGTAGACGTTTCGGAGGAGGCTCGAAAGGACCACCTCTCCCTGACCTTCGGGGAGCCTCGCGGCGAGGCTGCCGGGCCGCCCCACCGGAACGTGAAGGAACGGCCAGAGGAGAACGGCGCCGGCAACAAGCACCGCGCCCACACCGACGTACGCGCGCGTCGGCGTCCCGTCCTTCCGCCGTTTCGCGAACCGCGCGCCGAGGGGCACGAGGCCGACGAGACAGAGAACCGACGCGAGCGGGATGCCCAGGCGGCTGAGCGTGTCCTCGACGCTGACCTCGGTGACCGTCGGGATCTTGTACGTCTTCAGGTAGTTGACCCACCGGTGGACGTTGTCCTCGGGCGTGACGGACGAGGGAAACGGGCCGGCGGGATCGATGGCGTTCACGGTCACCTGCTGGATCTGGTCGGTGAACATGTCCCAGTCGACGGTGACCTCCTGCGGAATCCCATCGGTGAGATACGTCAGGATG
>JALGWI010000099.1 GCA_025774245.1 bacterium
AGGTTCCGACCAGGATCGAGCCGTGGTAGGAGATCGCCTGAACAGACGGGATGTGGATCTCGAACGGCACGGTGACTCCGGGGTCTGCGAGGTAGTCCTCCACGTCGATGACACCGGTCTCCTCGGTCCAGATGAATCCCGTCGCGTCCCCGGGATTGGAGAACCGGTTGTAGCCGACGATGATGCTGCCGTCTGGGGTCGCGTCGTTGCAGATGGCGACGCCGAAGTTCGGGTGCAGTCCGGGGAGCGCACCCAGCAGATTCTCCTCCCACGATGTCCCGTTCCAGATCCAGCGTGCGGCCACGCGAAGGCCCGTCGAGTCGTCGAGCGACTGCCCGAGCACCACCGAGCCGTCCGGCAGCACCGCCGACGCCTCACAGAAGGCGTCGTGCTCCGCCAGGATCGTCTTCACCCCGTCGACCCAGACCGCCGGCCGCCAGCCACCCCACTCCGGGTTCTCGTCCCAGCCCACAATCACGGATCCGTCCTCGTTGGCGTCGTTGGCACGGCTGTTCCCGCCGTCGCTGCCGAGGCCGATCGCACCCGTCTCCCTCGTCCACGTGCTCGCGTGCGCGCCGCCGCCCGGCATTCCCCAACGCCAGTACAGCCCGACCACGGTGCTTCCGTCCTCCGAGAGACCCCACGCCGAACCGTAAGAGTCGTCCATGGGATACCCGTCGGGCGGTGGGGGAGGCATCGTCTCCTCCCAGCCCTGCCCGAGCGTCCAGCGGCCCTGGGTCCAGTAGGTGCCGTCGGCCCCCGGGATGCTCGCGCTCACCTGCGTTCCGTCCGCCGAGACGTCCGGCGAACCGGATCCGCCTCCCGCCGCGAGGATCTCGAGCCCACCCTCTGCGGTCCAGCGGAACGGCTCATACAGGCCTTCGGTGTTCCCGACCACGACCGAGCCGTCGGCAGAGATGTCGGTCGCGTATCCGACGTCGATGATCTCGAACGTCACCTCGGCGTGGGCGACACCGCAGCAGACGCTCAGTCCCGCCAGTGTCACGAGCCCGATGATCCTCATGCTTCCCGTCTCCTTGAGTGCGTGGTCGGCCGGCTTCCCACTTGCGGCCTGCGACACGGGCCGCCCGCGGGGGGCGGCCCGTGTGCGCAACGATCACTCCGACTTCGATCTCTCTAGCGGTACAGCGACTTGATCTCACCCCAGGTCGAGTCCTCGACAGGGGTCGAGCCCGGCGTGCCCTCGATCAGGATCGATGCATCGAGGCCCGGGTTGAAGTTGAACCACATCGCCGGCGGCGGGAACGCGTACACGTCGTAGGACGCCGTCGCATCGCCGTAGTACGTCAGTGACGAGAGATGGATCTCCGGTCCGAACGGACCGCTCGCGCCGATCGGCGTGACACCGATCCAGTACTCGCCGGCGCCCAGGGCAAGACCGAGACCCGACGCCGTAAGGACGAAGTGGTCTCCGTTCAAGACGGCCGACATCGGCACGAGCGGATCGACGCTCGGATCATCGGTTCCGTCGATGGGCAGCGGGCCGGTCTTGTCGTATACGTGCACGTAACACTGCGTGATGCCATCGCCCCAAAAAGCGTCGAGGGCCGAGTAGTACGTGCTGATGCTGTCGACGTTCCAGCCGCCACCAGGAACCGTGACGTGGTTGACCGAGTGAACGGCCATCCCAAAGGGCGGGGCGCCGGCGTCGGCGTTGAAGAATCCCATGCCCCAAACATCGAAGTCCGACTGGTCCCACAGGATGTCGGCAGTGGCCGTCTGCGCGAAGATCGCCACCGACGCCACTACGGACAGCAGAACGAGCTTCTTCAGTATGGCACTCATGTTCCCTCTCCTCGAATTGGTTCCCCTGTTGATGCTGACGCTCCATCCCTACGCTTCGGATCCTCGTGAGGCCCTCCTTTCGGGTCTGGGCGTTCATCGGTTCGGGACCCCATTCCCTGGTCTCCAGCTTTTCAGGGACCCACCGCCACCACAGGGACAGTCTAACATATCTCCGAGAGTTCTGCAAGTATTCTCTGAAAGAACTTGCAAAGAAATGCCTGAGGTGCTATAATCAGAGTTGACAGACCACGAGCATGGGTCTAATCTCCCGTTGCTTAGCAGGTTACGAGGAGACCCGGCTGGATCCAGGCTCCGGTGAATCGAGTGCGGGCGGCCGGCCCGTGACTGGAAAGGGTGGATGTGATGCCGAGGACGTCCTATCCGGATGCAGAGACCACGACGGGGGCGCGGCTCCAGGCCGTAGCCGAGGAACTCAGGGAGGAGCTTCTGCCGATCGTGAGCGCGGCGGCGGGCCCGGCCGGTCGACCTTCGACGCTCGTGAAGGAGCTCGGGGTGGACAAGAGCCTGGCGAGCCGGCTCACGAGGGCGCTCCGTGCGGAGGATCCGCTGGAGTTCATGTACCTCCTGCCAGCGCCCACCGGTCTTCGGATCTTCATTCGGGCGGCGGTCAAGGCGGGGATCGACGGGGAGGCATGCAAGGCTGCTCTGATGAGTGTCGGGAGGTTCCAGGCGCTCATCGACGAGACGCCGGGTGGCAGGGGCACGCTCGATGCCGCGATCTCGGCTTCGTCCGCGGAGGCGCGGGCGCGGAACGAGCGGAGCGCGAAGCAGGCCGTCTATAAGGCGATGTCCTACCTCGTCGGATTCCGGTGCGAGGCGATCGTGACGACCTTTGCGATCCAGCCCCACGGCGCCTGTCGGGATCTTCAGCCAGAGGCTCCACCCGCCTCCGGTCGATTCGGGTCCCCAGCCGCGGCTGGAGACGCTCGACGGCGAGCTCGCTCAGGACGTGGAGGACTTCTTCCTTCGCGAGTACTCGAGCGATCCGCTCCCGGACTTCCAGATCTTCAGGGACGGGAATCTCACGACGATCGCGCTTTCGGAGAGCGAGCCGTCCTTGGATTCCCCGCTCACCCTGACGTCAGGTCTCTTGATCCGAAACGTGATGGAGCCATACCGAACGCCCCAGATCAGGGACGAGTGGCGGGGCTATCTACTGCACTCCCCATGCAAGACGGTTGTGAGGGACGTGTTCATCCACGAGGATCTGTACGCGGGTACGGTCCCCGATATTACGATGCACATCCCGAGTCCGAAGGGCGCGGAGACTGTCCGCCACCCCGGGCTCCACGGGAGGCTCAACACGCTCGACCTGGCAACGCCGGTCGACAATCTCGGACTCGGCATGGGCAGCGTCTCCATCAGGGGTGTGCGATCGTACCCGGAGATGGTGCGCCACTCATTCGAACGGGCCGGTTGGGACGCCACGAAGTTCAGGGGGTACCGCACGCGCATGGTCTACCCGGTCCCGAACATCCTGATGACGTGGTGGTTCTCTCTCCCGGAGGCGCCATCCTCGCCTTGATCCCGGAGGCGAATCCTGTCATCTGAAGAGCGAGGCCCCGGCACTGATGCCGGGGCCTCGGTCTTTGATCGGTCGTCGATCCCCTCGCGGGGCGCCGCGTCACGCAGCCGCGCTCCGCTCGCGGACCTCCGCGATCGCGTCGGCGAGGTACTCGTACTGCTCGATCGAGTTGTAGATCTGCGCGGAGATGCGCAGGATGCTCGGGAGCCCGCCGGGACACTCGAGCACCGGCACCTCGATCCAGTATTCGTCGCGCAGCACTTCTTCCATGGGATCGAACGCGAGCGACGTCTTCGTGAAGTGGTACGAGCCGGTTCCGAGCGGGATGCTCGCCAGCGTGCCGATCATCTCGTCGGGGCACGCGATCGCGGCGCCGAGCCTCTCGCAGAGGAGGGCGCGCGCATCGAGCGCGAGCGAGCGGTTTCTCTCCATGAGAGCGGGCCATCCTCCCGGCAGGAGCCCACCCATGAACTCGATGCAGTCGGGGACGCAGAGGTACGGGCTCGGATCCCTCGTGCCGGTCCATTCGAACTCGAGGCGGAACCTCGAGCGCTCGGGCCGGTCCTTGTTCGCGCCGTGGCTGATGACGAGCGGTCGGATCGATGGCTGCCGGTCGCGGCGCACGTACAGGAGGGCGGCGCCCTTCGGGGAACAGAGCCACTTGTGGCAGTTGCCGGTGAGGTACGTCGCGCCGAGCTCGCGCAGGTTCAGCGGGACCATCCCCGGCGCGTGGGCGCCGTCGACCATCGTGTCGAGCCCGCGCTCGGCGAAGAGCGCGACGAGCTCGCGGACGGGCATCACCATGCCCGTGAGGCTCGTGATGTAGTCGAAGAGACCGAAGCGCGTCCTCGGGGTGATGCTCTCGCGGACCGCCTCCACGATGTCACCTGGGGACTCGGCGGGGAAGGGGATCTCGGCGAAGACGACCTTCGCCCCCGATCGCGCGGCGACGAAGTCGAGCACGTTCCGGCACGCGTTGTACTCGTGCGTCGTGGTCAGGAGCTCGTCCCCGGGCTCGAACGTGAGCGACCGGAGGACGGTGTTCACTCCGGTCGTGGCGTTCGGGACGAACGCGATGTCCTCGGGGTCCGCGCCCACGAATGCCGCGAGCCTCTCTCTCGATTCGTCCAGCGCCTCCTCTAGCTCGTGGCACATGAAGTGGACCGGCTCGCGCTCGAGCCGGCCGCGCCAGTAGACCTGCTTCTCGAGGACGGGGAGGGGGCAGGCTCCGAACGATCCATGGTTCAGAAAGGTCACCGCAGGATCAAGCGACCAGTGCTTCGCGAACTCGCTCTTGGGCGGGACGCTGTCCCGGCGCGCGGGTGGCATCAGTCGGTGAGCTCCTCGATCCGCGCCTTCTTGGCCTCCCAGTCTGCAGTGTCCCACTCGGCGATCCCCGCCTGCTCGAGCTCGGAGAGTCCCTTCTTGAAGAGGCGCAGGGCCACCTCACCCTCGCCGTTCTCGATGGCGATCTCGCCGAGCTCCCAGCGGCTGTACCCCATCCACTCGACGGCGTCCTCGTTGCCGTTCGCGTAGAGGCGGTTCGCCCAGCGGAAGACGTTGTCCATCCGCGACTTCGCTCCGGCGCCGTCGCCCGTCCTCCTCATGGCGTAGGCGACCGAGTAGTCGGCGATCATCTTCGCATACTCGTCGTCGCCCGCGTTGTGGTACTCGCGCGCGTTCCGGAGCGCCTCGAGGGCCTCGTCGTAGCGTTCCGCGTCCATGTGGTCCCACCCGAGGTTGTTCCAGAGCGGACCGAGCCACTCGGTGAGTCCGCCGGCCTCGGCCATCTCGATGCCCTTCACGGCCCACTCGGTCTTCTCCTCGGGCGTGCCGGTGATCGCAACCATGTGGGCCGCGTCGACGCCGCGCTCGTAGAGCGCTCGTAGAGGTCGTGCTCGTCGCAGTAGTCGAACATCTCCACGAAGGTCAGTGTCGCCGTCTCGTTGTCGTCGTCCTGCCACTCGAAGCGGCCACGGACGCCGAGATACCGCGACCACCCGGCCGGGTCCGTCTCGTCGACGCTCGCGGCGGCCTTCTCGAGCCACGCGCGTCCATCCTCCTTGTTTCCGGTTGCCAGGAGGCTCCTCGCCCGCATGGCGCAGGCCTCGACGTAGGCCGACGTGACGCCGGCCGCCTCCGCGTCGGCGGAGATCGTCTCGAAGAGCGTCCCGGCCTCCTCGTACTGCCGGCCGTTGAACACCTCGTCGGCCGCGGCCAGGCTCGTCGCGAGCTGTTCGCTCGCGCTCGGTCCCCTCTGACAGCCCGCGAGCGCCGCGATTCCGAGCGTTGCAGCGACGGCAACGGCGACGAGGACGACGTTTCTCTTTCGGTCCACGGTTCCTCCTCTCCCGGCACGGCCGGAGACCGTCCCTAGCTTCCTCCGTCTGTCTGGTTCACCGTCTCGGCCTCTGGAAGGTAGTCGGCGACGACGGGGAAGCTGTCGAGGCTCTTGGCGATCGACGCCCTCAGGAATGAGTCGACCCACCAGAAGATGTCGCGTCTTCTGATCGTCTGGCGGAGCCTGTGCATCCGTCTGGCGCGTTCGCCGGGGTCCATGTGGAGTGCCTGGTGGATGACCTCGGAGGTGCCGACGATGTCGTACGGGTTCACGAGGAGCGCCCAGCGCTGGAGCTCGGCGGCCGCGCCGGCGAACTCGCTCAGGATCAACACGCCGTTCTCTTCGAGGCTCGAGGCGCAGTACTCCTTCGCGACGAGGTTCATCCCGTCCTTGAGCGGCGTGACGAGCGCGATCTCGGCCGCGCGGTAGTAGCCCAGGAGCTCGTAGCGATCGAGGCTGCGGTAGATGTAGTGGATCGGCACCCAGCCGGTCTGGTGCGTGAACTGCCCGTTGATCTCGCCGACGAGCCGCTCGATTTCGATCTTGAGATCCTCGTACCCCGGAATGCCTCTCCTGCTCGGCACGACCACCTGGACGAGCGACACCCTGTTGTGGAGCTCCGGATACCGCTCGAGCACGAGACGGAACGCCTGGAGCCTGTCCGGGATCCCCTTCGTGTAGTCGAGTCGGTCGACGCCGATGATGAGCTGGCGTTCCGGCAGGTTCTCGTGGATGTGCCACGCGCTCTCGGCGACCTCGTGGCTGGCCGCCTCCTGCTCCAGCGCGCGGTAGTCGATGCTGATGGGGAAGGCGCCGACGCGGACCTTCTTCGTCTCAGTCTGGATCTCGCAGACCTGCCCGCGCCCGCACGCCTCCGCCGGGCCTACGAGTGTCCTCAGGCACTGCAGGAAGTTCCGGCGGTCGCGCATCGTCTGGAAGCCGAGGAGGTCGAAGTCCAGGAGCGCCTTCAGGATCTGGAACCGCCACGGGAGCTTGACGAAGATGTCGAGCGGGGGGAACGGAACGTGAAGGAAGAACCCCAGCTTGGATTTCACACCCAGCGCCCGAAGGTGGCTCGCGGCGAGCATGAGGTGGTAGTCGTGGACCCACACGAAATCGCCCGGCCCCGTGTTCTCGGCTATGACTTCGGCGAACTTCCGATTGACCCCGTCGTACGCGTCCCAGTACGAAGGGTCGAAGTTGCACAGCGACTGGAGGTCGTGGAAGAGCGGCCAGATGATCTCGTTCGAGAAGCCGCGGTAGTGCTTGTCGACCTCGGTCGCGGAGAGAGACACCGGTACCAGGGAGTAGCCCGTACCCTGCGTGGCCTCGTCGAGCGCCTCGCCGAGCCCGTCGACCTCCGAGGTTCCCGGCCACCCGATCCACAGGCCGCCGCGATCCCGGAGTACCGGCGCCAGCGCGGTCACGAGGCCGCCCGAGCCCTGCTCGACGCGCCAGCCGTCTTCCCTCGACAGGACGACCGGCAGGCGGTTCGAAACGACGACGAGCCGCCTGACGTCGTGCTCCGAGTCGTGTTCCCTCACGTCGTTGTCTGTACCCATGCTCGCAGAAACTCCCTGACCTCGTACGGATCGGCGAGTCGGCCCGGGGCGTAAGTGGGGACGTCGGGGCTCCCGACCTTGATCCCGATCCCGCGGTCCTTGAGTACCAGCAGCGCGTCCTCGTCGGTGTGGTCGTCGCCGACGTAGACGCAGATGCCTTCGTCGTCCTCGGTTCGCTCCTCGAGGAGCGTCGTGAGCGCCGTTCCCTTGTCGATGTCCTTGAGCCTGAGCTCGATCCCGCCGATGAAGTGGCGGCACTCGAGGTCGTACTCGTCGGCGTCCCGGCTCCAGATCCCCCAGAGCTTCTCGTGTGCCCTCTCGGCGTCATCGGGGTCGACGCCCCGCGTGTGGAGCGCGACGCTCGCGACCTTCCTCTCGATCCTGCCGGCCACGGACGCTGCCGCCGCCTGACCCTCCGCCCACCGGAGCCGCTCCTCCTGCCGCGGCGTCGGGAGGAGCGTGAGCCAGGTTCCGTCCGGATACCGAAACTCCGTGCCCTGGCTGGCGCTGACGGGGATGCCGAGGTCGCCGAGCAGGAACAGAAGCTCCTTCATCGGCCTCCCGGTCATGATCGCGAGGTGGGTGCTGCCGCCGTCGCGGATCTGCGACAGGAGGTCGACCACGCCGTCCAGGGGAAACGCCTTCATGCGATCCACCCGGAACGGCGCCACGGTGCCGTCGTAGTCGAGGACGAGACACGACCGTTCGACACGCGCGAGCCGGTCCCAGAAGTCCGGGACGCCTTCGATCTCGATGAGGTTCCCGCCGGGTCCGGCCATCCGGGCTCGCTCTCCGCGCAGGTGACCGCGCCGCTCTCTCCGGTCGGGGGCCGCGCGGAGCCGCTAGAGCTCGATGCGGTCCTCGGCCTTGTTGGCGAGCGACACCATCGCCGTGAGGTACTCCCTCAGGTGTCGCGTCAGGAGGAAGTTCTCGCGGACGAACGACCTCGCCTTCTCGCCCATCTCGCGGAGCTTGTCGCGGTGGTGAAGGAGGTACCGGATCCTGAGCGCGGCGCCCTCGGGCGTCGACACCAGGAACCCCGTGTGGTCGTTGATGATCTGGAGGCGGATCCCCCCGACGTCGCCACCGATGACCGGCTTCCCCTTCCACATCCCCTCGGCCACCGTCAGGCCGAAGCCCTCACGGGTCGATTTCTGGACGACGATGTCGGCCGCCCTCTGGAGCGCATTGATCGTGCGGTGCGCGTCCGGCGGGAGGAGCAGGATGTGGATGTCCGGATCCTCGTTCGCCGCCGCCTTCGTCTCGTCGAGGACCACGGCGCCCTCCGGGTCGTCGTCCGCAGCACCCCCCGCGAGGACGAGCTGGAGGCCGGGGGAGAACTTCTTCGCGAGGCGGTAGGCCTCGATGACTCCGACCGGATCCTTGAAGCGGTCGAACCGCGAGACCTGGAGCATGACCTCGCGGTCGGGGTCGACATCGAACTTTCGGAAGACCCCGGAGATCTCGCTCTCGTCGAGCGGCATGTTCTTGTCGCTCAATGGATCGATGCTCGGCGGGATCAGGTACTGCACGTGCGGGAGGTTCTGCGCGAACGCGGCGAGGGAGAAGATGCTCGCGTCGTACCCCGCGACGGCGCTGCGCAGGTAGCGCCAGACCGGCCGGTGGGGTCGGCTGACGTCGATGTGGCAGCGCCAGATCCAGAGGCCCTTCCGCTCGGGGAAGTGGCTCAGGAGGGGCGCCGGCTGTGGATCGTGGATGAAGACGATGTCGGCGTCCTCGAGCACGGGCGCCAGCTTCGCGGCGTTCTCGGTGTTGGTCTCTTCGTAGTGCCTGAGGTGCTCGTCGGAGATGTGGACGTGGTTCCCCTGAAGGGCGTTGTGGAACGACTTCGTCGTCGAGTAGAAGTCCGCGTCCCCGGTGATGACCTCCCAGCTCGCGTCGATCCCGAGTTCCCGCTTGAGCGGGACGAGCTTGGTCAGGATCTCGGCGACGCCGCCGCCCAGCTTCGTCGAGTTGACGTGGACGACCTTCATGCCGGCGAGCGGCGCGGACAGCTGGCGCAGATGGTCGACGACGTTCTCGCCGGCTACCTTTGCGTATTCGTCGAGGAGGTTGGCCATGGCGTCAGTCTCCGAGGTACTCGGCGAAGATGTCCATCAGTTCTTCGCGGATCTCGACGAGGGTCATGAAGTAGGGGTCGACTCCCCTGAGCCGCGTGCAGAGCGACCGGTACTTCTCGTCGCCGAGATCGGTGAGCCAGGTGCTGAAATCGTCCACGCCGTTCGGTGTCCGGCGTCTGGCGTCGATGAAGTGGTAGAAGACGCTCGAGGGCGTCATGGCGGAGACCGCGTCGCGGAGCTCGCCCGGGTCGTGAATCACGCGCTTCGTGCTGAACACGACGATCTGCGACCGGATGAAGTGGAACTGCTGCTCCCTCGACGTCCAGGGGAGGACCTCTCTCCGGTCGAGCTCCTCCTCGATGACGTCGACGAGCTCGCGGCGGAGGCCGTCGGGACCGTCGAAGTCGGTCGGGTCGATGACGCTCAGGCGCTCGGCGAGCGGCTGGTTGTGCAGCGACTGGAAGACCCACCTCGCGAATCCGTTGTTGAAACGGGGATCGTCGAAGACCGGGCGCAGGAGCCCTCCCCAGAAATGGTACTGGAGGCACGCCGGGTCGATCGTCTCGAGCTCGTCCCGGAGCTCCTTCAGGTTCTGTGCGCGCCGCCCCGTCGCGATCGCGGCGAGGGCGCAGTCCTTGATCGCGAATCCGCCGTCGTCGGTGACGGGGGTCTTCGCCTTCTTCTCAATGCTGCTCATGGGTCGATCCGCCGCGAACGGGGATCGCTACTCCTTGTCCGGGGCCTTCTTCCAGGAGGTCGACGCACCGCAGTTCATGCAGGTCGGGAACTCCTCGCCCTCTTTGAACTCGTGGACGTGGACGCCGCCCTCGGTGTGGCAGATCTCGCAGACGTACTCACCGGCTTCGTCGACCTTCTCGCCGACGCCGTAGCGCTCCTTCGGGTCGCTCACTGTGATCCTCCTCGCGTGCGCGGTTGTACAGCGAACCTCACAGGTTATCCTATTGTATACGGGACGAGAGGGGCGATGTCAAGGAACCGACCGGTTCGGCGCCGCGCGCCGGGCCTCACAGCATCAGGACACGCATGACAAAGAAGGCGTTCGACGTTGACGCGTTCCGCCGCGCGCTCCTCGCGTGGTACGACGCCAATCGCCGCGACCTCGCGTGGCGGAGGACCGACGACCCCTACGAGGTGTGGGTCTCGGAGGTCATGCTCCAGCAGACCCAGGTCTCGCGCGTGACCGAGTACTGGCCTCGCTTCCTCGAACGCTTCCCGACGCTCAGCGCGCTGGCCGAGGCGTCGCTCGACGACGTGCTCGCGGCGTGGTCGGGGCTCGGATACTACCGGCGCGCCCGATCGCTCCACGCGGCGGCGCGCGTGCTCGTGGATCGGTTCGACGGGAAGGTACCCGAGTCGGCCCACGAGCTTCGGGAGCTTCCGGGGATGGGGGAGTATACGTGCGCGGCCGTCGCGAGCATCGCGTTCGGGGAGGACGTGGCGGTGGTCGACGCGAACGTCGTACGCGTCCTCGCCCGTCTCACTGCGCTTGCTGCCGATCCGTCTCGCGGGGAGGCGCGTCGCGCGATCCGCTCGGAGGCGACGCGGTTGCTCGACGCCTCCCGACCTGGCGACTTCAATCAGGCGATGATGGAGCTCGGGGCCCTCGTCTGTACGCCCGCCGCTCCCCGGTGCGACGCGTGCCCCGTCGCCGCGGGGTGTGTCGCCCTCGAGCGCGGCGACCCCGAGGGCTACCCGATCTCGTCCGGGGCCACCGGGACGGTCGAGCTTCGCGAGGTGGTGGTCGTGGCGATCCGCGAAGGGGAGGTGCTCCTCGTTCGCGGAGGACACGAGCGAGGATGGTGGGAGGGGCTCTGGACGCTGCCGCGGTCGCCGCTCTCCGAAACGGACGACCCCCGCGAGATCGCCCGGTCGCTCGTGGTCGATCGACTCGGCCTCGGGTGCGAATCGCTCGAGGGACCGACCGAGGCGACGTACGGCGTGACGAAGCACCGCGTGACGATGTCGGCGTTCCTGGCGCGCGGGACCAGCGGTTCGTGTGATGGCGACGCGGGGAAGACCGTCGACTTCAGGTGGGTCGCGATCCCGGATCTCGATCGCGTCGGAATCCCGGCTCCGGACAGAAGGGCGATCGAGGAGCTGGCCGGAGGGGAGACTTCCTCAGCCCCGTCTACTACGCTGGCCGCCGTCGAACTGGAAGGTCCTGCCGGTCACTCCCCCAGCACGTAGGAGAAGATCAGAGGGGCGACGATCGAAGCGTCGGAGTTGATCATGAACTTCGGCGTGTCGACGTCGAGCTTGTGCCAGGTGATCTTCTCGTTCGGCACGGCGCCCGAGTACGACCCGTACGACGTGGTGCTGTCCGAGATCTGCGCGAAGTAGGCCCAGTACGGCGTCGGGGTCTTCAGGTCCTGGATGATCATGGGCACCGCGCAGATTGCGAAGTCGCCCGGGATCCCGCCACCGATCTGGAAGAACCCGACGGGG
>JALGWI010000041.1 GCA_025774245.1 bacterium
CCGATCAGCTCGAGCGCCAGTCACGGGGTGCCGTGAATGAAAGAGAAGCGATGTTCAGGTAGCCGATTGGGGACATCTCAGATGGAGGAGACGCCATGGGCAGACCACTCCCGCTTGCAGTGATCAGCGTTGCCATCTCTGATTCAAGGAGGAGACTGATGTCCGCCACAGGGAAAGGACGTGCCATCCCCCTCGTGGGGATTCTCACCCTCGCCTGCCTCGTCCTCGCGTCAACAGGAACGCCTGCCCGTGTGCCCGGCGAGACCACGCTCTGTGAAGTTGCTGCTTCCAGGATCGCTGCTTTCGGCACAACCAACGAGGTCGGCCCAGGCCAGAGCCCAGAGAGGGGAGGCTCACGGGTGAGACCCACGCTCCCGTATCACGTCGACACCGAGCACTTCAGGATCTGGTACGACACCGCGGGCCCCAACATGATGTACGGCTGGCCGGACACCACATACTTTCACGAGTGCAAGGTAGCGGCCGAGCGCTGTTGGCGTGGACTGGTGGACACGCTCGGCTTCAGGCCGCCGCCGCCGGACGGGAGCGACCCGGACGGAGGTGGAGGGAGCAACCACTACGATATCTACGTCATGGACTGCCTTCCCAACTGGACTTCGGGCATTCAGTGCTACGCCACTCCCGGGGATCCTCCCGGAGCCATGACAAGCTACGGTCGGTTCCACAACGACTTCGCGATCAGTTCTCTTGTCCCGATCGACTTCGTGCGCCTCTGCGAATCGTGGGTGGTCGGGATCGCGGCGGGCTACGCGCATGACGCCGATGAGATGCGCTGGATTCAGCGGGCCACAGGAACCTGGGGCATCGAGACCATGTACGACGACATCAACAACTTCACCTCTCGGCTGGGTTACGTGCTGGAGTACCCCTGGGTGGCGCTGGACTCGACCGATCTCAATCATAGTAAAGGGGTGGTCCTCTGGAACCTCTACCTCTCCGAGACCCACGGAGCCGGTATCATCCCCGAGATCTGGTACGAGTGTGAGGTGATCGCAGGACCAAGCGCGTTTGATTCTCTGGACGATGTTCTCGGTAACTACGGGACCAGCCTGGAGGATGCCGTTGAGGAGTTCTGGATCTGGAACTGGTTCACTGGGGACAGAGATGATGGGAACCACTACGAGGAAGGTGGAGACCCGGGCTGGCCGGAGGCCCTGCCGCAGGCTGTCTACACGGACTTCCCGGTCGTCAACGGTTCGCCGCCCCCGGCTGAAAGACCCCAAGCTCGGGCCTGCAACTACATCCACTTCGAGAGGGGGACGTCCCAGGCCGAGGCGCTACATGTCGCCTACAACGGCCCGGGGGGCGGCTGGCCCCATGCCGCACACGTCGCCTACCTGGACAACGCCGGTGACGCCTTCTACTACGGGGAGATCACGCTTGGCCCGTTCGGCAGTGGTGACATCCTGGTGGAGGGTTTCGATGACATGAGCACGGTCTGTCTCATCGTCATCAACAAAGCAGGCGGCCTGCTGACCTACACCTTCGACACCGACGTTTGGACAGGCGTGCCCGAGGAGAGCGGGTTCGTTCTTTCTGAGCCCGCCCCGAATCCGTTCACTCACGGAACGGAGATCGCGTACACGGTTCCGCTCAGCGCCGGGACCACGAGTCTCTCGATCTACGACGTGAGCGGACGACTCGTGACTACGCTCGTCGACGCGGTCGCGACCCCCGGCGCTGCCGTCACCTACTGGGATGGCACGGACACGGACGGCAGGCGCGTGGCCAGCGGTGTGTACTTCGCCAGACTCGTCGCTGGGGACCGCACAGCCACAAGGAGAGTCGTTCTGCTCAGGTGATGCTCGGGAGAGGGGCCATCTGGTCAGCACATGGGACCAAGTTGAAGAGCCCGGTCCAAAAGGACCGGGCTCTTCTTAATGGCGGGGCCGACGAGACTCGAACTCGCGACCTCCGGCGTGACAGGCCGGCGTTCTAACCAAACTGAACTACGACCCCGCAGTTGCAGTCGAACCGATAATATAGGAGCCAGAAGGGCCCTGTCAACGGGAATTCGACCCCCTGGAGGCCCCACATGGGCCTCTGAGGCCGTCTCTCCTACTCAGCCCCGTAATCCCGTGCAAGCTCGATGCCAGCGTAGTAGTGCTTCAGTATCTCCTCGTAGGAGTGGCCGCGCCTCGCCATCTCCATGGCGCCGTGCTGGCACATGCCCACGCCGTGTCCGTATCCGTGGCCCGTGGCGGTCACCCGATCGACGCGACCCCCGCGCTTCTTGACGCTGAGGTCGAACCAGGCGCTCCTGAGAATCCCCGCCCCGCCGGGGCGCCGGAGGAGCCACCGGACCCTGTCCCCGAACACGCGGTACGTGCCGCCCGCGGTTCTGACCTCGAGCCACCGGATCCGCCCCGAAGGCGTCCTCTCGGTGACGCGGATGTCCTTCACGATCCCGAGCGATCCCTTGACCGGGGTCGAGGCGACCGACGGAAGATACGAGTGCACGAGGTCCTCGATCTCGCCCCCCGTCCACGACGCCTCCCACTCGAAGTGCGAGCCCGCGCGGCAGTAGGCCCTGTCGCGGTCGGACGTGCCGCCCTGTGTGTCCCACACCGATCGCAGGTACGGCACCTCCTCGAGCTCCCAGACCTCCTGCCGCGCCTCGGTCCGCCCGCCGCAGTTGGCGTGGAAGTACGCGTTGATCGGCGTCCGATCGTACGTGGCCACGATTCCGGCTGTCTCCGCGATCGCGCGATCGCAGACGGCGTTCTCGACGGCGACGCCGGCGTAGACCTGGTCGGAGACCGTCCCGAAGAGGTCGAAGTCGCCCCCGGACCGCTTGCCGCCAGACGCGATCGCGTAAGTGCGCGCCGCGACGGCCTGCGCCTTGACGGCCTCGATCTCCGCGACGGGTCGCGGCCCGATCTCTTTCGGAACAACGCCCCTGAGGTAGGTCTCGATGTCGACGACGTTCACCACCGAGAGCGCCCCGCTCGCACTGAGGAAGAGCTCCACCTCGCCGTGGTAGGCGACGCCGTCGATGACGAGCGGCCACGCCCCGTCGGCGGTCACCCGGACCGTCCCCTCGCCGATCGAGAAGCTCTCGCCGCTCGATCTGCCATCGATCCCGTCGCCGCGCGCGCGGAAGGTCCACTCCGACCCGCCAGACGTGGCGAACCGCCGGACGTCCTCTGCATAGACGGCCACGGTGAACGCGGCCCCGGAGCCCACCTTCGCTTCGTCGACGCCCTCGGCGAGCCCGACGCGGAGAAGCGGCACGCCGACGCTCCCGGCGGTCGGCTCCGCGGAACCGGCCGCGGTTCCGGACGGCGGCTCGTCGCCCGGCGGCGCGCCGAACCCGCTGCATCCGGCCCCGACGACAGTCAGGGCCGCAAGCAGAAGGGCGCCGAACATTGCTGTCGGCGCCCGTAGTCTCATCGTTGTTGCGCCCCCGGTCGCGCCCGAAGCTGGGCGCCCGAGGTTCAGAGGGCTCACGCTCAGCTTTCCTTTGCCTGCTCTGCCACCTCCTCGGCGGCTTCCTCGCCCGCTTCCCCCTCCAGCGCCTCTCCGGCCTCCTCGGCCGAGGGCTTCTCCACCACCTCGGGCTCGGTCTTCTCGTCGCGCGGGAACTCCTCCGGCTCCTCGTCGAAGCGCGGCTTCTTCTCCTTGAAAACCAGGGGCTCCGTCACGAACTGCAGGATCGAGAGCGGGGCCGCGTCGCCGCGCCTGTTGGCGACCTTGACGATGCGCGTGTAGCCGCCTGGCCTGTCGACGTACCGTGGTCCGATCTCGTTGAAGAGCTTGGCGACGACGCGCTTGTTCCGCACCACCCTCAGGACCTGTCGCCGCGCGGCCAGATCCTCGGCGCCCCGCTTCGACACCGTCACCAGCCTCTCGGCCAGCGACCTCACTTCCTTCGCCTTCGCGTCGGTCGTCTCGATCTGCTCGAGGTCGATGAACGTGGTCACCATGTTGCGGAGCATCGCCTTCCTGTGACTCCACGTCCTGTTGAGCCTCCGCCCCTTCTTCCTGTGTCGCATTTGGGGTCCCGCCTTTCTCCCCTCTTCGTCTCGCCCGCGGCACACGACGGGTCAGCGTTCGGCATCGCTCGAGCGTGAAGAGGCCCGCTGCTATCAATCCTCTGGAGTGTCGGTCTCGTTCGTGTCGGCCGTCACCTGTTCCTTGGGCTCTTCCTCATCCGCCCCAGGTGCAGGCTCCGGGACAGCTTCCGTCGTCAGGAGTGCCGCGGCGATCGCCTCCGCCACGTCGGCCCCCTCATCTCCCGCCGGGTCTGCCGGGCGCTCCTCGCCCGCCTCGCCCTCTTCGCCTTCCTCACCCTCCTCTGCGGGCTCATCTTCGGGCACGAGGATCGAGTCCACGTCCATGCCGAAGGAGAGGCCCATGACCGAGAGGATGTCGACAAGCTCCTGGAGCGACTTCCGGCCGAAGTTCCTGTACTTGAGCATCTCCGCTTCGGTCTTGCGGACGAGGTCGCCCAGGGTGCTGATGCCTGCGTCGCGGAGGCAGTTCGACGAGCGCACGGAGAGCTCAAGCTCTTCGACGCTGTGGTTCAGGAGCTCGATGAGCTTCATCTGCTCCTCGTCGATCACTTCCTCCACTTCCTCCTCCGGCTCCTCGTCGAACGCCATGAAGAGGAGGAGGTGGTCCTTCAGGAGCTTCCCCGCGAACGAGAGGGCGTCCTCTGGTGTCACCGTGCCGTCGGTCCAGACCTCGAGAGTCAGCTTGTCGTAGTCGGTGCGCTGGCCGACGCGGGTGTTCTCCACGTCGTAGTTGACCCGCTTCACGGGCGAGAAGACCGAGTCGATCGGGATGAACCCGATGGGCTTCTCTTCGAACACGTGTTCCTCCGCCTGGACGTATCCCCTCCCCGCGTCGATGGCCACCTCCAGGTGGAGCTTCGTTTCGGCGCCGAGCGTTGCGATGACGAGATCCGGGTTGCTGATCGAGACGTTGGGATTCGGTTCGAAGTCCGACGCCTTCGCCTCGCCCTCGGATTCGAGGTGCAGCACGAGGGTCTCGGGGCCGTCGCCCAGAAGCTGCACGTTCATCTGCTTGAGGTTCAGGATGAGCTCGGTGACGTCCTCGGTCACGCCCGGGATGACGGAGAACTCGTGGAGCACCCCGTCGATCTTGACCCCGGTGACCGCCGCCCCCTGAAGCGACGAGAGGAGGACGCGCCTCAGGGAATTGCCGATCGTGATGCCGTAGCCGCGTTCCAGCGGCTCGGCAACGAGCTTCCCGTACGAGCCCGTCATCGCCTCCCGATCCCAGGCGATTCCATCCGGCATCCTAAGGTTCTTCCACTTCATTATGCGCTGGCCTCCTTGACTGGGCCACTGCCGTTCAGAGCCAGGGTCTATCTGGAGTAGAAGTTGACGATCAACTGCTCGTCGACCGGCGAAGGGATCTGCGCCCTCGAGGGCATCTCGAGCACCCTGCCCGAGAACTTCTTGGGATCGAGCTCGAGCCACTCGACGGTCCCGACCCCGGCCTTCGCATCGACCGACATCCTGACCTCGGGGATGCTCCTGCTCTTCTCCTTCACCTCAATCTCGTCACCCAACGTGACCAGATACGACGGGATGTCGACCTTCCTGCCGTTGACCCGGACGTGCCCGTGACGGACGAGCTGCCGCGCCCCGGACCTGGAAGCCGCGAAGCCGAGCCGGTACATGATGTTGTCGAGGCGCCTCTCGAGGAGCCGCATCAGGTTCTCGCCCGTGACGCCCGCCTGGCGCTCGGCCTCCTTGTAGTAGTTCTTGAACTGCCGCTCCAGGACCCCGTAGGTCCGCTTGGCCTTCTGCTTCTCCTTGAGCTGGATCCCGTACTCGGTGGTCTTCCGCCGGCGCCTCGTGTTGCCGTGCTGGCCCGGGCCGTAGGCCCTCCGCTCGAAGGCGCACTTGTCGGTGTAGCACCGCTGCCCCTTGATGAAGAGCTTCATCCCGTGGCTCCGGCACTGCCTGCACCGGGGACCGTGATACGTCGCCATCTACTGAACCTCCGTCGCTAGACTCTTCTCTTCTTGGGGGGACGGCACCCGTTGTGCGGGATCGGTGTCACGTCCCTGATCGCGGTGATCTTCAGCCCCGCCGCCTGAAGAGCGCGGATGGCTGCCTCCCGTCCGGGTCCCGGTCCCTTCACCAGCGCCTCCACCCTGCGGAGCCCCATCGGGACGGCCTGCTCGGCCGCGTTGCTCGCCACGAGCTGCGCGACGAACCCCGTGCTCTTCTTCGAGCCTCTGAACCCGACCCGTCCCGCGCTCGACCAGGCGATCGTGTTCCCTCTCGTGTCGGTGAGGGTAACGACCGTGTTGTTAAAACTCGCCCTGATGTGCGCGAGACCGTCGGGCTCAACCGTCTTCTTCTTACGCTGAGCCAATGTTGCCTCCTGCTACCCGCTAGCCCTTCTTTCCAGCCTTCTTCCTCTTCCCGGCAACCGTCTTCTTCGGTCCCTTCCGCGTGCGGGCGTTCGTTCTCGTCCGCTGACCGCGCGCGGGAAGGCTGCGCCTGTGGCGCCACCCGCGATAGCAGCCGATGTCCTTGAGACGCTTGATAGAGAGGGCGATCTCGGTCCTGAGGCTTCCCTCGACCCGGTACGCGCCCTCGATGACCTGCCTGATTCGCCCAAGCTGGTCGGCCGTGAGATCCTTCACCCGGGTCGATTCCTCCACCCCCGCTTCCTTCAGGATCTTCACCGACGAGCTCCGGCCGATGCCGTAGACATACGTGAGAGCGATGACCGCTCTCTTGCTATCAGGAATGTCGACTCCAACGAGACGTGCCAACGCGACGTCCTCCCCTTGCCAGAGCTACCCCTGCCTCTGGTTGTGCCGTCGATTCTTGCAGATGACACGGACCGTTCCGTGCCTCTTGATGAGCTTGCAGTGCTCGCAGATCTTCTTCACTGATGAACGGACTTTCATGGTTCCTCCCGGTCCCCCGGTACCGCTTCTCCGTCGGGCCTCGGGGACGTCCTACTTGTATCGGTACGTGATGCGTCCCCGCGCCCAGTCGTAAGGCGAGACCTCCACCGTCACCCTGTCTCCCGGGAGGATCTTGATGTAGTGCATCCTCATCTTCCCGGAGATGTGCGCCAGGACCTTGTACCCGTTATCGAGCTCGACCCTGAACATGGCGTTCGGCAGTGCCTCGACCACTACGCCTTCGACGGTTATGCCCTTCTGCTTCGCCATCAAACCCCCCAGGGGTTCCCTTGTGCGTGCGTCGAGTCGGCCCGGCGTGCCCGGCGTCAGCTTGCCGCCGTCAGAATGTCCGCGCCGGTCTCCGCCACGGCGACCGTGTGCTCGAAATGAGCCGAGAGCTTGCGGTCGGCCGTCACGACCGTCCAGCCGTCCCGCAGCGTCTTCACCCCCGGCACGCCCGCGTTCACCATCGGCTCGATCGCGAGCACCATTCCCACCTTGAGAATCGGGCCGTGTCCCGGCTCGCCGAAGTTCGGGATCTCGGGCGGCTCGTGCAGCTCTTCGCCGACCCCGTGACCCGCGAGCTCCCTGACGACCGAGTAGCCCTCCTCCTCGACCACGCACTGGATCGCATGCGACACGTCCGAGAGGTGGACGCCGACGGCGACGACTCCGAGCCCGACGTCGAGGGACCGGCGCGTCACTTCGAGCAGGCGGTGCGTCCCGGCGGGCACCTCGCCCACCGTGAACGTCCTCGCCGCGTCAGCCACATACCCGCTCTTCCTGACGCCGACGTCGATCCCAACGATGTCCCCCTCGCGGAGGCACCGCTCGCCAGGAATGCCGTGAACGATCTCCTCGTTCACCGACGCGCAGATGGCCGCCGGGTAGCCCCGGAACCCCTTGAACTCGGGGCTGGCATCGTTGCTTCTGATGTACTCCTCTATCTCACTGTCGAGCTTCCCGGTCGTCGCACCCGGCCCCACGAGCTCCCCCGCCAGGTCGAGCGCTCCGGCGACCAGCCTCCCGCTCTCGCGGATCAGCTCGATCTCTTCGGCTCCTCGTATGGCGATCATCCGGCCCCGCTTCCCGGGGCCTTCCGCCCGGCGAGCCCGTCCAGAACCGCGGTCACCCTCGCGCCGACCTCCTCGATCCCTCCCCGGGTGTCGATACGCGCGAGCTTCCCGGCGGACTGGT
Source organism: bacterium (assembly GCA_025774245.1). GTDB lineage: Bacteria > Joyebacterota > Joyebacteria > Joyebacterales > Joyebacteraceae > JALGVN01. The sequence continues at coordinate 8,117 of JALGWI010000041.1, forward strand.
AGTAGTCGATCATCGGCTGAGTCGATCCCCTGAACTCGATGAAGCGGGCGTGGATCGTCTCGCGTCCGTCGTCCGCCCGGACCTCCAGCGTCCCCCCGCATCGATCGCACTCGTTGGATTCGGGCGGTGGCTGCGTGACCAGGTTGTAGATCAGACCGCACCGCGAGCACGAGATCCTCGACGCCAGCCGCTCGACCGCGGACTCCTCAACGATGTCAAAGAACAACACACAGTCGATCTCGAGGTCGTGCCGCTCGAGGAGCTCGTCCAGGCCCTCCGCCTGCGGAACGGTCCTCGGGAATCCGTCCAGCACGATCCCGTCGGCGTATTCCGGCTTGTCGAGAAGCTCCTCGACCCACCGGAGCATGATCGCGTCCGGCACGAGCACGCCGGCCTTCATGTACCGGACCGCCTCGAGTCCGAGAGGGGTCTGCTTCTCGACCGCCTCCCGCAACAGATCGCCGCTCGATACGTGCGGCCACCCTCTCTTGGCCGATATCCGCCGCCCGTGCGTTCCCTTCCCGGCTCCCGGCGCTCCGACGAGAACGATGATCATCGCTGGCTCCGTCTCCCTCCGACCGTGCTCGGCCGGGCCGACGTCTGCGGTCTTACCGCCGTCGACCCCTGAGCTTCCCCTTCTTCATGAAGCCGTCGTAGTGCCTCATGAGAAGGTGGGACTCGATCTGCGAAAGCGTGTCGAGTCCGACGCCGACAACGATGAGAAGCCCGGTTCCGCCGAAGACGAACGGCGCGTTGAGCCTCTGCTGGAGGAAGAACGGCAACACAGCAATGAATGCCAGGAACATCGCACCCGGCAGCGTGATCCGCGTGAGAACGTAGTCGATGTACTCCGCGGTCTTCTTCCCTGGGCGCTTCCCGGGGATGAACCCGCCGTACTTCTTCATGTTGTCGGCGAGATCGACCGGGTTGAAGATGATCGCCGTGTAGAAGTAGGCGAAGAACACGATGATCAGGATGTACAGAGTCGTGTGAACCGGCATGCCCGGTTGGAGCATGGCGGCGAGACCTTCCATGAACACGTTCCCCTTGAAGAAGCCCGCGAGGGTGCCGGGGAACATGATGATCGACTGAGCGAAGATGACGGGAATCACGCCCGCCGTGTTCAGCCTGAGCGGGATGTACGTGCTCTGCCCGCCGTAGACCCGGCGTCCGACGACACGTTTCGAGTATTGGACGGGGATCCTTCGCTGGGACTGTGTCATGAGAACGACCGCGGCGATGATGCCGACCATCATGACGACCAGGATCAGGAACCCGAAGGGGCTCAGGGAGCCCATTCTGAGGGAGCGGAACGTGTTCAGCCAGTCGCTCGGGTACCTCGCCACGATGCCGATGAAGATGATGAGCGAGATGCCGTTGCCGATACCCTTCTCGGTGATCTGCTCGCCGAGCCACATGATGAAGATCGTGCCGGTCGTCATCGTGAGCATCGTGAGGAACCGGAAGCCCCATCCCGGGTGCGGGACGATCATCACGCCTTCGACCGGCGGTAGGTGCTCCAGGTAGATCGAGAGGCCGTACGACTGGACCACAGCAAGCAACACGGTCCCGTATCGCGTGTACTGCGTGATCTTCTTCCGCCCTTCCTCCCCCATCTTCTGCAGCTTCTCGAAGTACGGAACCACGGCCGTGAAGAGCTGCAGGATAATCGACGCACTGATGTAGGGCATGATGCCGAGCGCGAAGATGGTCGCGTTCGCGAACGCGCCTCCCACGAACATGTCGTAGAGTCCCAGGAGCGAGCCCTGCTGCGCCTTGAAGTACGTCGCCAGCGACGAACCGTTGACGCCCGCCGTGGGCACGTGCCCGCCGATCCTGTAGACGATGAGGATCATGAGCGTGTAGAGGACGCGCCTCTTCAGCTCGGGGATCTTGAAGATGCTCTGGAGACTCGTGAAGACATTAGGCATGACTCGTGCGCCTTTCTCGCTTGATCAGTTCGACAGTTCCGCCGGCGGCCTCGAGCTTCTCCTTCGCTTTCGCGCTGATCGCGTGGACCTTGAGGTCCATCGCGCGCGTCACGTCACCCTCGGAGAGGATCTTGACCGGCTTCTTCGAACTCGTGACGATCCTGCTCGCCCTCAGCACCTCCACCGTCACGGTTCCCTCGAGACCCGAGCGCTCCAGATCTCTCAGGTTGATGATCTCGTACCTGCGCCTCGACGGCGGCTTGAACCCCCGCATCGGCACGCGCCGTGCGAGCGGCATCTGGCCGCCCTCGAACCACGGCGGGATCTTCCCGCCGGAGCGCGACTTCTGTCCCTTGTGGCCACGCCCGCAGGTCTTGCCTCGCCCCGATCCCTGACCGCGACCGACGCGCCTCTTCGTCTTCCGCGCACCCTTCGCGCTCTTGAGTTCGTTCAGCTTCATCTCGACGCCTTCCCTCTGGAAGCGATCCGCCGGCAGCGCCGCGGCGCGAGACGCGCGCCGCCCGACCGGTACTTCGCCCCTCTACTCGTCCAGCTCTTCGACCGTGACGAGGTGGATCACCTTGTTGATCATGCCGCGAATCTGCGGCGAGTCGTAGTGCTCGACGGGCTGATGGAGCCGGTGTATCCCCAGAGCCCTCACGGTCCGCTTCTGAGAGCCGCTGCGTCTGATGGCGCTGCGCACCTGGCGGATCCTAAGCTTCTTGGGCATCCTCCGCCTCCCTCGTGATTCCGAAGAGCTCTGCGACGCTCATCCCGCGTGCGTTTGCGACCTCGCGGGCCGAGCGCATCTCCTTCAGGGCCACCATCGTCGCCTTGACGATGTTGTGCGGGTTGTTGGACCCGAGCGACTTGGCCAGAACGTCCTTGATGCCCACGCACTCCATCACTGCACGGACGCCGCCGCCCGCCACGATGCCCGTTCCCGGACTCGCTGGACGCACCAGCACCTTGCCCGCGCCGAACTTGCCGAGGACCGTGTAGGGGACCGTGCCCCCGATGAGCGGCACCTCGATCATGCTCTTCTTCGCCACCTCCGTCCCCTTGCGGATCGACTCTGCGACCTCGTTGGCCTTGCCGAGGCCGACGCCGACCTTCCCCTTCCCGTCCCCAACGGCGACGAGCGCGTTGAATCCGAAGCGGCGTCCACCCTTGACGACCTTGGCCACCCTGTTGATGTGGATGACCCGCTCTTCGAATTCAGAATCCCTGTCGTCTCTCCTCCTGAACCTCGAACTCCTCTGTGCCATCGACTTACTGCTCCCTCCCCGGAACGGCCGCCCTAGAACTTCAGGCCGCCCTCGCGTGCCGCGTCGGCCAACGCCCGGACCCTACCGTGATACAGGTAGCCACCCCTGTCGAAGCGGATCTGCTCGATCCCCTTCTCCAGAGCCAGACGGGCCAGTACCTTGCCGACGGCCTTGCTCGCGTCGGTCTTCGTGTGACCCCCGTTCGCCAACTCCTTCTTCACGTCCTCACTCAGGGTCGAAGCAGAGACCAGAGTCGCGCCGTTCGTGTCGTCGATGAGCTGCGCGTACGTGTGCTTCAGACTCCTGAACACGCTCAACCTCGGACGACCCGTCATCCCCCTGATCTTCTGGCGGATGCGCTTCCTCCGTTTCTCTCTCCCGACTCTCCTGGCGTAGCTCCTACCCTTCATCGTTTCTCACCAGCCTCTACTGAAAGTTGCCTGGATACAAGGTCGCTAGGTGCCGGACGACACTGCCAGTTTCCCGGCCTTCCGCCGGACGTACTCGTCGTGATACCTGATACCCTTGCCCTTGTAGGGCTCCGGCGGCCGGAAGGCTCTGATGTCCGCCGCGGCCTGTCCCACCTGCTGCCTGTCGACACCCCTGACCACGATCCGGGTCGACGCCGGAACCTCGATCTCGATCCCCTTCGGGGGCTCGAAGACGCACACATGGGAGTAGCCGAGCTTCATGTGCAGGGCCCTGCCCTTGAGCTCGGCGCTGTACCCCACGCCGATGATGTCCAGGTTCTTGAAGAACCCCTCGGACACCCCCGCGATCGTGTTGGCGACGAGCGCCCTCATCGTGCCGTGGATGGAGCGGGTCTCCTTCGTCTCGGAGTGTCGCTCGATCTTCACGACGTTCCCCTCGACGGTCACCTCGACGTCGCCCGTGAGGGTCGTCGAGAGCTCGCCCTTGGGGCCCTTGACCTTGACGGTCATGCCGTCCACGGTCACCTGCACCCCCGCCGGAATCTCAATGGGGGCCTTGCCTACTCTTGACATCCGGGTTTCTCCTTGTTCTCGTCCGGAAACGGAGTCTCCCGCCGCGCACCCGCCGCGCCGGACAGGAGGGTCGTCGACTACCAGATGTGGCAGACGACCTCGCCCCCGACGTGCTCGCTGCGGGACTCGCGACTCGTCAGCACCCCCTTCGGGGTGGAGAGGATCGCGGCACCGTAGTTGCTCCTCACTCGCGGGATCTCGCTAGCACCGACGTAATGCCTCAAGCCGGGCTTGGACACGCGCTTGATTCCCCTGATGACACTCTCGCCGCTCGGCGTGTACTTCAGATGAACGCGGAGTATCCCCTGCTTCCCATCCTCCACCACGCGGAAATCCCTGATGAACTTCTCTCTCAGGAGCGCCTCGGCGATCGCGACCTTGAACTTCGACGCCGGTATTTCGACACTCCTCTTCCTCGCCTGACAGCCGTTACGAATCCTCGTGAGCATGTCGGCGATCGGGTCAGTCATCATCTCTTTCGTCTCCTCGCGGGAACCGTCGCACGGCGCAACCACGCGGCCGCAACCGTCCAACGCGTCCCGCTACACCTTCTCCCTCCGCTTGCCGCCCCTACCAGCTGGCCTTCACGACCCCGGGGATCTCCCCCATGAGGGCAAGCTCGCGGAAGCAGATGCGGCACAGGCCGAAGTCACGAAGGTACCCGCGGGCGCGCCCGCACCGGTGGCACCGGTTGTACTGGCGCACCTTGAACTTCGCTTTCCTCTGCTGCTTCTCGATCAGTGCCTTCTTCGCCACGTTCCTTCCCCTTGGTTCTCGCCCCTGCCTGGCAGCGACCGTACCGTCCTAACCGCTACCGCCTGAAGGGCATGGCCATGAGCTTCAACAGCTCCATGGCCTCTTCGTCGGTCGGCGCGGTCGTCACGAGCGTGATGTCCATACCCTTGATGCTGTCGACGTCGTCGTAGTCGATCTCCGGGAACACGACCTGCTCGGTAAGCCCGAAGGTGTAGTTCCCCCTGCCGTCGAACGAGTTGGTCGGGAGCCCGCGGAAGTCGCGGATTCGGGGCGCTGCGATCGTCACGAGCCGATCGTAGAACTCGTACATTCGGTCTCCTCGCAGCGTGACCTTGCAGCCGATCGGCTGACCCGCCCTGAGCTTGAAGTTCGCGATCGCCTTCTTCGAGCGCGCCATTCGAGGCTTCTGCCCCGTAATGGCGGAGAGCTCCTTCATGGCGTTCTCGAGGATCTTGATGTCGTCCTTCGCCTCCGAGAGCCCCATGTTGATGACGATCTTCGACAGCTTGGGGACCATCATCGTGTTGGCATACCCGAAGCGCTTCATGAGCGCCGGGATGACCTCTGATCTGTACTTCTCCTTGAACCGTACCATCCTGTCTGCTCCAGTGGTTCGTACGGAGGCCCCGCGGGCGAGGCCGTTCCTGACGCGAAGCCCAGCTACGACCTCCGCTCGATCATCTCCCCGCACTGCGTGCAGGTTCGCGTCTTCGTCTTGTCGGCCAGGATCTTCGTCCGGATCCTCACGCCCTTGTTGCACTTGGTGCAGACGAGCATGATGTTGGAGACGTGAAGAGCCGCCTCCTTCTCGATGATGCCCCCCTGCTCGCCCTGCCGTCTCGCCTTGGTGTGCCGGTGGATGAAGTTAACACCCTCCACGACGACGCGGTTCGACTTCGGGTTGACCTTGAGGACCTTCCCGCGCTTGCCCCGGTCGTTCCCGGCAATCACTTCGACAGTGTCGTTCTTCGCGATGTGCATCGTTTGCCCCTCGTCCTCGAATGGGTCGCGCCGGCGGCTAGAGCACCTCGGGCGCGAGCGCGACGATCTTCATGAACTTCTTCTCACGAAGCTCGCGCGCAACGGGGCCGAAGATCCTGGTTCCGATGGGCTCGTTCTGGGGACTGACCAGAACGGCCGCGTTGTCGTCGAACCGGATGTAGGACCCGTCCTTCCTCCTGATTTCCTTCCTCGTCCGCACGATGACCGCCCGCACCACCTGCTTCTTCTTCACGGTACCGCCCGGCATCGCGGACCTGACGCTCGCGACGACGATGTCGCCAACGCGGGCGTACCTCCTCCGGGAACCGCCGAGCACCTTGAAACACCGCACTTCCTTGGCTCCGGAGTTGTCCGCCACCTTGAGTTTCGTGTACTCCTGAATCATTGCCTGCCTCGTAGGTTCGCTGGTCCGCCGGCTACCGCGCCTTCCGCATGACCTCGACAAGGCGCCAGCGCTTGTCCTTGGACAGCGGGCGTGTCTCGGTGATCCGGACGACGTCGCCCACATGGCACTCGTTCTGCTCGTCGTGCACCTTGAACCTCGACGTCCGCTTCACGAACCGGCTGTACATCGGGTGCTTGACAAGCCTGGTGACCGCGACGACCGCGGTCTTCTCCATCTTGTCGCTCACCACCTGGCCGACGCGAACCTTCCGTCGTCCTCGATTCTCGCTAGTGGTCATCTTCTCCTACTCCGTCTGGCCCGTTGTCGGGATCCGGCCCCTCTTCTCCACGAGGAGAGGCCAAGAGACCGCCCTACCCCTCATCCCCGGAGGTCGTCGCCGCGTCCACGCCGCCACCCTCCTCGAGGAGCGTCATGAGTCGGGCGACGTCCTTGCGCACCTCCCGAATCCGGAGCGCGTTTCCCAGCTGACCCGTCTTGTGCTGGAACTTGAGGTTGAAGAGCTCCTCTCGAGCCTCGCGCAGGCGCTGCTCCAGTTCGGCCCGGGTCAGGGTTCTCAGTTCCTTCGCCTTCAATCCCAGCTCTCCTGTTTCGGTACTACACTTCCCTGATCGTGAACTTCGTCTTGATCGGGAGCTTGTGGCTCGCGAGGGCGAGGCACTCGCGCGCGATCTGCTCGGTCACGCCCTCGAGCTCGCAGATGATGCGGCCCGGCTTCACGACGGCGACCCAGTGATCGAGCGCGCCCTTGCCCTTCCCCATCCTCGTCTCCGCGGGCTTCTTCGTGATCGGCTTGTCCGGGAAGACCCGGAACCAGAGCTTCCCGCGACGCTGCATGTGCCTCGTGATCGCGATCCTCGCGGCCTCGATCTGCCGCGCGGTCAGCCATCCGGGCTCCATGGCGCGGAGGCCGTACTCCCCGAAGTCGAGCTTGCAGGCTCCCTTCGAGCGCCCCCTCATACGCCCCTTCATCTGCTTCCTGTGTTTCGATCTCTTCGGCTCGAGCATGATCTACCTGTCCTTAGGATTCGTTCTTCGGTCCGTCGCTCTTGGGCTTTGGCGCCGCAGGTGCCGGCTTCGCGCCGCTCGCCGGGGGACGTCCCGCCGGCTTCGCTCCGCTGCTTCTCGCGCCGCCACTCCTGGCACCACCGGGCCTGGGACCGCCGCCGCTCCTGGCACCACCGGGTCTGGCACCGCCGCCACTCCTGGCACCGCCGCCACTCCTGGCACCGCCGCCACTCCTAGCACCGCCGCCACTCCTGGCACCGCCGCCACTCCTAGCACCGCCGCCACTCCTGGCACCGCCGCCACTCCTGGCACCACCGCCACGGCCGCCACTGCCACCACGGCCGCCGCCACGGCCACCACTGCCGCCACGGCTATCGCGGCCGCCTCGGCCGCCTCTGTCACCACGGCCGCCGTCCTCGCGGGGGCGGCCCTTGTACCCGCCGCGGTCGTCGCGGGGGCGGAACGGGCGATCCTCCTCCAGCTCCTCGACGCGCCCGCCGAGCCTCTCACCCTTGAAGATCCAGACCTTGACGCCGACGGTTCCGTGCGACGTCTTGGCCGTCGCGCGCGCGAAGTCGATGTCGGCCCTCAGGGTGTGGAGCGGGACGCGGCCCTGGTGGGTCTCCTGCACTCGGGCCATCTCGGCGCCGCCGAGCCTGCCGGCGCACCGGATCCTGATGCCCTGAGCGCCCATCCGCATCGCCGACTCGACGGCCTTCTTCATGGCGCGCCTGAAGCCGACACGCTGCTCGAGCTGCTTCGCGATGTGCTCGGCAACGAGCTGGGCATCGAGCTCGACCTTCTTGACCTCCACGATGTTGATCCGGACTTCCTTGCTGGTCAGGTGCTCGAGTTCCTTGTTGAGCCGCTCGACCTCGATCCCCTTCCGCCCGATCACGATCCCCGGTCGCGCCGTCCGCACGTTGACGACGACTTTGTCCGCCTTCCTCTCGATGATAACCTCGGAGATCCCTGCCCGCGCGAGCTTCGTGGTCACGTACTTGCGGATGGTCAGGTCCTCCTTGAGGAACTCGGCGTAGTGCTTCTTCGCGAACCACCTCGACTTCCAGGTCCGGTTGATCCCCAGCCTCAAACCGACTGGATGAGTTTTCTGACCCAAGTCACTCCTCCAAGCTTACGCCTGCCCGCCGACCTTCGCGCCCACCACGATCGTGATGTGGCTCATTCTCTTCCTGATCATCGTCGCCCTGCCCATCGCCCTCGGGCGGAATCTCTTCATCGTCGGCCCGTCATCCACAAACGCTTCCTTCACGTAGAGGTCCGATGACTCGAGCTGGGCGCCTTCCTTCGTGTTGAAGATGTTCGCCACCGCCGATCTCAGTGTCTTCTCCACGGGCACCGTTGCCGCCCGATTGAGGAAGTGGAGCGTCTGGATCGACTCCTCAACACCTCTCCCGCGTATGAGGTCCACGACCTGCCGGACCTTACTGGGAGACATCCTCACGAATCTCGCCTTCGCCATTGCTTCCATCGTCAGAGTTCTCCGAGGTCGCACCCGCTCGCCGGCCCGCGCTTCCCGGCCGGGAGGTGCTGCCTTTCGCCAGGCCCTTAGCGACCCTTCCTGGCCGTCGTGGCTTCCCTGCTCCGGTGAGACCTGAAGGTCCGCGTAAACGCGAACTCACCGAGCTTGTGCCCGACCATGTTCTCCGTAATGTAGACCGGGATGAACTTGTGGCCGTTGTGCACCGCGATCGTGTGGCCCACGAACTCCGGCGGTATCACCGAATTCCGAGCCCACGTCTGAACGACGCGCTTCTCTCCGGTCCGGTCGAGCGCCCGGATCTTCTTCAGAAGCTTCTCGTCGATGTACGGTCCCTTCTTCATCGAACGACCCATCGGGTTCTTGCCTCTCCTTTGCCCCGCCGTTCCCGCCGCGGTCGTCGCCCGCGGGAGGCGGACGCCCGTTACTTCCTCTTCTTCTTCCTCTTCGTCACGATCATCTTGTCGCTGGCCTTCTTCCTGCGGGTCTTCCCGCCCTTGGCGGGCTGTCCCCAGGGCGAACAGGGGTGTCGGCCGCCGGACGACTTCGACTCGCCGCCGCCCATCGGGTGGTCGACGGGGTTCATCGCGACCCCGCGCACCTTCGGACGCCGTCCCATCCACCTCGCCCTCCCCGCCTTGCCCAGAACGATGCTCTCGTGCTCCAGGTTGCCGACCTGCCCGAGCGTCGCGTAGCACTCCGCGTCGACGAGCCTGACCTCGCCCGACGGGAGCCTCAGGTGCGCGTGCCTGCCCTCGCGCGCCATGAGCTGTGCGGCAGTTCCGGCGCTCCGCACGAGACGCCCTCCGGCGCCCCGCTTGAGCTCGATGTTGTGCACCGTCATGCCGAGCGGGATGCGTTTCAGGGGAAGCGCGTTCCCCGCCTGAATCTCGGCGCCCTCGCCCGCTATCACGGTCATGCCCACCGCGAGCTTGTCCGGCGCCAGGATGTAGCGCTTCTGGCCGTCGCGGTAGTGAAGGAGCGCAATTCTCGCCGACCTGTTCGGGTCGTACTCGATCGCGGCGACCTTCGCCGGCATGTCGCGCTTGTCGCGACGGAAGTCGATGATCCGGTACATCCTCTTGTGCCCGCCGCCACGGTGCCGGATCGTCATCCTGCCCTGGTTGTTCCTCCCGCCCGACCTCTTGAGCGGCACCACGAGGGACTTCTCGGGCTTCGTCTTCGTTATCTCCTGGAACGAAGACACCGTCTTGTAGCGCAGCGTGGGCGTCGTCGGTCTGAACCTCTTGACTGCCATCTTGAAGAACTCCCCACTCGTGTTACAGCTTGCGCGTTCTGGAGCAACCGCTGTCTACGCGTGTTCGAAGAACTCGATTGTCTCGCCTTCCTTCAGCGTCACGATCGCCTTCTTCCACCCCGACCGCATCCCCTCGTAACGCCCCAGCCTCTTTCGCTTGCCCGGAACGGTGATCGTGCGCACGCTCGTGACCGAGACGTCGAACAGCTTCTCGACGGCCTTCCTGATCTCGATCTTGTTGGCGTTGCGCGCGACGACGAACGCTACCACGTTCTTCGTTTCGCGCTGCCGCGTGCTCTTCTCCGTGACGACCGGCTCCAGGATGATGTCCCTTGCTTCGCGGCTCATTCTCCGAAAACCTCCTCCACCGTGGCCAGGGCGCCCTTGGTCATCACGACCGTCTCCGCCCTGAGCAGGTGGTACGTCGTGAGCTCCGCCGCCCTCGTGAGCTTCACGTTCGGGATGTTCCTCGCCGAGAGAGCCACCTCTCTGTCCGCGGCCGTCACCACGAGCAGCGTCTTCTCGTTGCCGACGCCGATGGCCTTGAGGATCGAGGCCATCTCCTTCGTGCTCACCGTCCCGAACTCGAAGTCCTCGACGATCTTGATCCCGCCCTCGGCCGCCTTCGTCGACAGGGCCGACGTGAGTGCGAGGCGCTTGAGCTTCTTCGGGAGCTTCATCCCCATGTCGCGCTTCTTCGGGCCGAAGGCGAGACCGCCACCGATCCAGTGCGACACGCGGGTCGACCCGATCCGGGCCCTGCCCGTGCCCTTCTGCCGCCAGGGCTTCCTCCCACCACCCCTCACGTCGCTCCTGCCCTTCTTGTGCGCCGTGCCCATCCGCTGGTTGGCGAGGTAGGTCCGCACGGCCTCGTGCATGACGTGCTCGTTGGGCTCGACGCCGAAGAGCGCCGCGGACAGCGTCACCTCGCCACTCTTCTGTCCGCCCTTCGTCAACACCGGTATTACGTTAGCCATCTGACTCGAACCTCGTTGGTAGTGCGCGCGCCCGGCGCGTCGTCTGCCGGCGCCCGCATCCCCGGGCCCTCGGGCCCGGCGGTTCTACCTCTCTGACGCCTTCGTCTTGTTCACCAGCACGAACCCGTTCGTCCCACCGGGAACGGCTCCGTGGACCAGGAGGAGATTCTTCTCGCCGTCGACCTCGACGACGCTCATCCCCTTGATGGTCACCCGCTCGTTCCCCATCCGCCCCGGGAGCTTCCGCCCCTTCCACACCCTCGCGGGCGTCGCGCTCTGGCCGATCGATCCGGGGATGCGATGCGAGCGCGAGCCGTGCGTCTTCCTGCCGCCCTTGTGGCCGTGCCGCTTGACCACGCCCTGGAACCCCCGCCCCTTCGACCACGCCGTGACGTTGACCAGCTCGCCCGGCTCGAAGATGTCGGCCCTGATGACCTGCCCTACCTCGTACTGGCCGGGGTCCGTCACCCTGAACTCCCTCAGCCGGCGCATGGGCCGCTGCCCGATCTTCGCGAAGTGCCCCGCCTGGGGCTTCCTCACGGACTTCCGGCGGGCACGCCCGAAGCCGAGCTGGACGGCCTCGTAGCCGTCGGTCTTGCTCGTCTTGACCTGGGTCACGACGCACGGGCCGGCTTCGATCACGGTGACGGGCACCGCGGTGCCGTCCTCGTTGAAGACCCTCGTCATGCCCAGTTTTCTGCCAATGATTCCCGTCATCCTGTTCTCCCTGGAACTTCGGCGGCCCATCGAGGAGGCCGCTTCGCCGCGCGCCTCCCGTCTCCCGCCGTCGCCTCCCGGCCTCGTTACTCCACCTTGATCGAGATGTCCACGCCGCCCGGGAGATCGAGGTCCATCAGCGCGTCGAGCGTCTTCTGCGTCGAGTTCGTGATGTCGATCAGCCGCTTGTGCGTGCGGATCTCGAACTGCTCGCGCGACTTCTTGTCGATGTGCGGCGACCTCAGGACCGTGTAGAACCTCCTCTTCGTTGGAAGAGGAATCGGCCCCGAGATCGTCCCGCCGGTCTCCCTCACGACGCGGACGATCTCCGCGGCGGACTGGTCCAGCGTGGCGTGCTCATAGGCCATCAGGCGGATTCTGATTCTCTGCCCGGCCACGTAGTGCCCTCCTTACTCGATGATCTTGGTGATGGTGCCGGCGCCCACGGTCCTGCCGCCCTCGCGGATCGCGAAACGGAGACCTTCCTCCATCGCGATCGGAGTGATCAGCTCGATCGAAAGCTCC
>JALGWI010000042.1 GCA_025774245.1 bacterium
ATACCATGCCCGAGAACGTCTGGTGGATCTGGATGATCCTCGCCGCAGTCTTCGTCATCGCCGAGGTGTTCACGGCCGGGTTCTTCATCCTCTGGTTCGGTATCGGAGCGGCCGGCGCTGGAATCTTCGCACTCCTCGGCCTGGGGCCGGCCTGGCAGTGGGGCGCCTTCGTGGTCGTGTCGGGCGTCCTCTTCGCCGGATCGAGGAGGTTCGCCGAGCGCTTCACGAAGAAGCAGCCGCCCGGGATCGGCGCCGATCGGTTCATCGGCAAGCGGGGCCTCGTGCTCGAGGAGATCGACGACGTCAGGAACACGGGACGGGTACGGTTGGACAAAGAGGAGTGGCGGGCCGAGAGCGACGCCGACGAGGTGATTCCCGAGGGGACGCGCGTCGAGGTCGTGAGGCTCGAGGGAACGCACCTTATTGTCGTGCCGCTCAAGGAGGGATGATGGAGATCATCGGACTGTTTATCGTGCTTCTGATCTTGGTGCTCATCCTCGCTGCGAGGGGCATCAAGATCGTGAGGCCCTGGCAGAAGGGCCTGATCGAGAGGCTCGGGAAGTACCAGCGGACCGCGGGCAGCGGCCTCACGATCATCCTGCCCTTCCTCGAGAGGATGATCAAGGTCGACATGCGCGAGCAGGTGGTCGACGTTCCGCCGCAGGGCGTGATCACGAAGGACAACGTGGTCGTGGAGGTGGACGCCGTCGTCTACTACGAGGTGACCGATCCCCTGAAGGTGACCTACAACGTGGCGAACTTCTACATCGCCGCGACCAAGCTCGCCCAGACGAACCTCAGGAACCTGATCGGCGACCTGGCGCTCGATGAGTCGCTCACGTCGAGAGAGGTGATCAACACGAAGCTCCGCACGGTCCTCGACGACGCTACCGACAAGTGGGGGACGAAAGTGACCCGTGTCGAGCTCCAGAGGATCGAGCCTCCTCAGGATGTGACCGACGCGATGCACCGCCAGATGAAGGCGGAGCGTGAGCGTCGCGCGATGATTCTCGAGGCGGAGGGCCACAAGCAGTCGGCGATCCTGAAGGCGGAGGGTCAGGCCGAGGCGATCAAGAAGGTCGCCGACGCCGACAAGTACCAGAAGCTCACGGTCGCCAAGGGAGAGGCCGAGGCGATCTCGACCGTTTACGGCGCGATCCACGAGGGTCGACCGACGAACGACCTCATCGCGATCAAGTACCTCGAGACTCTTGAGAAGGTCGCGGACGGCAAGGCGACCAAGATCTTCCTGCCCCTCGAGACCTCCGGGATCCTCGGGAGCATCGGCGGGATCGCGGAGCTGCTGAAGGAGAAGACGACGGCGGCAAGGCTGGAGCCGACGAGGCAGGATGAGGGGATGCAGCAGGGCTAGCATTTCTCGATAGCGCAGCATGATCGGACTCGGGCCCGGGGGAGACCCCGGGCCCAGTGTTGTTCCGGAGCAGCTGCGCGTTCCCGATGGTTCGGGTCGCGGCTCGCGTGCCTCTGCGTCAGGGCAGCATCTCGACGGGATTCGCGTGCCACGTGACGCCGTCCGAGGACCGGGCAGACCTGAGTCCGTAGAACTGCGTCAGCGAGTACAGCGTGAACCGGTCTCCCGGGTCGCACCCTGAGGGGTCAGGCCCGTAGACGACCTCGGTGCTGATCTTCCTCCAGAGCGACGTCTCCCCGAGGGGGAACGGTACCGAGCAGACAGTGGGCTCGGACCACTCCCGCCCGTCCGCCGACCGGTACAGGAGGAGATCCGGGTGGATCCACTCGTTGTCGCCGCTCTCCCGCTTGCCCGAAAGTGCCCACAGTAGGAATCCACCGTTGGAGCGGGCGAAGCCGAGCACGGCTCCGTGCGGACCGGGTATTCCGAAGGACCAGCGCCGTTCCCACTCGAGTCCGTCGGACGACGTCGCGAAGCCGAGCTTGTGACTCGCGCCGCCGCGCCTGCCGTTCCAGCCCCTGTAGCACATCCAGAGCGTGTCGTCCCACGCGGAGATGAGAGGGTGGCTGACATAGGCAGCATCGAAGTCGGACGTATCCAGGATCTCACCCAGCACGCGTTCCTGGGTTCCCCTGAGGACCGCTCCCTGCCTCGTCCACGTCCGGCCATCCCGGCTAGTGGCGGCGCAGATGGTGAGACTGCCGCCGTCGAACGCCGTGTAGAGCAGCACCGGTCGATTCTCCCAGAGGAACAGGAAGGGGTGGAGCATCCGCTGCGAGTCGGGCTCCCGGGTGTACTGCCTCTCCAGCGACATCTCGAGGAGCGGCACGAGGTCCAGAATGCAGTTCGCTCTGTCGAAGCCGTAGATGCGGCGCTCGTACTCGGTAGCGATGGCGATCCTCGGACGTGCGCCCCACTGCGCGACCCCGAATCCGTTCTGTGCGAAGGTGTAGACCCAGCCCACCTGGTCCTTGACCCGTGGACGGTCCACCCCGCGGTCGCTGAACTCGACGACCCGCTTCCAGTCGGGACTTCCTGGCCCCCCGATGGTCTGCATGTACACCGCCCAGTCGGTCCGGCCGAGTCGGATGCGACAGCCGGTGTACAGGTACACGATGAAGAAGTGCTCGGGTGACGTGATCTCCATCATTGCGATGCGGTCGCAGCCGATCCTCGTGATCTCTGGCTTGTAGGTCACCACGACCCCGTCGCGAAGCCTGTGCAGGGCGGAGAGTTCGTACAACTCCCCATAGCCGTATGTCTCTTCGTCGTTCTCCATCACGACCAGCGAAGGGTGAGACGCGCTGACGATCAGAGTCGTTCCTTGCTCGATTCTCTCGAGAGCCCTGCGAGGGAAGTACATGCTGATCGAATCGCTCTCGAGCGGGAGCGGTTCAGGCGCCGTCTCGAGCACCGGCAGGAGCCGCACGATCGCGCGATCGCTCGCCGTACGCGTGAACGTGGCCCTCCAGTCGGTTCGGAGCGAGTCGGCTGTCCAGACCGTCAACTCGATCGTCTCGTCGATGTTCAGCTTCCGGATCACGGGGGCCGTCAGGACGACGCCTTGCATGTCTGTAGGAGGGGCAACGTGTTCGACGCGGTCGCATCCGTACATCGTGACAAGAGCAAGGCAGAGCAGAGCTACCGGGGGAGCAGCAGGATGGCAGTGCTTCATGGGACACCTCCTAGCTGCGGGGGAGGCACCTATCTCCAGCTTACATCGACGGAACGGCGACGGCAAGCATGAACTGCTTGAGACGTGCGGCGCCCCGGCGGCTCGAGCCGACGGCAGGTGGTGACGGCATACTGCAGTCGCACAGGAGAACGCCCACCGATCCTCGCGGGTCGGTGGGCGCCTTCGTGCGGTGCCTAGCTGTACTGTTCTGCTGCTACCGGTAGAGCCCCTTGATCGTCCCCCAGCTCTCGTCCTCGACCGGGGAGACACCGGTTATGTCTTCGTTCTCCGTGATCCGGCACGTCCAGCGCCCGCGGTCCGGCTCGCGGATGGCGAAGCCCAACCACGCGAGCCGAGGAGCGAAGATGTCGTTCCCAGACAGGATCTCGAGCGCTTCCTCGGTCATGATGTAGTTCCCGTCGCCGTGGAAATCGAGCACCACGCCCGCCGGGGGACCCGGCTGGAGCATCCAGTGGTTCATGCCCGTCGGGTTCCCGAAGAGATCGAACGACGGGAAGTCGAGCATGAGGTCGAGGACCTGGCCGGTGAGTGGCGGCGGCCCGACGTCCCACTGGATCATGATCTGGCCGACCGCACCTGCCGGGACGAGGCTGTCGATCACGGTCCCGCCGTCGCCGTACAGGAATGTCATTGCGTCCGCGGCGGTCGTGTCCGAGAAGACGAACACGTTCACTCCTCCCGGGACGATCTCGGGAGGCTCCATCTCCACACGGTGCCAGGCGGCGGTCGTCATGAAATCGGTCGAGATCGTGTTGCCCTTGATGCACAGGCACGAGCGCCAGCTTCCGCCAGTCTTCTCCTTGCAGACTCCGGATCCACCGCCGTTCGGAGTGCACGATACCCCCGGCTGGCTGCACGTGACGTGGAGTAGGTTGTTGTGCACGTGAACGCAGCCGTTCACATGGCGCTCGAAATTGCTGTCGTGGCCGACAGCGCTGCCCGCGGCGAGTGCGAGACTCGCAATGGCCAATGCGACACCGATCCACTTCATACCGTCACCTCCCTCTCATGAGAACGACGTCTACTCAACAGCTGGACGCCCAGGTCTCGAGCGTCAGTGTATTCCGATGCGGCTTCGTCCAAACCGACGTCGGGTTCGCGCGAGAAACCGAGGCCGAAGGGGAATGAACGCATTCAGTTAAGCGGCGCCGCGCAGTGGGCACGGCTCAGCCGGCGTGCTACAATCGTCCAGGTCGGCAGTGACGACAGGGGAGCATCCCAGGAGGTCGATTCGATGGAGATAACACTGAGCATCCTCCTCGGCATCGGGCTCGCGGCGGCTTGCGGCTTCCGCGTCTTCGTGCCGTTCCTCATCGTGAGCATCGCGGCGATGAGCGGGCACCTCGAGCTCACGCCCGGGTTCGAGTGGATCGGCACCCCGTACGCGCTCGCTGCGTTCGGTGCAGCGACGGCGCTCGAGATCGCCGCCTACTACATCCCCTGGCTCGACAACCTGCTGGACGCCGCCGCCACGCCGGCGGCAGTCGTCGCCGGGGCGATCATCGTCGCCTCGGTCGTGCAGGACGTCTCGCCGTTCCTGCGGTGGACGCTGGCCGTGATCGCCGGGGGAGGCGTGGCGGGGCTCGTTCAGGCGGGGACGGTCACCCTCCGCGGTACCTCGACGGCGACGACGGGCGGGATCGCCAACCCGGCGGTCTCCACCGGCGAGCTCGGGGGATCGGTCGTGACGAGCACGCTTTCGATCATCTGGCCGATCGTCGCCTTCGTGCTCGTCGTCCTCCTCTGCGTCTGGATCGCCCGCCGGCTCATCCGGGTCCGCGCCCGGCTCCGTGCCTGACGCTGGCGACCCCGTGGCGAGTCCACGGCGAGGTATATCGCACGGAGCCCCGCAGGATCGCAGCGCGGGGAGTGGCTTGCGCACGCACGCGCCTCCGCGCGGCCCTTCCGCCTTCCGCCCACCAGACTCACCGTTGACTCCGTGCCCGAAAAGTGGTACATTCTTGGTAGACTTTCGAGTCTACACCCGCCCCCAAGAGCGACACCCGGCACCGGGACGTGCCGGTGACGTCCGCACCTCCCGGTGACGACCCCCCTGCCGATGTGTGCCGGAACGCACACGACTACGCCCCTCTAGGAGGATGGTCATGAGCGCGAGGCGGCTCTGTACCCTGCTTGCGGTCCTGGTCCTGGCGCTGCTCCTGGCGAACACCTCGGCTCTGTCCCGCTTGAGCGGAACGAGAGCTGAGACCCAGGGGTGGTACCCGGCCGACGGCCCCGTGGGCGCGGATCCCGAGGACATCGACCCCGAGGAAGGGCAGTTCGGGGACGACGACAACTGGGATCGCGTCGCGCCGGGGGATCCCGCGGCAGGCGGCCCCACCAACTCGAGCGGGGAGACCAGAACCACTGTGACTCCCGATGCCACGGACAAGGAACACGCGCGGCCGAGCTTCAGCTTCCGCGTCCAGGTCAGGCTGATGTTCAGGACCTGGATCATCATCGTCGGCTTGCGATAGCGCTGTTCCGAATCCGGACTTCGGCACGGGGGTACACCAGTGGCTGGGAAACGACCAAACATCGAGCCTGAGCGCGACGGGCCCGGGATCCGTGACGGATCTCGCAAGGCTCGGAGCGAACGCGACGCCGCCCTGTCGGTGATCCAGCTCGGTCGGGTCTACCTGGAGTCGGACAGCTACTCGGATGCCGTCGACTACCTCATCCAGGCGGACACGGACGAGTTCCGATCCCAACTGACGCAGGCGGAAATCGCCGGGCTCTACGCGAGCATCGCCAGGTGTTACCTGGGGCTCGGCGAGCTCGAGGTCGCGAGAACGTACGCCGGGAAGGTCGACGAGCTCGATCTTGGGGAAGAGGAAGAAGCGGCGGAAGCGCGGGTCGTCCTGGCGAAGATCGAAGTGAGCAGCGGCCGGTTCCGCCAGGCGCTCGAGGCGGCGAAGAAGGCCTACTCTGTCCTCCGCGCCGGCTCCGACACGCCGCTCCTCGCGGAGGCGAGCAAGGCGATGGGCACGGCTCACGCCGAGCTCGGCGACACGACGGCGGCGCGCGACTGTTTCGTCGAGTGCCTCGTCACGAACAGGCGGCTCGAGAATCAGGCCGGCATCGCGGGCGCGTACAACAACCTCGGGATTCTGGCGAAGCGATCGGGAGATCTCGCCGCGGCGGTCGAGTACTTCGAGCGCGCGCTCGTGATCGACCGCAAGCTCGGAAGGCCCGCCTCGATCGCGCGGCGCCTGAACAACCTCGGTGTTGCGCACTACCGGCTCTCCCGCTGGGCGGAGGCGGAGGAGTGCCTCCAGGAAGCCTGGGACATCTACTCGAGGCTCGGCGCCACGCGCGACCTGGTCGGCATCGAGTCGGCGCTCGGGAACCTCTGCCGCGTCCGTCGGGAGTGGGGAAGGGCGAGGAAGCACTTCGAGCACGTTCTCGAGACGAGCAGGCGGGCCGGCTACCGCAGATCCGAAGCGCTCGCCCTCGAGTTTCTGGGCGAGCTCGAGATGGACCAGAACGATCACGGGAAGGCGCTCGGGACGCTCGCCGATGCGCTCGAGTGCGCCCAGCGGCTCTCCTCGAACAGCGACGTGATCGGCGAGGTTCTGAGAAGGCGCGCCGAGGCGCTCCTCAAGCTCGGCAGGATCGACGAGGCCGAGCGAGACGGGGCGCGGGCGCTCGCGCTCACGAGGAAGATCGGGGATCGCCTGGAGGAGGGCGCGACGCTCAGAGTGCTGGCGAGCATCGCCTACGCTCGGGGAGACCGGGCCGCCGCGCGCGCGTCGATCGACAGCGCCGAGGAACTCCTTCGCAGAACGGGCGAGTCGTTCGAGCTCGCCAGGACGGCCCTCGCGAACGGCGTGGGGCTCAGGGAGTCCTCGCAGCCTGACGACCTTCCGGTCGAGTGTATCGAAGGTGTTCTGTCGACCGCCGAGGAGCTCTTCGAGACGCTCGGGGCCGACTTCTGGGTCGCCAGGTGCCGGCTCGAGCGGGCGAAAACGCTTCAGAAGGCCGGGCTCCGAGGCCGCGCGCGCTCCTGGCTCGCGCGGATCCGTCCGGAGCTCGAGCGGGCGGGCGACGGCGCCGGTCTGGCGGAGTCGGACGCGCTCCTGGCGGAGCTCGACCACGAACTCGCCCTGGCCGGGGGAGCGTCGCCCAGCAGGTACTCAGTGATCGCCGACGGCTATCGCCATCTCCAGACGGCACAGCCCGACCTGAACATCCTCCACCGACTCGCCTCGAACGTCGCCGAAGCGGTCTCGGCCGACCGCCTCGTCCTCTTCGCGGTCGACGAGGGCACCGCGATGGTTGCCACGTCGGTCGACAGGACGGGGAGAAGGCTGGCCGAGGTCAAGCGGTTCGTCCGCCTGGCGGTCGGTGGTCCTGGTCCGCTCCGGCCCGTGGTCGCCGGTGGACGGTGGTCGTCAGACGGATCGGCCCCCTCGTCGGTCGCCGCGATGGCGCTCGTCCCGGCGGCACCCCCACCGGACGGCGAGACGGAGTACGTCCTCTACGCGGATCGCTTGAAGGATGCCCGGGCCGCCTCGTTCGGCGCGGCCGACGTGGAGTTCGTCGGCGCCGCGGCTGGGATGCTTGGGCTGGCGCACGCGGGCGCGAAGGCCCGGCACCGCCTGAACCCGGCCGACCCCCATCGTCAGGACGACGCTACAGCGCTCTCCGAGGTGGTCGCGCGCGACCCGAGGATGCTCGCGATCCTCGACGACGTCGAGCGTCTCAGGGACAGCAGCATCCCGGTTCTGATCCTCGGCGAGTCGGGCGTCGGTAAGGACGTCGTTGCGCGGATGATCCACGACGGTGGCAGGAGCGCGACGGGCAGGTTCGTCGCCCTGAACGCGGGGGCCGTGGTCCCGACGCTTCAGGAGAGCGAGCTCTTCGGCCACGCCAAGGGAGCGTTCACCGACGCGGCGCGGGACCGCGAGGGAATGGTCGAGGTCGCGAAGGGCGGAACGCTCTTCCTCGACGAGATCGGGGAGATGAGCCTGGAGCTCCAGGTGAAGCTTCTCCGGTTCCTGCAGAGCGGCGAGTACCGGCGGGTCGGGGAGAGCAGCAACAGAACGAGCGACGCCCGCATCATCTCCGCGAGCAATCGGAACCTCAGGGCAGAGGTCGCGGCGGAGCGATTCAGAACGGATCTCTTCTACCGGCTCTGCGGGTTCGTCATCGACGTTCCTCCCCTCCGTGAGAGACCACAGGACATCCCCCCTCTCATGGAGCACTTCCTCGATCGCTACACGAGGCTCGAGGGGAAGCGGGTCGACGGGTTCAGTCCGGAGGTGCGTGAGCTCTTTCTGAAGCACGACTGGCGCGGCAACAACGTCCGCGAGCTCGAGAACGAGGTCCGGCGCGGCGTGGCGCTCTGCGAAGAGGGCGGCGTGATCGGACTGGACGAGATCCGCCCGGAGCTTGCGGCGAGGCGCGAGGAGATCCTGCGCTCGGGCAGGCGGGACGGGACACACCCTCTCTCGCTCAAGGAGGAGGTGGAGGCGCTCGAGCGGAACCGCATTCGGGAGGCGCTCGAACGGAGCGGCCGGAGCAAACGCGCGGCCGCGAAGCTCCTCGGGCTCTCGAGGACGGGCCTCTACACGAAGCTCGCGAAGTACGGCATGGAGTGATCCACGCCGAACATCTGACATCACGAGGGCCGGGTGCACCACGCGCCCGGCCCTTCTCTTTGACTTCGACCGGGCTCCGGACTGAGGACTGAGTCACGACAGGACGGGTCCTAGGGCGTCACGAACGCGACCCCCCTGTCGTGTTCTCGACGTTCCCGTAACGCGCTGCGGACAATGGAGATACGAGCGACGGACGGCGCTCGCCATCCTGGGGTGTCTGTGTCGCTTCGAAGTGGCGGTTTCGGGCGGCTCAAGGGTACAGGCGACAGCTCCGTAACTTCCCAACGTACACGCTGTTAGCGCAACAGTGATTTCGTTCTCACCGACGGTCGATCGCGCCCGACTGGCACAGACCTTGCGGTTGAGGGGGGTGCAGCGCTTGGAGACTCACGGGGGGGTTCAGTGCCGAGCGCTTGAGACGCGAAGCACAGCGCTGCGTTCTTTGACAGCTCGGCCCGTCGTGTAGGAGCGCGGGCCGGGCTGCGGCTGACGCAGGGTCTCGGACCGGTAGCCGGTGGGGCCCGATCTCCAGCCCGGGCTCCACTGGTGCCCACAAGGAGCTCTCTCCCAGGCTCTCCTTCGCACTGGGACAGGCGGGCCGCTGGTTCCTCGTTGTAGTCAGATCCTCTCCGTCGGGCGGGTGTTTCTGGAGGACAGCGAGGACGCCGGCGGCTCGTCGCGCTCACGGTGGTCGGGATAACCCGGAATAGGTGGGGTCCGGTCCGCCGCTCCTCCGGTCACTCCGATCCCGTGAGCGCGGTGTTCATGATCGAGCCCGGATGCCAGGCATCCGGGCTCGAGTTTTGTCGGAGTGATGTGCTCGACGCGACGCGTGCGGGGAAGCGCGTCGGGCGCGCCAGGCTAGGTCAGAGCACCGAGCCCACGAGCGACTTCGTGATGTCGAGCATGTCGAACGTGGCGGGCTTCGTGATGCCCTCCGAGAGCTCCCGGTGCTTCTTGATCCACATGTGAAGCGCGAGGCGAGCTATTCCCAATGCCCGCTCGTTCGTCGCGACGAGCCGGTCGATCTCCTGGATCTGCTCGATATACAAGTTGAGATCCCATTCAAGCGACTGCCGAACCTCGTCCATGCTGTGGAGTCGATCGAAGAGGCGCCGTTCGATGTCGGAGACGTCCTGGACGGTCAGTTGCGCCGTGGGGGGCAGGTTCCCGAAGATGATAGGCATACTGTCCCTGAGGGCGTCGAACGTCTCGAAGTCGCCCTTCCAGTACTCGTCGACGAGGGCGAGAGCGTAGAGCACAGAGGAGTGCTGACGCCTGAAAGCTCCCGAGTAGGCGAAGACGGCAGCGTTCCTCTCCAGGATCGCGGCCATAATCTCATCCTCTGCCTTGGCCAATGCTACCTTGAGGTCGTCGGTGACTGCCATCGCCGCATGACCGGCATCGTCTGCGAGCGGCTGGGCGGCGCGGAGTGACGCCACAAGGTCGTCCGCCCTTCTCACCCCCGCGATGATCGTGTCGATGTTGGCTGCCGAGAGGGAGAAACGGGCGCTGGGGTGGTCGTCCATCCGGTCGCGGAGCCCGTCCAGGAATTTCGCCATCTCGTGCGCCTTCTCCTCATCGGGTAGCCCGGACTCGGCAACGATGACGACCTGGAACGAGTATGCGACGATGCCCTTGATGACGTCCTGGAGTTCCCCCAGGAGCTCCTTGTAGTTCGTGACTTCAGGTCCTGTGGCGAGGTGGCGCGTGTATACCGCGCGGCCCTGGCCGAGGCTCTCGTCCACCTGCGCAGACATCGCGACGATCTGATCCGCAAATGGGCTCACATTCGCGGTCGTATGGGGCACGAAGTAGCTGCAGCCGAGGTTGGGAACCAGAGCTACCGCGACCAGGGCGACCACGATGACCGCCGCGCGGGCGGTCCTGCGCCAGGCACCAGCATGCGTTGTCATGATACGCTCCCTCCTGTGATGGTGATCAGTTCCTTCTCTCCGCTGACCGTGGAGTCTAATGCTCAACCGGTGGACGGTCAAGTCGGCATCGGCTCACGTCGCTCAAACGGAGTCCCCTCGAGCAGACGCGGGCGGAGCCACGTTGTGGGCGACGTAGAGCCCCACGATCCTGGCGATGAGAAAGGCCACGGTGAGCTGGCCGGCCATCGCCTCGAGCGACGAGACCATGCGGGCACCCGGAGTGATGGGGGTGATGTCGCCGTACCCAACCGTCGTCAGCGTCACGGCGCTGTAGTACATGAACTCCGCGATCAGGGCCTGGCCTCTGGCCGAGATCTCGACCATGCTCTCGAGCGATCGCAGCTGGAATGAGCCCGGGACGACGGACTCGATGAAGACGTAGAGGAACGTCCATATGTGTCCGAGAAGCAGGTAGAAGCAGGCGGCGCCGAAGACCACGTTCCGCGTGACTCTCTTGGCCCGGACGATGGTCTCCAGTATCAGGGTGGCCGTGCAGGCGAAGAAGGCCGCTTCGAAGATGGCCCTGGCGAGAATGACGGCGTCCGAGGGGTGGAAATGAGATACCCAGATGAGTGCGAGCGTCGGAATGCCCAGGACGATCGACAGGCGCATTCGCCACCTGCGCCACCCTGTGCGTAAGACAGCCGCAAGGAGGGAGCCCGAGATGAACACATTGAGGACGGCGCCGGCCAGCCAGTGCTTCTGCAAGAACGGATAGACGATGTAGAGAAGGAGAAGAGCTCCGAAGAGCCAGACAAAATCCCTGCGCTGGAACCACTTCGTCATGGTTGTTTCCTCGCGAATCCTGCTGGAGTCGCGGCCAGAGTGCGTGTCTGCCGTTAGGGATCGACGCGCCAGCCTACGGGAGGATCCCGCGGCTGTCAACGGACGCGCGAGGTCAAACCCGTCACCGGATGCACTCTTCTTCCGCGCACGCGTCTCCTGACTCGCGGGCGGCCGCGGTGGTCGAGTGGGCGACGTACATGCCGACGACGCGCCCCAGGAGGATCGCGAGGTAGAGCTGCCCTACGATGGCTTCGAGGGACGAGAGGGTCTGCGCGATCGGGGTCACCGGCACGATGTCCCCGAACCCGAGGGTGGTCATACATACGACGCTGTAGTAAAGGAAGACGGAGATGCCCACCATTCGGACGCCGCCCTCCTGTATCAGCTGAGCGACGTGCGGCGCGTGGAACGCTCCGGGCTGAACCGCGACGACGAGAATGTACGCGAACGCCCAGAAGAGACCGATGAGAAGGTACACGCATGCGGAGGCGACGAGGAGGTCCGAGGTCACGCGCCTGGCCAGATGGATCGCCCGCAGGAGGAGATAGATCATGTACGCGACGAAGGTCATGGAGAGGAGAACCGCGGCGACACCGAGCGGGGTCCACGGCCGGAGCTGGAAGAGCCAAGCCAGAACGAACGCGGGTCCACCCAGGAAGAGCATGATGATCATCCCGCGCTTCGTGGCGCCGGCCGCGTAGACCCCCGCGAAGAACGTCGCGGACAGGAACAGGTTCACGAAGAGTCCGCCCAGGGGCGACGCTCTGAGGAGTGGATACAGACCGTACAGGAGGAGCAGGGACAAGAGCAGGCCGACTAGCCCCAACTTGGCTTTCTTCTCCGGCATGGGCGACACCTCGGTTCATGGGAATCCGCGTGGGGTCAACTTGGCGCAGACGGTACAGGACTCCGCGACAGGTGTCAACGCGCCTGGGAGGTCTGCCGTATCCCGTCTGGCGGGGGCCGGGTGCGTCCCTCCTTCAGGACAAAGGCTCTGGCGCAGGCCGCCCCCAATCCTGTATCATGAGCGGACGTTCGCTCGACACTCTGCGAAATCAAGCTCATCCGAGAGGCGAGATGTGCGTGGTCCCCGCGCCGCGGACACGACATCCGGTCCGAGCGCCCGCCACTCCCGTCGGCGGAGCCGCCTTGGTCCGTTCGATCGGCCAGCGGGCGCCCTCCGTGTGGTCGTCGTCCTCATCGCGCTGGCACTCGCTCTCGTTCAGCTTCCCGGCTGCATGCGCGTCGGTCCCGACTACGAATCCCCCCTGCCCGACGTTCCCGACGTCTGGAGCCAGGAGCTCACGGAAGGGCTGGCAGAGGGCGAGGCGGACCTCCAGACGTGGTGGACGACCCTCGACGATCCGGTCCTGAACAGCCTCATCCTCCGCGCGACCGACGGGAACCGCGATCTCGCGATCGCAGCCGGGCGGGTCCGCGAGGCGCAGGCGCGCTACGGGATCGCGACCGGCGGACGATGGCCCGACATCGACGGCTACGGGTCCTTCCAGCGCGAACAGCTGAGCGGGGACTTTGCGCCCGACCCGGACGACAGGGTCGGCGACTTCTACGGCACGGGGCTCGAGGCGTCGTGGGAGCTCGACTTCTGGGGGAGGATCGCGCGCCAGGTCGAGTCGGCAGACGCCTCCTTCGCCGCTTCCGTCGAGTCGTACCGCGACGTTCTGGTACTCCTGTACGCCGAGCTCGCAACCGCCTACGTCAACCTCCGGACGCAGCAGGAACGGCTCCGGTATGCGCTGGCGAACGCGGAGGCGCAGCGGCAGACCCTCCAGCTTGTCGGGGACCGCTACAAGGCGGGGCTCGTTCCGTCGCTCGACCTCAGGCAGGCGGAGCTCAACCTCGCGACGACCGAGTCGACGGTTCCCATCTTCCGGACGTCGATCGCGCAGGCGATCCACCGCATGTCCATTCTCCTGGGGGAGCCCCCCGGCGCTCTCAGAGACGAACTCCTCGAGCCGCTCCCGATTCCGGACGTGCCGGACACCGTGCTCGTGGGGATACCCGCGAACCTTCTCCGGCAGCGTCCGGACATTCGCGTCGCCGAGCGCGAGCTGGCCGCCCAGACCGCGCGCATCGGTGTCGCGACAGCGGAACTCTACCCGTCGTTCCACCTGCCCGGTTCGATTGGGTGGGAGGGTCTCTACGAGTCCGGCAGCGATCTCTTCACGAGCGGAACGTCGGTGTGGAGCCTCGGCGCCGTCTTCCGGTGGAACATCTTCAGCGGCGGGCGCATCCGGAACCAGATCAAGGTCGAGGATGCGAGGACCGAGCAGGCGCTCGCGTTCTACGAGAAGACCGTCCTCGAGGCGCTCGGGGACTTCGAGGACGCCATCGTTGCCTATGCGCAGGAGAACGAGCGGCAGAGGGCCCTCGTCCGATCGGTCGAGGCCGCGCAGGCTTCGGTGGAGCTTGCGAGGACGCTCTATCGCACCGGGCTCACCGATTTCCAGACCGTGCTCGACATGGAGCGTTCCCTCTTCCAGCAGGAGGACTCGCTCGCCGAGAGCGAGGGCCTCGTGACAGCGAACGTGGTCCGCATCTACAGAGCGCTCGGCGGAGGATGGGGTGCGCCGCCCGAACCCGAGGCGGAGGGCGCCGAGCTCGAAGAACCTGACGAAGGGGAAGCCGAACGATGATTCCGAATGAAGGACACCGCAAGCACACGCGAGCCGCGATTGGCTTGGTCCTCGCTGTCGCGCTACTCGCCGGGTGCGGGGGAGAGCAGGCGCAGGTGCAGCAGCCACCCCTCGTGACCGTGGCGAAGCCCGTCGTTCAGGACGTGACGCCGTACGCCGACTTCACGGGACGCACCGAGGCGATCGCGTCGGTGGAGATACGCGCGAGGGTAGACGGGTTCCTGGACAGCATCGAGTTCCGGGAGGGGACCGACGTGGAGGAGGGAGACCTCCTCTTCGTGATCGACCCAGAGCCCTACGAGGCCGCCCGCGACGAGGCCGCGGCGCGTCTGGCCGCCGCCGAGGCCGAGCTCGAGCAGGCGGTCTCCGACCTCGAACGAGTGCTCGAGGCGGCGAAGACCGACGCGGTGAGTGAGCAGGAGGTGACGGCGAAGACGGCAGGTCGCGCCAGGGCCGAGGCGGGTCTCATGCAGGCGCGGGCCGCGCTCACGACGGCGGAACTCAACCTCGGCTACTGCCGGGTCCGCTCGCCGATCGACGGCACCACCGGGCGGAGCATGGTTGACGTTGGGAATCTCGTCGGCGGCGTTCAGAGAACGCTCCTCACGACCGTTGTCAACTGGGAGCCGATCCGGGTCTACTTCGACATAAGCGAGACGAGGCTCCTTCGCCTCCTGGGAGAAGCGCACAAGTTCGACGGGGAACAGATGGGGACGCACCCGTTCTTCGCCGCCCGCGGGGGCGAGGACGGCTACCCCCACGAGGGTGTGATCGACTGGATCGACAACCAGGTCGACACGTCGACGGGAACGATCCTCGTGCGAGGCGAACTGCCCAACAGGAATCTCCTCTTCGTCCCCGGGATGTTCGTCGGTGTTCGCGTTCCGGGCAGAGTCGTGATGAGCGCCGTCCTCGTCGAGGAGCGGGCGATCGGGACCGACCTGGCCGGCAAGTACTTGCTCGTCGTCGGTGAGGACAACGTCGTCGAGAACCGTCCCGTGAGGACCGGAGCGCTCTACGATGGGATGCGCGCCATCGAGGATGGCATCTCGCCCCACGAGACCTACATCGTCAACGGTCTCCAGCGAGCGCGGCCGGGGCTTCCGGTGACGCCGCAGGAGGCGCAGCGGGAGGTCTCGGGGTAGATGCAGCGGCGCTCCGGATGGAGCGCTGACCGAGGCAGGGAGAGCACACCACGCCATGAAGAACATGTTCGTACAGCGCCCGATCTTCGCCGCCGTGATCGCGATCCTGATCGCGCTCGTCGGCGTGCTTTCGATCCCCGGCCTCCCTGTCGAGCAGACCCCGGACATCACGCCACCGACCGTCGTGGTGTCCGCCTCGTACCCCGGTGCGAGCGCGGACGTCATTGCGGAGACGGTCGCCGCGCCGATCGAGGAGCAGGTCAACGGTGTCGAGAACATGATCTACATGTCCTCGAAGAGCTCCGATAACGGGTCGATGGAGCTGACCGTCACGTTCGAGATCGGCACCGACATCGACATGGCGACGGTTCTCGTCCAGAACCGCGTGGCGATCGCCGAGGCACGCCTCCCCGAAGAGGTGAGGCGCCGCGGGATCGTCATCAAGAAGAAATCCACCAGCATCGTCTTCATGGTCAACCTGGTCTCGCCGGACGGACGCTACGACGAGATCTTCATGAGCAATTACATCACGACGCGCATCAAGGACGTCCTCGGCCGCGTTTCCGGCGTCGGCGACGTCTCGGTCCTCGGCGCCAAGGACTTCGGGATGCGAGTCTGGCTCGACCCCGAGCTCCTCAGAATACGGGGACTCACCACGGACGACGTCGCGAGCGCCATCCGCGAGCAGAACGTCCAGGTCGCCGCGGGCCAGATCGGGGCTCCTCCGAGCCCGCCGGGGCAGGAGTTCCAGTACGTCGTCCGCACGCTCGGGAGGCTCTCGACTCCGGAGGAGTTCGGCGACATCGTCATCAAGACCGACGAGGAGGGTCGCGCGCTCAGAGTGAAGGACGTCGCCCGGGTCGAGCTCGGGGCGGAGACGTACGACTGGTACGTCGAGCTGAACGGCGCGCCGTCGATCGCGATGGCCATCTACCAGCTTCCGGGCGCGAACGCTCTCGACGTGGCGAGCGGGGTCACGGCCGAGATGGACCGACTCGCCAGGGACTTCCCGGAGGGTCTTGAGTACTCGATCCCATACGACACGACGCTCTTCATCTCGTCCTCGATCAAAGAGGTCCTGACGACCCTCCTGATCGCGATGATCCTCGTGATCCTCTCGGTCTACATCTTCCTCCAAGACTTCCGGGCGACCATCATCCCGTCGATCGCTATCCTCGTGTCGCTTACCGGGACGTTCGCGATCATGGGCGTCCTCGGCGTCTCGATCAACACGCTCTCGCTCTTCGGCTTGGTGCTCGCGATCGGGATCGTGGTCGACGACTCGATCGTCGTCGTCGAGAATACCGTCCGCATCCTCGACACGAACAAGGGGATCTCGGCGAAGGAGGCGGCCGCCAAGACGATGGGGGAGGTCACCGGTCCGGTCATCGCGACGACGGCGGTGCTCCTCGCGGTCTTCGTTCCGACGGCGATGATGGGCGGGATCACCGGCCGGCTCTACAGCCAGTTCGCGCTCACGATCTCCGGCGCGACCGTGCTCTCCTCCGTGTGCGCGCTCAGCCTCGCGCCGGCCCTCGCCGGTATCCTGCTCCGCCCGACCCCCGTCCAGACGGGGTTCTTCGCGAAGTTCAACTCGGGGTTCGAGCGGGTGCGGAGCCGCTACACCGGGACGGTCCGGAGATCGGTCACACGATTCGGCCTGCCGATGGCGCTCTTCGGCGCGCTGGTCGTGCTCCTCGTGGTCCTCTTCGGCCGCATTCCCTCGGGGTTCATTCCCGATGAGGACCAGGGTATCTTCCTCGTGAGCGCACAGCTTCCGGACGGCGCGACGCTCGAGCGAACGAGCGAGGTGATGGACCGGATCGGCGAGATCCTCGCCGGCACGCCCGGCGTCGCCGACTACGTGACGATCGGCGGGTTCTCCATGATCGACGGAATCGTGGCGTCGAACATGGGCGCGGTGTTCGTCTCCCTGGAACCGTGGGGCGAGCGGGGAGACAAGTCGACGCAGCTCGCCGCGATCCTCGGGCACGCCAACGGGCAGCTCGCGCAGATCCAGGACGGCGTCTGTTTCGCGTTCATCCCGCCCGCGATCATGGGACTGGGCGCGACCGGCGGGTTCACCTACCAGCTCCAGGACGTCGGGGGTGTCGGCCTGGTCGGGCTTCAGCAGGCGGCGGACGATCTGGTCCAGCAGGGGAACGCCGATCTCGTCCTGACACGCGTGAACTCGAGTTTCCGCGCGACCGTCCCGCAGCTCTACCTCGACATCGACCGCGTGAAGGCGAAGAAGCTCGGGGTCTCTCTCCAGACGATCTTCAACACGCTTCAGGCGTATCTGGGCTCGATGTATGTAAACGACTTCACGGCGTTCGGGCGGATCTACCGCGTGATCACGCAGGCCGACCAGAGCTTCAGGGACACGGTCGAGGACATCGGCCGGCTCCAGGTGAGGGACGCCCAGGGGAACATGGTCCCGCTCGGTACGCTTCTCGCGGTCGAGGAGGTCGCCGGCCCACAGACCGTCTTCCGCTACAATCTCTATCCGACGGCGAAGATCATCGGGAACCCCGCGCCCGGGTATTCGAGCGGGCAGTCGATCGCGGCAATGGAGGCCATCTCCGACCGGACGCTTCCGCAGTCGATGAGTTACGAGTGGACGGGCATGACCTATCAGGAGATCGAAGCGGGCGCGCAGGTCGCGTTCATCTTCATCCTCGCCTTCGTCTTCGCGTACCTCTTCCTCGCGGCGCAGTACGAGAGCTGGGCGGTGCCGATGGCGATCATCATCGGTATCCCCGTGGCGATCTTCGGGGCCATGCTCGCGATCGGGATGCGTGGGTTCGTGAACGACGTCTACACGCAGATCGGGATCGTGCTCCTGATCGGCCTCTCCGCGAAGACCGCAATCCTGATCGCGGAGTTCGCGAAGCAGCGTCACGAGGAGGGGCTCTCGGTCATCGACGCTGCGGTCGAGGCGGCCGATCTCAGGTTCCGAGCGATCCTCATGACGGCGGTCTCGTTCATCCTGGGCGTCTTCCCGCTCGTGATCGCGAGCGGCGCCGGTGCGAACAGCCGGCGCGTGCTCGGCACCGCTGTCTTCGGCGGCATGCTCGCCGCGACCGTGATCGGCGTCTTCACGATGCCCGTGCTCTACCGGGTGATCCAGGGAGGCTGGGAGAAGCTGACCGGAGAGACCCCGAAGGCCGCGGCGGCGGGGGTCGACGCCGCTTCGGATGAAGTCCCGTCGGCCAGTGCCGCGGACGACGAGCCTTCCGCCTGATCCGGATTCCAGTCGTGTCGAAGATCTACCTGACAACTGATTCGTTTCGGAACAGGGCTCGCGAGTTCGTGGAGCTCTCGGTCGAGCCGGGCCGCGCCATTCTCACGCCGGGGAAGACCGCGCTCATCGCAATCGACATGCAGCGCTACTTCGTCGATCCCGACTCGCACGCGCACGTGTCCGGCGTAGAGATGATCGTCGAGAAGATTCGCGCCCTCGCCGAGGCGTTCGCCGTGGCCGATCTGCCCGTCTTCTTCACCCGCCACGGCAATACGTCGAAGGACGCGGGAGCGCTCGGGCGCTGGTGGGGCGATCTCATCCAGACCGGGAGCCTCGGGAGTGAGATCACGCCGGACCTCGATACCTCGCTCGGGACGGTCGTGGCGAAGACGCAGTACGATGCTCTCTACGGGAACAAGCTCGAGGAGATGCTCCGAGAGCGCGGCGTCGAGCGCGTCGTCATCACCGGTGTCGTCACGCACCTCTGCTGCGAGACGACGGCGCGTGCGGCGTACGTGCGCGGGTTCGATGTGACGTTCCCCGTCGATGCGACGGTGAGCTACAGCGAGGAGTTCCACCTCGCGACGCTTCTCAACCTGTCGCACGGGTTCGCGACGATCGCGTTCGTCGAAGACGTCCTGGACGCGCTCGTCTCATCGGAGTAGGCAGAATGTCGGGTGGTCGACCCGGGAGGATCACATGAGAAGAACAACTACGATCTCCGTTCTCCTGCTGCTTGTTCTGGCTGTTGTGCTGGTTTCCGTGGTGCCGGGGCACGCTCAAAGTCGCAGGGATACCGACGCGCGGGCAGCCGAGCTTGCGGCCGAGGCGGACACGCTGCTCTCCACGATCGGGGCGAAGCGGGAGGAGGTCGGTACGCTCACGACCGAGGCCGAGGCGGCCACGGGAGACGACCGCGAGGTTCTGGAGAGACGTGTCGTGCACGTGAAACTCCAGATCCTCGACGCTCTCAACGGGGCTGCTCGGAACCTCCTCGAGCAGGAGAAACTCGGGATCGACGCCGCCGATCTCCGGACCGTGATGGAGTCGCAGCTCGAGCTTCTCCCTGCCATCATCAGGGAGCACATCGACGACCTCGAGGAGGAGATCAAGGAGTTGCGGTCT
Source organism: bacterium (assembly GCA_025774245.1). Lineage (GTDB taxonomy): Bacteria > Joyebacterota > Joyebacteria > Joyebacterales > Joyebacteraceae > JALGVN01. The sequence continues at coordinate 19,626 of JALGWI010000042.1, forward strand.
CGTCGTGCGGAGACAGCACCCGAGGATCTCCCGCAGCTGGAGGAGCAGATAAGCCAGGACAACGTCTGGCTGAACAGGATCTTCACGATCATGCAGGAGGAGCTCGAGCTCATGGACGAGCTTGGGCTCGACACCCAGGACGAGCACGCCTACCTCGCCGGGCACCTCACGAACCGGGCGGAGACGGTCGCGGAGCGGTTCGTTCTCGTGGCGGAACAGGCGGTCACGCTCCGGAAGCGCCTCGAACTGACACCTAACTCCGAGCCCCTGCTCGCTGAGCTCCTCGCGATCGAGAAGAGGCGGGACGGCGTGAGGGAAAACCTGATGGCGACCATCTCGATGATGGGACGGCTCGGCCTCGACACTACCGAGTATCGCCAGCTTTTGATCCGCGCCACGGGTGAACTCTCGGCCGACATACTCGACTTCGGCGTCGCATCCGGGCTCGTCCGGGCCTGGATAGGCGACGCGGGTGACTGGTTCAAAGGCGCCGGGACGAAGATGCTCTTCAAGTTGTTCCTGTTCGTTCTCATTCTCGTTCTCTTCCGGCTCCTGGCGGGGTTGGTCCGGAGGATCACTGCGAAGATCGTCTCGTCGCCGCGAAGGGACATCTCACGCCTGCTCCAGAACGTGCTCGTGAGCGCGGCGGGGGGA